>JBNGCT010000034.1:0-15032 GCA_049974965.1 Thermovirgaceae bacterium
CCGGTTCCGCGGAACCGGCCCTTCGTGTCAGGGGAATATCCTACTGGGAGATCGCGTTGACGGGGCAGACAGCGACACAGGCACCGCATTCGACGCAGGTGTCGGGATCGACTTCGGCCTTGCCGTCAACCATGCTGATAGCCGAGACGGGGCACGTTCCGACACATGCCTCGCATCCTACGCAAGTATCCTTGTCAACGACTGCTTTTGCCATGTTGTTCCCTCCTTGGCACAAATTTCACGGATGTTTTCAAATTGCAACGCAAATCACATTGTAGCGTATAAAAAACGGTGAAACAACATCGATGCCTCAGGGTCATGGGATATAATACCCCTACCATCCAAAAGGAGGAATCGTCCATGACGGAGAAGCCGAACAGGGCTGCGACGGAAAAGACGATACTGGAGCTCCTTGACAGGCAGATCCAGAGCATCTGGGACGGGGACGTATCGGCCTATCAGGCCACCACCGCGGCGGACTGTTCCTTTTTCGAGTGGTACATCTGCCCGACCAGGATTGACGGACTGGACTTTCATATCCGGGAGCTGAGCGTTCACCGCCAGGTTCTTGAAGGAAGCCCCGACCCCCTCGAGGAGTCGGAACATCTTTTCGAGCACGAGATTCTTCAGCCCAGGGTCCAGGTGTACGACACGACGGCCATTGTGACCTTCACCTTCATGGTCCGTGCCGTTCTCCCTGAGAAGCTGGTGCACAAAAGCCACAACGAAACGCGCGTGTACCACAACTTCGGTACCGATGACGACCCGGACTGGAAACTCGTTCACTGCCACAAGTCACCAGTGGTGACGAAAGACAGCCTTGACGTCCTGAGGACATGACTGCCGCCGGCCGCCTTCTTGACTGGTACGGGAAAAACATGCGGGACCTTCCGTGGAGGGGGAGTGTGTCCCCTTACGGTGTCCTGGTTTCGGAGATCATGCTGCAGCAGACCCAGGTGGACAGGGTCATTCCGTTCTACCAAAGATGGATGCGGCGGTTTCCGGACTTCTTTTCGCTTGCCGCGGCGTCTCTCGAAGAGGTCCTGCTGCACTGGGAAGGGCTAGGGTATTACGCCAGGGCAAGGAATCTTCATTCCCTTGCGGTTCTCGTCTGTGAGCATCACGGCGGCGAGCTCCCGGAAAGCCGCGAGGATCTGATGAAGTTGCCCGGAATAGGCCCCTACACGTCGGCGGCGGTCATGTGCATCGCCTTTGGCAAGGCGGAGCCCGCCGTGGATGCAAACGCTGCCAGGGTCTATGCCAGGATGGAGGACATTGAAGAGCCGCCGAAATCTTCAGGCGGGAGAAAGCGAATAGAAGAGGCGGCGAAAAGGCTTCTCGCCGGGGGGCCGCCCGGGGAGCTGACCCAGGCGGTCATGGAACTGGGCGCGCTCGTGTGCCGGTCCAGGGTCCCGGACTGCCGGGAATGTCCCCTTTCAGGCTTATGCCGGGCCCGCAGCCGGGGGAGCCAGTCTATGAGGCCCGTAACGGAAAAGGACAAAAGGGTTGTCCGGGTCTTGGCCGCTGCGGCGGTGATCTTTCGAAAGCAGCGTGTCTTGCTGTACCGCAGACCGCCCGAAGGCCCCTGGGGAGGCCTTTGGGGTTTTCCTGCAGGCGAATTCCGCGGCGGTGAAACCTCCGCGGAGGCTGCAGCCCGCGCCGCCGAGTTGATCTGCGGCGTGAAGGTCACGGCCTTTGAAGAACTTGGTGTTTTCACCCACTCATACATGAGCAGGCGGGTGACCCTTCATGCCCTTTGTTGTAAGGCCGGGGAGGGCGCATCGCCTGCAGGTGGTTCATGCCGCTGGGTTCCGTTGTCGTCGCTGGGCGAATACCCTCTTGACGCCGGATCCCGGAAGGTTGCAAAAGCCCTTCGGCGCTGGCCCGGGTCCCTCTGACAAGTGTTGCGCCGTTTCACTCCCCTTGTCCATGGTTCCAGAGGATTTCGGGGGAAACCTCCGATTTAAGCTCCCTGGAAAAGAGCTCGTCCAGGACCTGTTTTGGGGCTTTCTCCTCGTAGAGGATCTGATATACCGCCTCGGTGATGGGTAATTCCACTCCGAGTTTCCGGGCCTGCCGTACAAGGGCGGCCACGGTGTAGAAACCCTCCGCGACCTGGCCGAGCTCCTCGTTGGCCTGCTGTGGCCTGATGCCGTTGCCGACGGCCTTGCCAAGACGGTAGTTCCGCGAGAGGTCACTGTAACAGGTGACCATGAGATCCCCGATGCCTGCAAGACCTGCCAGTGTCAGCGGATGGGCTCCCGTTTTTGCCCCGAACCGCATGACTTCGGCAAGACCGCGACTGACCAGCGCGGCGAGGGCATTGTCTCCAAGCCCCATGGCCGCGGCGATGCCTGCTGCAACGGCAATGACGTTCTTGACGGCTCCGCCCGTCTCGACGCCTGTGACGTCCTCGCTGGTGTAAACCCTGAAGTACCTGGCTGTAAAGATTTCCTGCCAGATGCGCGCTTCTTCCGGAAAACGCGAAGCGGCGACGACGGCCGTCGGTTTCATTCGGGCCACCTCTTCGGCATGGCTCGGTCCGGAAAGAACGGTGTACCTTGTCCCGGGCATCACGGTCCCCGTGATCTGGCTGATCCGGTAACCCGTCGAGATTTCAATTCCCTTCGCCACGTTGCAGAGATGGCACCCGGGCGGCAGGACTTTCCGGGCTGCATTAAGGAATGAACGCACCTGCTGGGTTGGGACGGCCATGACGAAACGCTCGGCCAGGGTCGCGGCTTCCGCCAGGTCCGAGGTGGCCGTGAGCCCGGCGGCAAGATCAATGTCAGAGAGATAGTCGGGGTTTTTACCCGTCAGGTTGATGACCCTGGCCTGTTCCGCCCTGCGGCACCAGAGCGTCACGTCGTGGCCCGCCCGGTGAAGGTGGTCGGCGAGTGCCGTCCCCCAGCTTCCCGCTCCAAAAACAGTAATCGATGTCATGGCGTCACCTTTCCCTCGAGATTCCGTCTTTTTGTCGTCGTGAAAAACAAGTCCCGTCAAAAATTGTTTCGCCTTATTTTATGGTAAAAAACATATATGGTGCAAAAATACTCGCCTGTCGCAGTGTTTTGTCATATCATGGCATGCAGGTCGATACCATAAAGCGGATACAGCCGCCTTTTCCTGATTCTTTTTTTGATACCCCCCTGTAGGTGATGTGCTGGTGGAAACCTTTGTCTGGGCTGGAGCTTTCGGGCTGCTTCTTCTTGGAACTGTGCTTTTTGGTGGCTCCTTTCAGCTGACGAGTGCTCTCTTCGCCGGTTCCGTAACCATCCTTTCCCTCATCACCGCCCTCAAGGCATCCAGGAGGGGGCTCGCCGTCTATATTGCCCTTTTCTTTCTCGCCGGCCCCCTGTATTTTCCCTTCTTCCGCGACATGCCCGCCGTTTTTGCCGCCTTTGTTGCCGCGAACGGAGGTCTGGCCCTTTTCGTCTGCTTTGCCGGACGCCGCATCGAGAAGGAACACCTTTGGGTCCTGGAGTATGTCAGGGAACTCGGACGAGCCCAGACTCCCGGCGAAGCCTGCGGACTCGCGACGGAATTTATCGGCCGCCTGAAAAGATACGACCTTGCCGCGGCCCTGCTGTATGAGCCCGGGCGGGACCGGCTTGTATTGCGCGGACACAGCGGTATTCCGACGGCTTTGACCTCCCTTCAGCGGGGCAAGGGCGTTTGCTGGCGCGTCTATCTTTCGGGCGAACACGAATGCATCGATGATGTGAAAAAAGACCCCGATTATATTACCAGTATCCCCGGCATGCGCTCGGAACTGTGTATCCCCGTCGAGTGGGAGGGCATGGTTCACGGAGTGCTCAATATTGAGTCCCGCAGACACCGAAAATTCACCTCCAGGGAGGTCCGTCTGGTGACACTTCTGGCAGGGATCCTGGGGGAGGTTCTGGGGCACATGCTGGCGAACGAGAATCTTGACATCCGTTACAGGGAGCAGCAGAACCTGGCGGGCATGCAGCGCCTCGTGCTCGGCCTCTTTCACAGCATGTCGACGGCATCAACGCTGGACGATCTTTTCCACGCCGTTATCGAAACGGTACACGAAAAATTCCGGCTCGGCGAGGTGTCGATTCATATCAGGGAAAGCGAAGGGCACCCTTTCAGGCCCGTTGCGTCCACCCGCCCCCTGAACCCAAACCTCGTGGAGGCCCTTCTGGAACAGAATCAGGGAATCATCAGCCACATCATCGAGACAGGGAAACCCTACCTGACGAATGATGCCGGGGCCGCCCCCCATTTTCATGACGATGACCCGCGTGTTCTGTCGGAAATCATCGTCCCCGTGGCTTTTGGCGAACGGCTTCTGGGCTTCATCGTGGCTGACGCCTTCAGGAGAAACGCCTTCTCCCAGAGTGACCTGGAGCTGTTGGACCTGATAGGTCTTCACATGGCGGCGGAGCTGGAAAACAAGCAGATCCTCAGGCAGCTCGACGAAGGTTATGAAAGGATGCGTCTCCTCCACGAAGTGACCCGTGAGGCGGCCACAGCTTTTGACCTGAAATCCATGGCAGAAAAGGTTGTGCACTCACTTGCGGAAAGCATGCGCTACAAGGCGGTAGCCGTTTTCGTGCCTGAGGGGGAAATGCCTGGCAGCGGCCTTCCGAGGATGAAATTCCTTGCTTCAAACCTGCACGAGGAAGACGAGCTTGAAGGGCTATCGAACTATCTTGAGGAAAACGGGGGCGGTCTCGTCGCCAGGGTCGCGGCGAAAGGGGAAATTTCCCACGTCCCTGATGTCGGCCGGATGGGAGACTACGTTCCGGTCCTTGAATCGATACTTTCCGAACTTCACGTACCCATCGTCCAGGGGGGCAGGGTCATGGGGGTTCTCTCCGTGGGAGACGAAAAGCCTTTTTCGCGCCAGGATGAGGAGGTCTACCGCATACTCTCGGCTCATCTGGCCGCCATATGGAGGATACACGAGCTGATCGGCCGGCTTGAAACCCAGGCTCTGGTGGACGAGCTGACAGGGCTCTGGAACCGCCGGTATATTTTCACCCGGATCAAGGAAGAATCCGAGCGCCTTGCCCGTTACGGGGGAACCTTCTCGGTGGCCATGATCGACCTCACCGATTTCAAGGCGATCAATGACAGGCTGGGCCATGCCATGGGAGACACCGTTCTTCGTGGTGTCGGAGCCTTCCTTGAAGAATTTTCGCGGGACTGTGACATCGTCGCCAGGTATGGCGGTGATGAATTTCTCATCCTGATGCCCGCCACAGGCCGGGACGAAGCGCAAGGGTCCCTCAATCGGCTGAGTGAAGGCATCAGGAATACGGCGTTGCAGGGTGTCCCGTCTTCAGTCTTCGTGGGCCTCGATTACGGCGTCGCCTCTTTCCCGGAAGACGGGGCCGGGCTGAAGGCCGTCATGGAAACAGCGGACCGGCGCTTGTATGTTTGCAAGGCCGGGAGACAGGGCGCAGCGACGTAACGGGGCCTGTCTTTCGGGTTGCGTTGCGGTGGCGGGAAAATATTATGCTAGAATGAACGCGTGAAATTGAAGTTGCCGTTTCGGGGGATCTGGAGGACGGCCAATGCGGGAAGCGGATTTACTTGATCTCATAAACAGGATCGAAAAGGTCCGGTCCATCCCATATACATGTCAGGCTGCCGTCGATCTGATCACGGACTCGTTGCAGCATTCATCGGCTTCCATCCATCTCATGAATGCCAGGTTCGACCGGCTGGAAGCGGTTGCATACTCCAAACACCCTCCCGGCGTTTTTCAGCTCTCGAAAGGCGGCAGCTTCCTGTGGAGGACCCTCGACAAGGGAGTGCCTCGCATGGTGGAACTCCCCTGTGCCAGAGGATACCACCAGGGGATGCCCGAGGCACGGCAAGCCTTGCTCGTTCCTGTCGTTTCGAAAGGAACGCGTTGGGGGCTCGTGGCGGTGGAATCGGCGAAACCGGGTGGATTCACCGAGGCTGACAGCCTTTTTTGCAGGCTCGTTGCACGTATTCTGGGGAATTCCATCAGTCACATGAAAATGGGGGAACGTTTTTCTGCGAGTCTCCAGACCCTTTCGGAGAGGAATACCCAAAACAGGACGCTTCTCGATATTTCGCTGGAACTTTTTTCCTCCAAGGACAGGCAGCAGATCATTGAGAGATTCGTCCGCTCCATCTACAGCAATCTCGGGTATGACAAGGTCTCCCTGTTCCTGCGGGAGTCTCCTTCCAGCCCTCTGTCCCTTGCCGCATCCCGGGGCAAGGCCCTTTCCATGGATGTCCTGGACGAGCTCCTTGCCGGAGAGAAGGGGATCATAGGGAGGGTCCTCAGGACGGGGATGCCCGCTTTGAGCAACGATGTGACCCAGGATCCCGATTACTTCCCTGATGACGAGAAAACCCGCTCGGAAATGGCCGTCCCCGTCAAATACGGAGAGACCTTCTGGGGTGTGCTTGTCCTCGATGAATATAACCAGGATGCCTTCCGCAGGGAGGACCTGCAGCTCGCGTCGATCCTCTGCAGCCATTTGGCTGTGGTGCTCGACAACATCGAGTTTTTCCGTAGGCTTGAGCGGGATCTGGACCTCATGGAGGCTCTCCACGACATTGTCACTTCAGCGGCCTCGGAATCGGACATTGTGGCCCTCTGCAACCGTATTGCCCTCCAGCTCCGGGAAAGGACAAAGTATTCGCTGGTCGAAATCAATGCCGTCGTTGACGAAAAAACCGGGAAATCCAGGATCCTGGCTTCGAGCCGCCCCGAGGCCGCAACCCGCGGTTATCTCGAAGAGCGCAGCAGGAAGCTTTGGGAGAGCGGCGGAGGCCTGTGTGGCCAGGCCATCAGGACGAGATCGGTGGTGAATGTCCCCGATGTCAGGGCCTCGGAAAATTTCGTTCGTCTCGACGAGGAGACCCTTTCCGAAATGGATGCCCCGATCATCTTCGGGGAGCGTGTCTACGGGGTCCTCTGTGTTGAAAGCGGCCAGGCGGCGGCTTTCCGGGAAGAAGACATCAGGTGCATTACGATCCTGGCGAGACATCTCGGTGTTCTCTGGGCCCATTACGAACTGTTGGACAGGACCATGGCACGTTCGCTCCAGGACCCCCTGACGGGCCAGTGGAATCGGCGGTGCCTGCATGAAAAACTCAGGGAGGAGATCGGGCGCGCCAACCGTTACCGGACACGATTCTCAATCGCAATGATCGACCTCGCCGATTTCAAGACGATCAATGACCGTTTCGGTCACACCGTAGGAGACAAGGTGCTGATCGAGGTCTCGGCCTTCCTGAGGGCGAATCTGAGGGCCTCCGATTCCTTGTTCCGCTATGGCGGCGACGAATTCATCGCCCTTTTGCCGGAAACGGGGCCGTCAGAAGCACAGGTCTTGATGGAGAGAATAGAAAGCGACATGGCGGGAAGGACCTGGAGCGAAGAGGAGGTCAGAACCATTGCCGATTCCGGAATCGCCACCTGCCCGGAGGACGGCATGGAGGCGGACGCCCTGATAAGGATTGCAGACCTTCGTCTTTATGAGGCGAAGCGAAGACGGAAGTTTCTGAAAGCCCAGAGTCGAAGCGAAAAATGAAAAGCAGAGGGAACCTCTACGAGATGCCGGAATACCTTGGGCCCGGCGAGTTTATCGAGGTGCTGTTCGAAAGCAGCGGCATCCGGATTGAGCGGATAATCTCGATGGGAGATGCGACCCCGCCAGGGGAATGGTACGATCAGGACGAGGACGAATGGGTCTTGCTCCTCGCTGGCGAGGCCCTCCTTGAATACGATAACGGGGAAACGGTGCGGCTGGTTTCCGGGGACTGGATCCTCATCGGGGCCCATGACCGCCACCGGGTTGCCTGGACCTCTTCTGATCCGCCCTGCGTCTGGCTCGCCGTTTTCGGGAACCTCCAGGAGGACTGAGGGAAACAGGGCTCCGAAAGACTCCCGTGCTGGAAGGGAAAACCCCCAAAAGGCCACTGCTGAAAGGACGGCGTCAGTGAAATGGGCGCAAACGAGCTTGTCCTCGAAGAATCTGAAAAGGCATGGCTCGAAGAGCTTGCCGGCGCATGGTCGGTGAAACTCGTTTTCCGAAAGGACCTTGGAGCCGACATGTTTGCCAGGATTACCATAAGCTCGGACGAAACGGCATGGGTGGAGATGCTTGAATCTTTCGACCCCGAAGCGTATTACCGGCAATGGGGGAACCGTGAAATCATGCCGGCGGAGCTTTTCAGGTTCATTTTGCTCCATGAGATCGCCCACCTGGAGCTAGAGCACCACAAACAGGGTGTGCCGAAGGGCGTGCGCAACAGGGCGGACTGGAACGAAGCCGTCAAAAAAAGGGAGTCGGAAACGGACCGATGGGCGAAAGAACGCCTCAGAAATCCGTGGCCGCGGGAAGGGCCCCGTGGAAGGTGCCTGATCGGTTGCAGCGGGTGGTCCTACGATTCCTGGAAAGGGACCTATTACCCAAAGGATCTGAAATCCGGGGAATGGCTTTCATATTACTCCGGTTACTCCGGTGATTTCCCCACGGTGGAAATCAACATGTCCTTCTACCGCCTTCCGGGTGAAAAGCTCCTGCGGTCCTGGGCAAAAAAGGTGCCTTTGCGGTTTGTCTTCGCCGCGAAAGGATCGCGGCGAATCACCCATTATCGACGCCTGAAAAACTGCGGGGATGAAATCCGGCGGTTTTTCCGACGAACAGCGCTTTTGCCGCAGCTTGGATGTTTCCTCTGGCAGGTTCCGCCTTCACTGGTCTTTGACTCCGCCCTTCTGGAAGATTTCTGCAGGCTTTTACCGGCCCACAGACGCAATGCCGTTGAGTTTCGCCACTCGTCATGGTGGGATTCCCTTGATGAAACCGCCCGAATCCTTTCCAGACATCGGGTCGCCTTCGTGGGAGTAAGCCGGAGGGGCCTTCCCGCCGAAGCCCCGGTGACGGCGGAATTCTCCTATTTCCGTTTCCACGGGCTTGGAGACAGTCCGTACCAGTGGGACTACAGCAGGGAGGAACTCGCGGGTTGGGCGGAACACATCGGGGATCTGCTCGAAAGGGGCCTCGACATCTATGCGTACTTCAACAATGACGCGGATGCCAGGGCGGTGAAAAACGCACGGGATCTCAACGGAATGGTCTCTCAAGGGGAGAATCAAAGAGGAAGCTAGCACCCGTCTCTTGAAAAGGGAGAGACCATTGTGGAACCCTTTCAGGTCTGACGAAAAACTTCATGCCGATGCGAAAAGGTACATCGACGCGAGATGAATATCCTCCAGCCTCTGAGATCGCAGGAGGTAGTAACAGTCGCCCATGGCGGTGCTGAAGACCTTCGGCACGGGCGCATGGTGGATGATCATGGCGGCCAGGGCGTTGAGCACTTCTCCGTGGGTGTGCACATAGCGGCGACCCCAGCGGCGGCCCAGGTACGCGCAATGATAAGGCTTTGAAAGGGTCTTCGGCAATCTCCCCTTCCCGGTGACTGCCTGTGCCCACCAAAGGTACAGGTCTATTCCTGATGCGTGGTTGTACATATCCAGGATCGGCCCTCCCGGGGGTCGGGCGTTGATCTCGAGGGCGACCAGTTCTTCTTCGGCCGTTGTCCGGAAAAACTCGATGTGGAAAAACCGTTCACGGATGTCGAAGGCCTGCACGACCCGGCGTCCTGCTGCCTCCAGATCGGCCGGTATTTCCCTGAGGGTGTAAAAAAACACATCCAGCTGTTCATTTTCCAGTTCCATCATGCCACTGCCGTACTGGAGCGAGGAGCAGAAAACGATCCGCCCCTGCCCGTCGGTGAGGCCGTCGAAGGTGAAAATCCTGCCATCAATGAATTCCTCCATGATGAACTCCGCATCGGCTTTTTCCGAAAGGAACCGGGCAAGCTCCTCATCGCGGGAAATCCGGAAGGTGTCAGCGGCCCCGACCCCTCCATCGGGCTTGGCGACGACGGGGAACCCCGTCTCTTTAACCCACCTTTCGGCATCGCCGGGAGAAGTCACGAGATGCCATCGGGGTGTCCTGATTTTTGCCTCGGCAAACAGTGGCTTCATAAGTGACTTGCGGCGCATGCACCGCAGATCTGAAGGCCGTGGCCCCGGGATATCTAAGGCGGCCCGCATCCCGGCGTCGGAGTCCAGCCAGTGGTCGTTATGGGACTCGATGCGGTCGATCCGCCCGTAGCGGCCCGTGAAATAACGCAGGGCCTCCTCGAGCTGGTCCCCACGGTGCATGTCCTCGACGCGGTAATAGTCGGTGAGGGCCCTGCCTAGGCGCTCCGGCAGGGCGCCACGGGCCATGTCGCCGATTCCGAGTACCGTCGCGCCGAGATCATTCAGGTGGACGGAGAACAGATCGTAGTTCGGTGGGAAATGGGGGGACATCATGACAACCTTCATGCCCGGCACGCCCTTTCTCCAGGTCAACCTTGCCGGGGTCCTGCAGCGGACGGACTGAACGCGGATGCGGCCGATGGGTGAACCTGTTGCAACCCCGACGACTAAACAAAATAAAATATTATATTACTGATATGGGCCTGTGGCAAACAGTAAACACGAGAAATTCCATTCAGCCCTGTCAGAAAAAGGGCCGGTCATGCGTTTTGCTTTGTGGAGCCCATAGAAAAAGGGGGAGGCGCCCTCGTGAATGACGATTACCTGATGCTCCAGTATGCCCAAGGGAACGAGAAGGCCATGGAAATTCTCTACCAGCGCTGGGCTCCAAGAATTCTCGCCTTTGCGAAAAGAAGCCTCGGTGATTTCCATGAAGCGCAGGATGTGGCCCAGGAATCTTTTCTGCTCCTTTCCAAAAGCGCGACCTGTTATGAACCCAGGGGAAGGTTCGGCGCCTACCTGTTTCGAATAGCCGGCAACCTTGTCAGAAGCCGTCACCGCAAGAAGGTGCCTCTTGCGGTCCAGGATTTTGACGAGGAAGGCGACAGTTCTCCAGAAGACCAGGCGGCCTGGCGCGTGGATCTTGAAAGGGGGCTTCAGATCATTCCTGAAAAACAGAGGGAGGCCCTTCTTCTCGTTGTTTGCGGCGGGCTTTCATATGCGGAAGCCGCTGTCGTTCAGGACGTCTCGGAGTCGGCATTGGCAAAAAGGGTCTCAAGGGCGAGGAAAGGGCTCTACATGGTCCTCACCCAAAAGGGGAAGGAGGGTGGTTCGGCGTGAAAAACGAATGCGGGAAGGCCTTCGATCTTCTCTCGGCAAGAATCGACGGGGAAATCAAGCCCATGGAAAAAGCCTGGCTTGAAAACCACCTTCGTGAATGTCCTGAATGCCGGCGTTATGAAGAATTTTTGGCACGGATGAACAAAGATCTCGTGGTACCCCCTTCAAGACCGCAAAAAAGGGGCAAACCGTCCCTGCGGCTTCGCGGGGACCGTCGTTTCGGCGGCTTTGCCCTTCCGGCGATTTGTCTGGTTCTGGGGATCTTTCTGGGTGCCATGTGGGGACCCGACGAGGCCGGAATCGGGATGGCCTCCAGGGTAGCCTCGCCGGTGGCGTGGGTTCAGGCATCCGAACCCGCCAAAAGAGCCGCAGCTGGAGCCGCGGCCCCGGTGGCCGAAATGATTGAGTGGTACCAGTTGGCGATCGCCGAAGAACTTTCCAGGGACCAGGTGGATTGGATGAAAGTCCGCAGGACGGTGGAAACGGTAAACTCCTGGCGAAGGGAACTGGAACTGCTCGCGATTCACGTCATCTATGAGGAGCGGGTGTCGTCGCCTTCAGCAGGGGGCAACGGCTCGAGCTGGCTTGCACTTCTCGGTAGCAAGGGAAACGGCGCTTACTGAATGGAAAATGAAGAGGGGGATACTCAAGATGAGGAAAACACTTGTTCTTGTCATGATTCTGGCGGCGTTTTTTCCGGCCGCCGCGGGACAGGCACTGGCCCAGACGGAAGAACCCTTGTGGGAGAGGATCATGGTTCGTGAGTGCATCCGGGAGATGACGGAGCTTGGTGTTGCCGAAGGCGAGGCTGCAAGGCTTGTTCATCGGTATCAATTTATGACGATGGCCATGAAAGGCACGACAGGAAACGAAGACGAAGAGCTCGAGTCTCAAGCTGTCGGGAAAGCCCTGGGAACGGTCCTTGGTACAACGCTGTCCCAAAGGGGTGAGGAGGCGGTCACGGACACGGCATTTGCCCTCATGACAGCCGTCAGGGCGGGGATGAATCCTGAAGCGGCGGCTGCCGCCGAGGCACAACTGCTGAGGAGCCGTTACACTCTTCGAAATATTGTCAGGATAATGACCCGGGCGGCGGAGATGGTCAGAACAGACCGGTGGGAGGACGCAGGAACGGGCCTTGCCCTGATGATTCAGAACATGGCTCGGAACATGGTGCGGACGGAGACCATGCTGACGGAAATGGCACAGGCCGCAAGCGGGACTGTTGCAACCGCCGGGGCAAGTGGCGCCGGTTCCCCCGCCGGCCAGGGTATGTCCGGAAACAGTGCGCATAATGGTGCTGCCGGGAGCTCCGGTCCGGGAGAAGCCGGTCCAGGCACCGACGCGGGGTCTGGAAACGGGAGTGGACAGTTCGGTAATTAACGTTATAAAAAAAGGTTAAAGTGGATTTCCTTTGGGCCGTCCCCAACGCGGGACGGCCCTTTTTTGACAGAATACCGGGAAATGGGATATATGAACTTAGCAAGATGAAGTTTCATTGCAAAGACAGGGTGATAAAAAGGGGAGGAGTTACGTGATGAGAACACGAAAAGGGTTGTGCGTCATCGCGGTTTTTGTGGCTCTGGTGTTATGGGTTACGGCAGCGTCAGCCTGCACCACCATCATTGTAGGGAAGGACAGGTCGGCGACGGGTAATGTCCTGGTGGCCCACAACGAGGAACTGGGCTGGAACGCGGCCCAACACCTTGTGGCCGTAGGGAGGGAAAAACACTCGCCCGGTGATTTCTACGAGACCTATTCAGGGGGACGTATCAAGCAGCCTGCCGAGACCTGGCGCTACATAGCCTCCAGGGTTTTCGACAAGGACTACTACCCTGGTGATTACACCACGGGGTAAATGAATGGGGGGTCACCGTCGCAAACAACATGTCGTGGACAAAAGGCGTTCCCGAGGAAACTGCCTGGGATACCATCGAGGGCGGCGTGATCTGGACCGAATTTACCCAGCTTGTCCTTGAGAGAGCCAAAACAGCGAGAGAAGGCGTCGAACTTATGGGAGAACTCTGCGAAACCATGCATCTCAGCGGTGATCCCGGAACGATGTTTGCCATCGCAGACTCAGAAGAAGGCTGGTGGATAGAAATCGCCCGGGACGGGCAATGGATAGCCGTGCGCGTGGGGGATGAGGAGGCTTCCATGCGGGCGAACGGGTATCGCATCGGAGCCGTCAACCTGGATGATGTGCATGTTCTTCATTCACCGGGTATCGTGAAGCATGCCGTGGAAAAGGGCTGGTATGACCCGTCCGAAGGCCCCTTCGATTTTGCAAAGGCATATGGCGACCCCTGGTGCTTCGATGAATACAACACGCTCAGGCACAAGCTCGTTGAAAACAGGCTGGAAAAGTTACCGAAAGTTTCCAGGGAGCACCTGATGGAGATCATGCGGTGGAACTACGAGGGGACCCTGTATTACCAGTACAGCCTTGAAACAGGTTCTCCGTGGGTGACACAGCACCGCACAATTTCGCGGCTTAACACGGAAATCAGCAGTGTTGCTGAGCCAAGGCCCGACATGGCCGGCGAAGGAGGACACATTATGTGGTGGTCCATGAATACACCGAAAACAGGCGTTTTCCTCCCCTGGTACATCGGGACACGGGAATTTCCCACCGAGTATTCAACCGGAACGGAACACTTCTCAACGGACTCAGCCTATTGGACGTTCTTTGAACTCAAGATGCTGGCTCACCAGCATTATCGTGAAGCCTTTCCGCTGATTGATGAAGCCTGGTCCGGTTTCGAGAGCAAAATTGCGAGCTCGAGGCAGGAGGCAGAAAAAAGGGCCCGGAACCTGTACAAAATCGGGGGGCGCGATGAGGCTGAAAAATTCCTGACAGACTATTCCAATAGTCTTGCCTCCGATGCTCTGACGAAAGCGAAAGAGCTGATTGCAAAGATAAAAACAGAGGCCTGGTTCCAGGACTGAATTTAGCAGGGGCACTACGGGGAAGTTGTCACAGAAACCGGAGTTTTTCAAGCCTCCCCAATGGGAGGCTTGCCCTTTTCCGCTGCAGCAGTCTTGTGTCGCCGAACGGTTTATGACAGCATCATTTCAAGACTGGGGGAACCTTCTTCAGTGGAGAAAATGACGAAACGTCGCCTCGAGCGTTTCATGCCGGACACGGGTGGTCTCGAACCGGAGAAAGGAAAAGACGAGCTGGATGCAAAAGCCGATCCCGAAGGCGGCAAGGACGGTCCCGAGTCCGACGGGCCCTCCGAGCATCCAGCCGAGGAGCACGGCTGAACCTTCGACGATGGCCCGGCAGACCCCCACGGGGAGTCCCGTTTTTCGTTCCAGGACCACCATGAGGCTGTCCCTCGGTCCTGCGCCGAAACCCGAGTCGATGTAAAAATAGGAAGCCAGGGAGATGACCAGAAGACCCGCCGTCATCATGGCGATCCCATGCAGCCAGCCGTTCATGGCCGGGATGATGCCAAGAAAGAGCGCAGCGTCCACAACCAGGCCGATGACGAGCATGTTCAGGATTGTCCCGAGCCCGAGTTTTTCTCCGGCCAGGGCAACCACAATACATATGACGAGCCCGATGGCGATGCTGGCCGATCCAATGGTGATTCCAAAAACGTTGGCCGTCCCCTGGTGAAACACGTCCCAGGGGGCAAAACCCAGGTTCGCCTTCATGGTCATGACGACGCCGAGACCGAAGAGAATGAGGCCGAACATAAGCTTCGCTAAACGCAGCAGGAAACTCTTCAAGGGCTGTCCCCTTCTTTCTGATCGGAAAGGATAAAGATAAAACGACCGATGCCTCGGAGAATAGCACATGTGGCGGTGTTTCGGCCATGCCCGATGTGATAACCAACATCTCAGGGAGGGCCGTTGCCGCTTTGGATTCCGGGGTTTAGCGAATTCCCCTTTC
>JBNGCT010000035.1:0-14790 GCA_049974965.1 Thermovirgaceae bacterium
GGAAGGCCCGGGCCTTCCCCTTTTTTCGATCCATGTCAGGGAACAACTTCGTCTATGTATACTTGAGCCCGAAAACGGGATGGAAAATGCGCTCGTCGTGAAGGAATTCGGCCTGTTTTTCCATGGCTTCCCTGGTCCTGTCACCCATGTTGACGGCCAGAACCGAGGAGAGGACATGGACCAGAAAAAGCGGTCCGATGATGCTGCTGCCGAACATGGGGCTTGCTGCGCTCACGAAGAAAGAAAGATCGGCGTAACGGCAGATGGGTGCTGCGGGGCTGTCGGTGATGGTAACGATCCGCGCGCCCTGTTCAGATGCCTGGGCGACCGATTCGGTGACCTCTATGGCAAAGCTCGGCAATTCGCAAACGACGACCACGTCTTCCGCACCAATAGCCCTCACCTGTTCCTGGATGCTCATGCTGGATCGTTTCAGGAGGACCGAGGGCATTCCCATAACGCGGAGCCTCATGTTGAGGGATTCAGCCACCAGTGAGGAGATTCCCCACCCGAGGCAGCAGGTAATCCGTGCATCCCGTATCATTGAGCAGAAGGAGCTGACGCCTTCCGGCGTAATCTGCGTCCAGGTGTCGTCGAGATTGGCGTGCTCAAGCCTGTGTATGGTCTGCGGGAGATCCTGCCTGCTATTCATGACCCGCGCGAGCATGGCCGCTGGGTTGACCTGCTCCAGTATCGCTTCCTGGAGGGCTCCCTTCAGTTCGGCGTACCCGTCGAAACCAAGCATTCTGGAGACCCTTACGAGTTGTGCCTTTGAGACGTCCAGTTCCTCGGCGACATCTCCGATGGATTTGAAAGCCGCCTCCCTCATGTTGGACAAAAGGTAACTGACGACACGTCGGGCCTTGTTGGGCATGCCTTCAAGATTTTCCTGGAGCCTTTTCTGCAATTGGGCCGCATCCAAAAGTTTCACTTCCAATCCGGTTTAGTGAACTGTCAGGTTATGTCCGTTGACTCAAGTTTAGAATCCCCGGGTGCTTTCGTCAACGACGGCCTGTCATTGACCGCAGCCCGTTGCCTTTTTTTCCTGATTTCCCCGTGTATCCGCGTCATGACGAAGGAAAGGAAAAAGAGCGACAGAAGTCCCGAGGCGGCCGTTGAAAGCGGCTGGCTCCACCAGACCCCGCTCAGGCCGAAAAAGGCGGCCAAAACAAGCGCCGATGGGATCCTCACTGCGAGGGAGCGGGCAAACTGGCTGATCATTCCGTATACTGGGTAGCCGCTTCCCTGGAAAAGCCCCCACAGGGTGATATCAGCCGCTGCAAAGAGATATCCCGTTGCGGAAGCCCTGATCGAGGCCGTCGCCATCGACGCCACTTCCTCGGAGGGCTTGAAAAGGGCGAGCACCGGGTGGGGCCATATAAAGATAATGGTTCCTATGGAGAGCATGATGATCGACGAGCCGACGAGGGCGGTCACAAGAGCGGATTTCACCCTGTCATAGTCTCCCTTGCCGATATTGTAGCCCACAAAGGGTATCAGGGCCCCGTTCAACCCGAAAACAGGGAGAAAGGCAAGGCTTTCCACACGGTTACCAAGCATCCACGCACCTATGGCAGCGGCTCCGTAACGGGAAAGGATCCTGTTCATCGCCGCCGCTCCGATCGCCATGCTTCCCTGCGAAAGGAAGACGGGAACGCCGATGGCAATGATTCGTCTCCATCGGGAAAACATCTTTTGGGGAATTCTGAAAGAAGGCCTGAGATCGCTGTCCGAACGCAACTTGTGGACGACATAGGCAAAAGAGACCAACCTGCCGAGGACAGTTGCGAAGGATGCACCGGCGATCCCCCAACCGAAGGTGAAAATGAACAGCGGATCCAGGAGAATGTTGATGCCGTTTCCGAGGATCATGGCCTTCAAGGGTGTTACGGTATCCCCCTGACTTCTGAAGAGGGAATCGCCGAGAAGCGAAAAGGCCATGGGGGGAATGCCGACGATCATCCAGAAAGAGTACCGGTAGCTTTCCGAAAGGACGGGACCGGTCCCTCCCAAAAATTCGAAAAAGCTGTCGGACATGCCGGGAAACAAAAGCGGCGCCGGAATGAGAGAAAGAGAAAGAAGCAGGATCAGCGAGGCATCGCAGAAATCATGGGCCTCTTCCTCGTTTCCGGCTCCGAACTGGTTGCTGACGGTGGTCGTGGTTCCGACGGAAATACCGTTGATCAGGGCGAACAGGACGAACATGACCGGAAAAGTCAGCGACATCGCGGCCAGCGAATATTCGCCGAGCCAGGATACGAAGACCGTGTCCGCAAGATGAAAGAGAGTATGGAAAAACATTGAAGCAATGGAAGGAATCGCGAGCTTCCACAATGCTCTCGGAACGCTTCCGCTCCCCATGTCGACGGATCTTTTCATTTTCAAGGACACTGTTGTTCCTCCCGGAAAAAAAGCGTCCTTGCATTGTAATTATTCGCATATGAAAGTGCAACACGCAGGAGGGAGCCTAGGTCCAGTGGATGTTTTCCCTGATGGAGCTGACGGGGATTTTGGTGATCCTGGAAAGGGCCCTGTACCCGTAGTTCCCGTGACCGCAAAGGAGAGACCGTTGTCTCGATGAGACCTCCCACGGGCCCGTAAGAGAGTTTCGGGCAAGGTCTATCGCCAAAGCTTCCGCCCTTGCCAGTTCCCCCAAGGCTGGATGGCCGGGGCCGGCGAGAACGGAATTTCGCAGGGAGGCCGTTTCGTGCAGGCCGATGCGGAGGATTTCGAAACCGAGTTGCCGGGCAAGGTCGACAAGCTGTCCCGTTTGTCTTGCGCATTCTTCAGTTGACAGGGGAACATACCGCCCCTGCTCGTAAAGTGTTGCCAGAGGGGTGTTGGGGAAGACCAGACAGGGATAGAGCCGGATCTGCATAACCGCATCTTTCTTGAGTTGCGCAAGCCTATTCAGGTCCTTTTCGGAACTGTCGAGATCCTGGCCGGGGAGTCCCGTCATCAATTGGGCCCCCGGCGTGATGCCTTCGACGAGGATCATTTCCAGGCGATCGAGTACCATTCGGGCATCGTTTCCCCTGCGGCATGTATGAAGTACGGCGTTGTCAAGGGAAGTAACACCGAGTTCCACCACATCGACGTTGAAAAAGGACAATTCTTCGAGCACTTCGGGAGTTATGCATAACGGATGGGTTGAAAGCCTCAGGCGGCTCCCTTCGGGGGCGGATTGGGCTGCTTTCAGGAAAGATCTCCTGAGATGGGGTGGCAGGCAGGTAAAACTCCCCCCGAAAAAACAGATTTCCACCGCTTCCGGTAAGGCTGCGGCCGCATCCTGGACGTCCCGGGGCGACAAGCCCTGGCTTGCTCCGGTTATTGCCTGCTGGTCGCAGTATATACAACGACCAGGGCATGCCTGCATGGGAAGGAAAAAGGGTAACCGTTTCACTGCGCCCGGTCACCGAACCAATCCGGGCGGATAGCGGCCCAGGCGAACATGTCGGCCTGGAATTCGAAACTCGAAAGGGGAGTTGCCGTCGCCGCCCAGAAGGCTTCTCCGCGCTTGTGGTGAAGGAGATGATAGAGTTCGTGGAAAATCGTGAAACGCTTCCACAAACCGGGCAGACGCCTGTTCACGTAAATGCGTGCGCGGTGCCCCCTGGCTACATGAAGCCCCCAGAGCGACGAAGGAAGAATCGCTTCGCGCAACTCCAGCGTCCGGTCTGTTTCCGCTTCGGCCCTGACGAGGATGTCAAATTCATCCAGGCCCGCCCAAGGTCTTGCCTCTTCAAGAGCCCAGGCGGGAATGCATTCCGGCGGTGCTGGAAATTCAAAGTCCCTGGCGGTTTCAGTCCGTTCCATCGTCTTGTTCCCTGTCCCATTCGGTCAGAGCGGCGTCCACGAGTTTCTGGACCAGCTGGATTTCCCTGTTCGAGAGCTTTCTGCTCCTGTACCAGATTTCGGCGTTCTCCAGCACTTCCTCGAGCTGAAGACGCCCGGAACCTTCGACATCCTCATTCTGGACGATATCGGCGACCCTGACGTCCAGGGCTCCGGCAAGCCTTCTGAGCAGCTTCATCGAGGGAAGACGCCGGTTGCTCTCGAGGGCCTGGATGTAGATCCTGCTGACATCGACAAGGTCTGCAAGCTGCTGTTGTGTCAGCGATTTGGCTTTTCTGAGGGTTTTGATTCGAAGTCCCAGGCTCATGTCTTCACCTCCGTGAAAAAGTTACAAATATTATACTCTGCCGGGATGTTGTTGACAAACTGATTCGGGTATCCATCGATCCAGTGGAGAAAAAATGTGCATGTCAACAGGTCCGCCGCCCCCCCGGGGCTGATTCCTTCGGTGCTGAAACGCTTGTCCGCAAGGTCTATGACGGCCATATCCCGCTCGGAAAAAGGCGGTTCCAGCGCCAGCAACGGAGAAAGAAATTTCCGGTATTTCTCCTTCCAGAAGGAATAACCTTTCCTGGCCACGATATTTGTATCCTCGCAGGCTTCCATGATATGAAAAAGGGAATACAGGGCGCTGTCATTGAGGTTGGCCCCTGAGGATAGAGCCTTGCGAAGACGCGGAAGCCCCACGGTCAGCACCGAGGGGAAGCCCGATTCCGCCTCGCCCCGGATCCCCTGGAGTCCATGGGCAAGGAAAATTTTTTCCCCGCTCGTCAGTCTCCTTTGAGGGGGAGCATCCTTGAGGGCCTCGAGTTCCTTCCCGCAACACCCCTGTATGGCTCCTGCAGCTGTTTCAGCCGTTTCCCCGGGCTTCAGGCGGCGACCTGAAAAGAGAACAAACCCCGCTCCGTACAAGAGAAGGGAAAGGGCGAAGACAAGCCCCTTGTGTGTGTTGATTCCTCCCGTGGCAGCGAACATGGCGCGGTCCATGATAAGGCCCTGCTGCCTCAAAACGGCAAGCGCATCAGCCGGCTTCGTGCCCTCGAGACCGACGGCGGCCTGGGCGGACCAGTGAGGAGCCAGTGCCATGGCGCTTGCCAGGAACGTGGAGTAATCCATGTCCCTGTGGGCGCCCGACCCCGCCCTGTCCACAAGGCCGGGTTTTGGTGCCGCATGGACTTCGGTGAGGCACGCCGCTGCGGCTGTGGCGGCGAGAACGGTTTCATGGTTCACGAAAAGGCCTCCTTGACTGGGGGCGGCGTGAGGCTCATACTGAAACAGATATGTCGAACAATGCTAGGGGAGGCTAACATGCTGGTACTCACCGCCCGCAATGAAGATTACCTGAAAACGATATACAAGCTTGAGACCGAAAACAAGGTCGTCCGTGTCAAGGATCTGGCGACAGGTCTCGGCGTCAGGTCTCCGACGGTGGTCGGCAGCATCGCTCCCCTGAAAGATGCCGGTCTCGTCCAGCAGGAATATTACGGGTATATCTCCCTCACAGAAAAGGGGCGTGCCCTTGCGGAATCCCTTGTGGAACGCGAAGGACTCCTGAAAACGTTTTTCGTCAAGATCCTCGGCCTGGATGAAAATGAAGCGGACACCAATGCCTGCAGTATAGAACATTACATTACACCTTTGTGCAGAGAGCGGCTCGTGAGGTTTATCCGCTTTCTTGACCAGTGTTCCGACGGGACCCCGAAATGGCTGGAGCATTTCTGGTATTTCCTTCGAACGGGCGAAAAACCGCCTTGTGACAGGTGCGGAGAAACGACGGAAGGACCGGCGCAACAATGAATGCCCCGATGAGGAGAATTTTTACAGGCGTGCTCGTGTTTCTCATGTTTTCCGGCGCGGTCCGTGCGGAACAGGTCCCGGGAGGGATCCCGGAAAACATGCAAAAGTTTTTCTGCGATAGACAGTGGGATATGATGGACGCGGCTTTCAAGAAGAACGAAACGTCTTTTTCCCCCAAAGACCGGGTTTTGTACGGGAATGCGCTCTGGTTTCGGGGCGACTACCAGAATGCTCTGAAGATTTTCCGCGAGGAGCGGAATGCCGTCCCTCCAGAAATTCTTCCCTACCTTCGGATGAGAATAATCCTCGGTCTCGAACGCACCGGGCAAGCTGAAGAGTCTCTCCGCGAGGCCGTCGCCCTGGGAGAGGATGAGGACTGGATTCTTGCTCCCTATGTCCAGTACGCCATTGGAAGGCTCGCCAGGAGTACGGGAAATATGGAGCTTGCCGTGGAGGCATTCAGGTCGATGGCACGACTTGCCCGGGATACGGGGCAAAGGTTGACGGCTCTCGAAGCGCTTTTCGACCTTTCAGCGGCGGGCATCGAAGAAGCGCGGATGCTTCTTGAGATAGAGCCCGATGACATGGATGCTTTGGCGCTTCTTGAAGAAGCCGGGCCTCCCTATTCAACGGAAGACGCCCTTTTCCTGGCGGAGGCTGCATTGTCCGGAGACCAGCCCCGAAAGGCTCTTGGATATCTTGAGAATACCCGTTTCCAGGAATCAGAAGGGAAAGTCCGGACGACGCTGCTTGTTGCGAGAGCCCGTGCCGCTCTGGGCGAAAAAAAGGAAGCCGCCGACATGTTCTATAGTCTTGCCGTATCGAAGGAGGTCGGGCCGGATGATGCAGCCCGTGCCGTTTCGCTCCTTGGGCAAATGGCCCAGAACGGGGAAGGTGAATATGAAAAGGGACTTTTGGCGGCCGTTGCGGAATCCGGCCCTTCACGTGCATCGGCCCTCTCCATGAAGACGCTGGCAGGGATCAACGGGCGGAGTGGCGACCACCAGCGCAAGATGTATTGGGAAGAAAGGCTTCTGGAAACCCATCCAGGCAGTCCGCTGACCGTGCCGGTCCGGTGGGAGCGGGGCTGGAAGGCCTGGAAAGAAGGAAACCCCGAAAAGGCCGCAAGGCTTTGGGAACCGGCCCTGCAAGCAGGACCAGGCGGGAGGGAAGAGGCGAAACTCCTCTTCTGGCTCCGCCGCGCATTCAATAAAACGGGGCAAGACACGGACGTTCTCTCAAAACGGCTGGCGGAAAACCACCCGATCGATTTCTACACGTTCGCGGCATTGGGGGACAGGCCGCTTCCGCTCTCGGAAGAAAAATCGACTCTTTTGGAACACCGGGAACACGAGCTTGAATCCTGGGGGTTCATGGTTTACGCAAGGATGCATCTTCTTGAAGAGGGAACACCTGGGGCGCTTTACCGGGCTTCGCTGATCGCGCAGTGGCTTGGAGACCCCCATGGTTCATACCTGTATGGCCATGCGGTTTTGCGTGCCATCCCCAAGGACGGGACTCTCCCGCCCGAGCTTTTGCACGTATTGTTTCCCCGACCATACGGGGAATTGGTTCGAAAGGCTTCAAAGCGTACCGGTGTTCCCGTTTATGAGATCTGGGCCATCATGAGACGTGAAAGCGCCTTCAATCCGATGGCGGCAAGTTACGTCGGCGCCCTGGGGCTCATGCAGCTCATGCCGCCGACGGCCAGAGAAAACGCCCGCCTGCTCGGACTCGATGAAGATGCTGATTTTTTTAGGCCGGAAGTGAACATCCTCCTGGGGGCCCATCATTTCGGAAGGCTGCGAGGCATGTTCGAAAGGGTGGAGCAGGCTGTAGCGGCCTATAACGCCGGACAGGGCCGGGTCAATCCCTGGCTTGAAAATACGGGTGAAGAAACGGAATGGGTGGAATGGGTCGAGGAGATACCTTTTGAGGAAACAAGAGAGTTCGTCAGACAGGTGATGGCGAACAGACACGTTTACATGCGCATGGAAGATGGTAAAAACGGAGCAGGTCATTGACGGCGGAACCTTCCGGCAAAACGCTGAGTGCGCGGGAAGCAGGTTATGGGAGTGATTGAGCATGTCGAAGACCGGTCAGGAAGAAAGGGCTGTCACCAAAGTTAGGGACTTTCTCGCCCAAAACGGATTGGACGGGATCATACGGGAAACCGATGAAACCATACGAACTGTTGAAGATGCGGCCCGGGCGGTCGGGGTTCCCCCTGGGGAAATCCTGAAGTCCATTCTTCTTCTGTCGGACGAAAAACCTGTCCTGGCATTAATGTCCGGTCCAAACAGGGTCGACATGCGCAAAATCAAATCCAGGCTCGGGGCTCAAAAGGTTTCTATGGCCCGGCCTGAATGGGTGTTCCGGTTTTCCGGCTACAAAGTGGGCGGCGTCCCCCCGGTAGGGTATGAAAACCCGCCATTGGCGCTCCTTGACGAAAGCCTTTTTCAGTACGACACCGTGTGGGCTGCCGCCGGGACAGACCATGCCTTCTTCCCGGTCGAGCCGGATGAATTGTTACGTCTGACAGACGGCACCGTCTGCGACATCCGGAAAGACCAGGTGTTCGGTTAACGCTTTTCGGGGGCGATAGCCTCGAACCAGCCGTCGTTCTCCCTTCTGAGGCGGAGAGATTTCATGGGCAAAAGGGAGATCTCCAGGTTGTGATCGCTGCGGGCCTTGAGGATGTGGCCGCTCACAGCCGTGTGGTCACGCCCGTTGAAAACGGCGTGCAGGTGCGGATAGAGTGAGTTGCCACGGTAACTGATGTTTCCGGAAAGAGCCGCAAGTTCAAAGGGTCCCGGCACGTTTTCCTGGATATACTCCATTCCGGTGTACCAACCGAAGGTGACGTCCCGGATCATTCCGAGTCCCGAGAGCACAACGGCTGAATCAATGGAATACTCCTCGCAGGCTGTTGCGATTGACCGGTGGAGGTCTTCGCCGTCTGAAAGCCGCAGAAAAAGCATTTCTTCACTTGCTGCATATCGCATGATCCGCGCCTCCCTGTGTTGTCGGGTCAACTTGGTGTCATTGTAGCATGTCATAGAGAATTTCTGTGGTAAAATGCTCTGGCCTTGATCCTTGCCGGAACTGGAGGAGAAATGCATGCCGGTGTACCTGCTGATCGCAACCTTCGCCATAGGAACCTGTGCCGGATTTCTCAACACCATAGCCGGGGGCGGAAGCCTTCTGGCATTGCCTTTTCTTGTTTTTCTCGGCCTCGATGCCTCTGTGGCAAATGCGACAAACAGGGTCGCCATCCTCTTGCAGAATATCGTCGCCACAGGGCGCTTCAGAAAGCGCAAGGTCCTTTCTTTCAGGGAAGCCGCAACCCTGGCCGCGCCGGCGACAATGGGGGCTGTGTGCGGGACGCTCCTCGCGGTTCAACTCGACGAAAAATTCCTGAAGGTTCTCATTGCCCTCTTGATAACCGCCATGGCGGTCCTGCTGGTGACCAAACCCGATATGTGGGAGTCCCAGGGGGAAAACAAATGGCCCAGGTGGCTGACCATGGTTATTTTCTTTTTTATCGGTGTATACGGCGGATTCATCCAGGCGGGGGTCGGTTTCATGCTGATCTGGGCACTTGTGGGCGTCGTCGGAAAGGACCTGGTGCGCGCCAATGCGCTGAAAGTGGCGATCGTCATGGCCTACACTGCGGTCAGCCTTGCCCTTTTCATGTCCTACGGGATGGTGAATTTCGGTATCGGTTTTGCACTGGCGGCGGGGAACATGGCCGGTGCGTGGATCGGCACATGGTTCGCCGTCGAGAAGGGAAACCGCTGGATCCGCTATATCCTCGCCGGCGTCGTTGCGGTAAGTGCTTTCAGGATGATCCTGCAGGCCCTCGGGACATGAAAATCAAGTTGAAAAGGGCCGCATAAATAAAGCGTGCAAGTTGATTTTTATTCTCCGCCGAGCAGATATTCCTGGAGTATTTTACCCTTGTATCCCGCTCCGAGCCCCACGGCGAGCCTCAGGCGGGCCTGTTCGGGCCGGAGCATTCCACCGTCGAGAACACCCAGTTCGAAAAGTTTTTTAGTGCTCCCCTCGAAACCGTATCCCGTGATGGTATATCCCCTTGGACACCTCGAGGTCACGACGATTTGAGTTCCTGCTTTCAAAAGGGCCTTCAGATACTGGATCCACGGCGGCGGGACATTCCCGCCGCCGAAACCCGCGAGAACGAGGCCCTCCAGGCCGGGTCCGGAGGAAAGACATGTCAGGGTGCGAACCCCGCCACCCAGTGAAGCCCATAGGATTTCCACGTCCTTTGAAGGTGTGACGCCCCGGTCCACCGCAGGCGGTCTTTTGGGCTTCCTGTTGATACGTATTTTGCCCTCCACGAACTCGCCGATAGGGCCTCTTCCGGGGGACGCAAAAGCATCCCGCCTGTGGCTGACTTCTTTCATGATCTCGGAGGCTGCGAAAAGCTGATCCTGGAAGCAGGCCACGACGCCCATACCCCAGAGTGCCTCCGATGATGCGGCCGTCATGGCCTGCTGCAGATTGACGGCGGCGTCGGAACTCGGCTGCGATGCCGGTTTGAGTGCTCCCGTAAAGACTACGGGTTGGGGATAAGGCCAGAGAAGATCTGTCAGGTAGGCCATTTCCTCGAGTGCGTCGGTGCCGCTTGAAACGACGATTCCCTTGCATCCGTCCTGGACGAGCTGACCGAGAAGTTCAACGAGATCGGTGGTCATCCGCATGGTATAGTGACTGCTGGGCTGGTGGCTCCAGTCGACGGGTTCGATTTCCCCTGCGAAATCCCGGGGAAGGGTCTCAAGCAGCGCTTCGGCGGGTTTGGTCGGGATGAACCCGTCCTGGCGTTCGTTGTAGGTCATGCTGATTGCTCCGCCTGTCCCTACAAAGGCGATCTTTCCGCGTCGCGGCATACTGCCACCCCCTGTTCCGGACAAGTGTAACATCTTTCCCGGAGTATGCGGAACGTGTATGCTGGTTTTCTCGTAAAGGGGTTGATGTTTCTTGCGCGCCGTCGTTGTAGGAGCAGGAGAAGTTGGTTTCAGCGTCGCCAAAAACCTGTCCGACCAGGGGCACGATGTGATTGTCGTGGAAAACGACGATGTTCGGGCCAAAAAAGTTGAAAGTGACCTTGACGTGATGCTTGTCTGCGGGAACGGGGCCCGGCCTCCTGTTCTCGAGGAAGCCGGAATAGCTCCGGGATGCAATGTGGACATCCTGATAGCCTGCACAAGCCATGACGAAGTCAACATCCTGGCTTGCTGGATCGCCAAGCGGGCCGGCGTCAAAAGGGTCATTTCAAGGGCGAGGGGCCTTGAATATACCGACAGCCCCACCTGGGCGAGGGAGCTCGGGATCGATGTCATGATCTCGCCCGAACGGTCTGTGGCCCGGGAGGTAGAAGAATTGCTTTCCGTGAGTTCCGCGGTGCACACCGCGGAATTCTTCGGAGGGAGGGCGGGTCTGTATGCCTTTCGGGTTTCCGAAGGATCGCCCATGGTGGGGGACACTCTCCGGAGGTTGCGCCAGCGATATCCGAAAATGACCGCACTGATTGCGTTTGTTGAAAGGAACGGCAGGGGGTTCGTCCCCTTTGGGGAGACGGAGCTCAAGGTGGGCGACCTTTGCTTCATTATCGTGCTCAGGGGACAGGTCCATCAGCTGGAGGAACTTTTTCGCAAGGAACGCAGCAAGGGCCTGAAGCGTGTGATCATCGTCGGAGGCGGGAAGATCGGTTTCCAGGTTGCCAGAAGGCTTGAGATGCGGTACCGGAGCCTTGATGTACGGCTCATCGACCAGGACCGGGAAAAATGTGACAGACTCGCGAGGGAACTGGAGAGGACCATTGTCCTGGCCGGTGACGGGGCCGATGAAGAATTGCTCCATTACGAAGGAGTGGAGGACGCCGATGGCTTCGTCACCACAACGGCAAGCGACGAGCGAAACCTGCTGATCGGGGTGATCGGCAAGGCGCTGGGCGCGCGCAAGAGCATCGCCGTGGTCAGGAGAAACCTGCTGATGAAACTGGATGACTACATATCCGTCGATGCGCTTGTCAACCCGAACCAGGCGCTTGCCTCGGTGATCATGCGGCAGGTCCGGTACCCCTTCAGTTCCGGTGCCCTGTCCATCATAGAGAAAATCGACGCCGAGATGCTCGAAGTTACCGTGCAGGAAGAGAGCCGGATCGTCGGTAAGCAGGTCATGGACCTGGGACTCCCCAAGGGTATCCTTCTGACCCTTGTCTGCCGGGATGAACAGGTCTTCGTTCCCCGGGGGGATACGGTGCTCCAGCCCTATGACCAGATCGTCCTCTTCGCCTCGTCGGAGCAGATGCCGAGGGCTGTGGAGATATTGGGGGTCCAGTAAACGTGAGGGTCCGGGTTCTTCTCAAAGTGCTGGCCCTTATGGCCGCCATTGTCTCGCTGTTCATGCTGTGGCCCCTGGCGTGGGCTCTCAAGGACGGTTCTCATGATGCAAAGGCTTTTCTCGCCGGCATCTTTTGTGGTCTTTCTGCGGCCGGGTTCCTGTACGCGCTGGGCCGGCAGGCCGGTACACGGGACCTCGGCGTCAGGGAGGCCTTTGCGGCCGTTACCCTGTCGTGGGTCATGGCTTCACTCATCGGAGCTCTCCCCTATTTTTTCTACGGAAGCGTACCGACCTACACCGATGCCTTTTTCGAGGCCATGTCCGGTTTTACCACAACCGGGGCGTCGGTCCTGACGGATATCCAGTCCAACCCCCGCGGCATCCTTTTCTGGCGGGACCTGACCCACTGGCTTGGCGGCATGGGCATCATTGTCCTCAGCCTTGCGGTACTACCCTTCCTGGGGGTCGGGGGGATGCAGCTCTATCGGGCCGAGGTGCCGGGCCCGACGCCGGAAAAACTGACACCCCGCATCAGGCAGACGGCCCTCCTGCTTTGGGGAGTCTATCTCCTTTTCTCTCTTGTGGAGACCACCCTTCTGCTTTTGGGAGGCATGGATGTCTTCGAGGCGTTGACCCATACCTTCGGCACCATGGCCACAGGCGGTTTTTCCCCTCTCAACGCAAGCATCGGCCAGTACAACAACGCCTATTTTGACTGGGTTATCATCGTATTCATGTTTCTGGCCGGAGGGAATTTTGCACTCCACTACATGATGCTCACCGGGAAGCTCTCGGCCTGGTGGAGGGATGAAGAATTCCGTTTTTACGTCAAGGTGCTCGTCTTTTCCATAGGAACATCCAGTGCGCTGCTTTACGTCAGCGGTACCTGTGAAACCGCCATGGACTCCTTGCGGTACGGGGCCTTTCAGGTCGTCAGCATCATAACCACCACGGGTTACGTGACCGCGGATTATGAAAAGTGGCCCTTCTATATCCAGTATCTTTTGCTTTTCCTCATGTTTGTTGGCGGCTGCGCCGGTTCCACCGGCGGGGGGATGAAAAACATACGGGTCATGCTGCTTGCCAAACAGGTGAAAGGGGAACTGAACCGGCTCCTTCACCCGAAAGCGGTCATTCCGGTCCGGGTCGGGAAAAAGGCGATCAGTGCCGATGTGATGGGGTCCGTCACGGCCTTTTTCGTCCTCTATATGGGGCTCTTTGCCCTTGCGGCCCTCATTATGGCGGCCCTTGGCGTTGATGTCCTGACGGCCATCGCAAGCGTCGCCGCGACGATCGGCAACATCGGTCCGGGCCTCGGAACGGTGGGTCCGGCGGAAAATTATGCCCACATCCCGTTTGCCGGCAAGTGGGTGCTGTCTTTGTGCATGCTTTTGGGAAGGCTCGAGATTTACACCGTCATGATTCTCTTTTTGCCTGCCGCGTGGAGGAGGTAAAGGGGGCGAAGCCCCGAATCAGGACCTCGCCCGGGGGTTATTCAGTATCCAAGCGCTTCGCCGACGATGAACACGTGAACCTTTCGACCGAGGGGTGGCCGCTCAAGGATCAGCGTGGCGCGGCATACCCTGTTGGGGGTGTTGCAGTCAACGCAGTGACCTGCTTTCGTGCAGGGCACGTCAATACTGAGCCTGAGGGCGTTCGGTGGGGTTGCCGTGTCTTTGACCCGTTGGATCGCGCTTTCAAGGTCACGGGAAATCTTGTTGATGCCGATGACGAAGACAAGGGTGTTCGTGCCCCATGCCATTCCAGCTACCCGGTTTCCGGTTCCGTCGATATTGACGAGCATGCCGTCGTGGGTGACGGCGTTTGAGCTTGTCAGGTAGAAGTCGCTTCCCAGTTCCTCCTTGAGTCGTGCCTGCTTTTCATCAGGAGACAGGTTCGGATCCCAGTGATGGAACACGGTGCAACCTTTGTTTTCGAGTTGTTCGAGAAGGTTCAGTTCCCGAATCGTCGATGTTCCCGGTACTCCGACGCTGGAACCCGACGGAATGAGGTCACAGACAACCCTTGCGGCTTCTTCGGCGGTCGGGACATAGGAAGCTGCATAGCCCTTGTCGTTCAGTGCCTTGACCACGGTTTGCCCGATATTGGAATAGTGGGATTGCCAGATGGAGGCATTTTTCTCCTGCATGGCATTCATGGACATCTCTCCTTTCAAACCTGTGTTTCACTTATTTTGGCAGAAACCTGAAGAAGGCACAATGAAGGGGTTCCGGAAGTGTGACAGGTACAGGAAATCGTGCTACTCTATCAAATCGAAAGCAAACAAGGAGGCGTTTGAAAATGTGTCAGGTTATCACACCCGATTCATCCGGTATGCACAGTCATGTCGAAGACCCTCTTTCGATCGCCGAGCTTCTTCGGGAAACGTTGTCTGAAGAACTTCAGGCCATGAACAATCTCTCGGCCCGCTGGCACATGATCGAGGATGAATCCACGGATCATGCCCTGGAGCATCTCATCGCAAAAAAGCGTGAAATGCTCAGGGATCTCTGGGATCTGCTGAGGGATGTGGAAGCACGGGCTTTTGCAGCCGTCGGCCATTCCCACGGACACGGGCATACTCACAACCATACCCACATGCACGATGAAGCCTAGGACAGGTTTGCCGGTTTCAAAGTGTTGTCAGGTCAGTGCTGAAGGCAGCGGCGGAGATGATCCGCCGCTGTCAAGTTATTGACCTGTCAACGGACAGGGAAAATGTCATGGGTAACGTGTCTGTATGGGACAGGGAAAATGTCACCCCTCCTTCGC
>JBNGCT010000036.1:0-14662 GCA_049974965.1 Thermovirgaceae bacterium
ACGGACTGCTGCACACTTTGCCTGAGACGCAGGTTTTCCTTTCGCAGTTTGATGATTTCCTCCTGCATTCTCGAGATGTCGGCAAACCAGAACACCGCCCGCTCCGCACCTGCACGGGCGGCAGCAGCCGGGAGTTCCGGCCAGGAAAGAACGGCTTCAGCTATGTCCATGACCCGGTACACCGCCGGATTTCCTGACAAAAAGGCCATCAGCAGTAGCCCTGCGGCCACGGAGATGACGCCGTGCATGGCCGTCGACGCTTCCGGTTTCAACGGGTCGTCACCTCCGATGCCCTGTTTTCGAAACCTTGGGAAAACCTTTACCGGACGCCATGTTCGACGGTGACAAGCACCTTTTTCATGGAATCAATCCCGTTCAGAAGTTTTCCGAGACCTTCGGCCACCGAGTGCAGCGGGTTTTCCGCCCTGACGACAGGAGCATTGAGCTCCTCGGCCAGGCGACGGTCAAGACCATCCAGAAGGGCGACTCCTCCCGTCAGCACCAGCCCCTGATCCGCGATATCCCTGGCCAGCTCCGGAGGCGTCTGTTCCAGTGTTTCCCTTACCATTTCCACGATCCGGGTAACCGTCGGGTTGATGGCTTCCCGGACCTCCTTGCTGGAAATACAGATTGATTTCGGCAGCCCGTCGGTAAGATTCCTGCCCCTGACCTCGAGAACTTTCTCTTTTTCCATCGGCAGCGCGGATCCTATGGCGTTTTTGATCTCCTCCGCCGTGGATGATCCGATGACGAGCGTGTACTTCTGCCTGATCAGACCGATAATGGCGTCGTCCATCTCGTCACCGGCGCCCCTCAGGGAATTGCTGACGACCACTCCACCCAAAGAAAGGACGGCAACCTCGCTCGTTCCTCCTCCGACATCTAGGATCATGCTTCCCCGGGGTTCATGAATCGGCAGCCCGACACCGAGGGCCGCGGCAACCGGTTCCTCGACAACATAGGCCTCCCTGGCCCCACCGTCCAGAGTTGCGTCGATGAAGGCTTTCCGTTCGACCTCGGTCACGTAGACCGGGGCGCAGACAATAACCCGCGGATGGCTGAAAACCCCTATTCCGCCGCCGGTCGTCTTCTCTATGACATGCCGTATCAGCGCTCCGGTCATATCAAAATCGGCAATAACCCCGTTTTGCAGGGGTCTGACAGTTTCCACACCTTTCGGAGTCTTCCCGAACATCGCCTTCGCTTCGTAACCAAAGGCGATCACTTCCTTGGAGCTCTTGCGGGAAGTCTTCCTGCAGGCGATGACGGAAGGTTCATTGTAGACGACGCCTTTTCCCTTGAGGTATACAACAATATTCGCCGTCCCGAGATCGATGCCTATATCTTTTCCAAACATTCCTGAAATTGAACCGAACACCCGTCGTCACCAACTTTCACAAGATATCTTCATGATCACTCATGAAACAGGTATGCTTTTCCCTCCGGCAACAATGTAATGGCCGTCAAAACGGATCCCGAGTGCATCAAGCCTCCCCCGGAGGTGATCCGTGAGCAGCCGGTCCTCAGCGCTCGGCATCAGCCTGCCGTCGGGATGATTGTGCAATATGGCGAGGCCTTCCGTGTCGATCCGTACGGCTTTGCGGAGGAGATACCGTATGTCCAGGCTTGCGCCGTCCAGCCCACCCCAGGAAAGGCGCTCCTCGGCAAGAACACGTCCGCCCTTTGCGGTAAACATGCCGATAATATACTCCCGCTCCTCGTCCTTGAGCATAATGCTCCACCAGTGCAGGCGGTCCTTCAGGTTTCCCGCCGCCGCGGCGGAAGCGCCTTGCCCCGGCGCGCTCTGTGCGTTGAGCCGTTTCGCAATCTCCAGGGCGGCCAGCACGGAGGCGGCTTTCGCGGCCTTGAGCCCCCCGAGGCGGCAAAGTTCTGAAAAAGACGCCCGCGCCAGGTTTTCCAGACTTCCGAATTCCGCAAGGAGGTCCCCTGCGAGTTCCAGCACGCTTCTGTTCTTGTCGCCCGTCCTCAGGAGGACGGCCAGAAGTTCCTGGAGCGACAGCGACCCCGGGCCCAGCTTCGAGAGCCGTTCCCTCGGTCTCTCACAATCGGGAACGACCGTCATTTTCATTGCCGGTCACCAGGCCAGAAAGGGTTTTTCCGTCGCTCCGCGCCAATGGTTGATTCCGGCCCGTGGCCCGGATACACGGCCAGTTCGTCGGGAAAGGATGCGATCTTCTCAAGCGACTTGAGCAATTTTCCCTGGTCCCCGCCCGGCAGGTCAGTCCTCCCCACGCTCTGGGCAAAAAGAGTATCTCCGGAGAACAACGCTTCCTCCCCGTTGTCTCTGGCGTGAAAACAGACGCTTCCGGGCGTGTGCCCTGGAGTGTGGATCACTGAAATGACGAGGCCGCCGGCATATATCGTGTCTCTGTCTTCAAGCTCCCTCTCCGGCGGAGTACTCTGGCAGCGGTCCTGCATGAAAGCCGACAGGTTTTGTTCCGGAGAAGCCAGCATCGGGGCGTCAAGACTGTGCACGGCGACTCCCCTTCGAGCCAGGGGCCGCAGCTTTTCAAGTCCGCAGATATGATCCACATGGCCGTGGGTGAGAAGGACCCACTCAAGATCAAGACCCTGCGCTTCCATGAATCCGATGACCTCTTTCGGGTCTCCGCCCGGATCAACGAAAACACCCTTTCCCTCGCCGTCCAGAACAAGGTAGCCGTTGGTCCAAAGAGCCCCGAGAGGAAAGCGTCGAATGCGCATCGATCAATCCCTCCTGCTTTCTACAACAAGTGTTACCGGTCCCTGGTTCGTCAATTCAACGTCCATCATGGCCTGGAAGACGCCTTCCGCGGTCTGGATACCCATGGACCGGACCATTTCAATGAATTCCTCGTAAAACGCCTTCGCCTTTTCCGGCCCGGCGGCATCGACAAAGGAGGGTCGTCTCCCTTTCCGGCAATCTCCGTACAATGTGAATTGGGAAACCACCAGTAGGGATCCTCCCACATCGAGCAGCGAACGGTTCATCTTACCCGAATCATCTTCGAAAATCCTCAAATTTACAAGCTTTTCCGCCATCCATTGAATGTCATCCCGCTCATCCTCACGGTGAACTCCGAGGAGAACGCAAAGACCGTTACTGATTTTCCCCGTGGGATTTCCCTCGACCCTGACTTCGGCCCGACTGACCCGCTGGACCACTGCCCGCAAAACATTCACCCCCGCAAGACTTCGATAACACCCTGTATGGTGTTCAACTTCGCTATGACCTTGTAAAGATGCTCAAGGCCTTTCACCTCGAGGTCGATGTTCATTCTCGCCCTGTTGCCTCCTGCCACAAAAGCCTTGATCTGGACGATGGTGCCTTCCGTGGCGTTGATTGCCTGCGCCACATCGGCGAAAAGGCCCGGCCTGTCCACTCCTTCAAGGCGAAGCCGGCTTGAATAGCGGTCCGAGGTCTTCCTGCCCCATTCAACGTCGACGAGACGCTCCTCAGGCACTTCGGTGATGTTGGGGCAATCTTTCCTGTGGACCGTTATCCCCCGGCTTTTCGTCACAAAGCCTGTGATGTCATCGCCCGGCACCGGTTTGCAACAGTTCGCCATAAAGACCAGAACACCCGGCGCTCCCTCGACGACAACTTCCGTGTCGGACTCCTTTTTCACGGGTTCCCCTGCGGCTTCGTGAGGTGGAATCTCCTCTTTGGTCTCGGGGAACTTCGCCGCCGCCGTAGACGCGTTAAGGTCGCCCGACCCGATGGCCACGAGCAGGTCTTCCCCGTTGGCGAACCCCATGTCCCTGGCGACCTTGTTCAGCAGAGGGCCCGAATCGGCAAGGTCAACATCCAGATCCGGACGCCGCCGCCTGAGGTCTCTTTCGAGCTGCTCCCTTCCTTTGGCGGCCTTTTCCTCCCTGTCCGTTTTTTCCTTCTGCCTGAAGTAGGACCGGATCTTGCTCCGCGCCCGGCTGCTTTTGGCGATCTTGAGCCAGTCTCTTGAAGGGCGCCCCTGGGGCGAGGTCATGACCTTGACGATATCGCCGTTCTGGATCCGGTAGTCTATGGGGACGATGCGGTTGTTCACCATGGAGCCCACGAAGTGATTCCCGATTTCCGTATGGATGGTATAGGCAAAATCGATCGGAGTCGATCCGTTCGGAAGTGAAACCACATCGCCCTTCGGGGTGAAGACGAAAACCTCCGACGATAGGACGTCTGCCTTGACGTGTTCCAGAAATTCCGAGGGCTCGCTGCTGTCCGACTGCGCTTCAAGAACCTGCCTGATCCAGTCCAGCTTCTGGTCGAGCTCGTCCTGTTTCTGCCTTTTTTCCTTGTATCTCCAGTGCGACGCAATGCCGTATTCGGCGATCCAGTGCATTTCCCAGGTCCGTATCTGGATCTCCAGGGGTTCTGCGCTTGGGCCCATGACCGCGGTATGAAGTGACTGGTACATGTTGTTCTTGGGGTTCGCGATGTAGTCGTCGAACTGCCCCGGCAGGGGCTTCCATATGGTGTGCACGATACCGAGCACCGTGTAGCAGTCCGCAACGCTTTGCACGGTCACACGGAGGGCAAGGAGGTCGAAAAGTTCCTCGAGCGAAACGTTTTTTCTTCGCATTTTCTCGTAGATGCTGAAAAAGTGTTTCGCCCTTCCCGTGATATAGGCTTCCAGGCCTTCTTCGGCAAGACGCTTTTCCAGGATTTCTATGGCTTTTTTTATCGTTTCCTCCCGTTCCGGCAGTTTCTTCCGGACACGGCGACGGATATCGTAATAGGCTTCCGGGTCGGTGATCTTGAAGGCCAGGTCCTCAAGTTCCCTCTTGATCTGGTAGATTCCCAGCCTGTGGGCCAGGGGGGCGTAAATCTCGAGGGTTTCCCGTGCGATTCGCGACTGTTTTTCCCTGCGGAGGGCATGAATGGTGCGCATGTTATGAAGCCTGTCGGCGAGCTTTATCAGGACCACCCTGATATCTTTCGCCATAACCAGAAACATCTTTCTGAGGTTTTCCGCCTGGTAATCCTCGAAGGACTTGAAGGGCAGCTTCCCCAGTTTCGTGACACCGTCCACGAGAACGCGGACTTCTTCGCCGAAGGATTCTTCGAGGCTCTCCGCCGAGACCTCCGTGTCCTCGAGAACGTCATGAAGCAGCCCCGCCGTAAGCGTCGGCGTGTCAAGCTCCATGTCGGCGAGGATCGAAGCGACCCGGATGGTATGAATGATGTAGGGCTCGCCGGTAAGGCGTTTCTGGTCTTCATGGGCTTTAGCGGCGAAGACCACGGCCTCGCCGCAGCGCGTGAGGTCTTCCCGGGAAAGGTATTTCGCCGTCTTTCCCCAGAATTCCTGCCAAGCCATCTTTACCGCCATCGTCCGCTGATCTTCCGGGAAACGGCCGACGAAACTGTCCCTCAAAAGACGGAGGGACTTCATTTCGCCGGATTTTGTCTTCTCTCCTCCGTGGAGGCCGATGCTCTCCCGGAAAACCTTGTCCTTCCGATCCATTGGATCATCACCTTCCGGCGCCGCGACGCCTAGGGAACCACCACGTTTTCAAGAAGCATATCAACCTTCGTCCGACCACGCCAGTAATTCACCCGTGGACGATAGATCCATCCCACCGCCCGCCGGAGTTCATCCTCCGACCCGGCGGCATTGAAGGCCAGATATTCTCCATCCCCTGATCGAATCCGGTAATGTATCCCGTCCTTGCCGAGGGGCAGAAGTTCCAGGGTTTCCCCTTTCGGTGCAAAAAACAGGGGCCTCGGATTGCCGTTCCCGAAGGGTCCCAGGCATCCAATCTCCCCGAGGCTTTCCTCGGTGTGTTCCGACGGGCTGCAGGCCAGAACATTGACGGGTTCCTGAACGGTCACGATCCGGGAAAGACGGTCTTCGAGGCTTGTGCAAAGCTCCTCCCAGAGATTGTCCTCCACGGTAAAGCCCGCAGCCCTTTCATGTCCTCCCCAGGCTCCAAGCATGTCCTTCACGGCCCCCAGCACTTCAAGGGCGTTACCGCCGGGCGGCACTCTGAGCGTCCCGCGTATGGCATCCCCGGCGGGAGCCGCCAGGGCCACGGCCTTGCCGAAATCGTTGCACAGACGGCTGGCGACGCTGCTCAGGACCCCTACAGGCCAGTGGTCCCCACGGAGAACGAAGCTGCCCTTTCCAAGAGAAGCCGAGATCTCTTCAACAAGGTCCCGGGATATCCTCTGGCGCTTTTTGTTCAGCGAGATCAGCCCGTGGACGTTTCGCCTCAGGTTTCCCTCGCCGAGAAGGACCTTCACGGAAAGTTCCGCGAGCCCGAGTCGCCCCGCCGCATTCAGGCAGGGGATGATTTTCATGGCGAGATCTTCCTCATCCATGCGTCGTTTGTTGACCCCCAGCTCCCGGATCAGGACATCCAGTCCTTCGCGTCTGCCGCTGCGGATTTCCCGAAGTCCTTCCCGGACCAGCACGCGGTTCACCTGGGAGAGGGGCATGCTGTCGGCAACCGTCGCCAGGGCGACGAGGTCAAGACGCGAGAGAAGCCATTTCCTGTCGGCAATTCCCTGATTCCAGGCCCAGCTCCACAGCACAGCCGTTGCACAGAGACCCCGCCCTTTTTCGGAACCTTCGACATGGGGGTTCACCACGAACACCTCGTCCGGGAGACCGGGGCCCGGCGCATGATGGTCGAATACCAGGACTTTCAGGCCGCCGTCAACGGCCGTCTCGAGAGCCTCGACATCCCGCGTCCCGCAATCGACGGCAACGAGGAAATCGCACCCGGTCTTTTTCACGGCATGGATCACGTCTTCGTGCACACCGTATCCCTGACGGTGACGATGGGGAATATAATACCGCACGTCGCCGAATTCACCGAGACCGAGCTCAACGGCCAGCGCCGTCGAACAGACGCCGTCCACGTCGTAGTCCCCGTAGACGACCACCCTTTTCGGTTTCCGGCGGCTTTTCCAGATATCCCGGGCTTTTTCTCCCGAAAGCCCGAATTCGATATCATCGAGATATAGGTCAAGGCTCGGGCGCAACCACTCCCGAGCCTTGACGAACTCTTCTTCAGAAGCGAGCCCTCTCATCCGAAGAACTGCTGCAGTCATTGGTGCACAGCCGAGGGCCGCTGCCATGTGATGATCGGCAGGGGTCACTTCATCGATCCGGACCCTCGTCTGCGGATAGGACATCGGCAATGGGATAATCAGACCCCTTTCGTATCGTCATCCTGCTCCCCGCTGAAATCTTCAGCCTCTTCCGGCTCCGGTCCCTCTTGCTCGAAGGAACGCAATTTTTCGTCCAGAAGCGTCTTGTCTTCATCTTCCGTTTCAAAACCCTCTTCAGAGACAGGTTCTTCAGGCGGCTGTGACGGGACAGGCGGCTTTTCATCACCCGGCCCCGAAACCCGGTTTTCTTCTGTCGCTTCCGACGGTCGGGGCCGTGTCCTGAAGGCCGCCATCAGGGACGCCCGCTCTTCCTCGAGTTCCCGGATCCTCTTGTCCTTTTCCCGAATCTGGCGAACATATTTGCCCCGGGTCTCCAGCAGGGCGAAAAGCGACACGAGCCACATCAGGACGCCACCGGCCGCGAAGAGCAGTACGTCCCATATGCCCTGGGGAATCGTCCGTTCCCAGATGAGAAAACGCACGAGGATTTCCCCGGTATTCTGAAACGCATAGGTTGCAGCCAAAAGCATGGCCAGTGCCACAGCCAGGGCATAGCTTTTCATCGCCATCACTCCTCAGGCGCTTTTTAAAAAAGCGCCGCTTCGGTCCCTGGTACGTTTTTTTATGACCGCTGCCGCTGGGGCAGGCGTTTTCTTATCCTCTCGTGAACCTCGGGCTTGTCTTCCCGCTCAAGGCTTTTGAGATACTTCGCCCTTCCCGTGGACTCCCATTCCGGATCAAAAACCTCGTGTATTTCCCCGCTGTACTCGTCGAGACCTTCAGCCAGCTCGGAAAGCATATTTTCCGAACCCGGGTGGGTCGGGCGGGCACCATGCTTTTTCACGAGGTTCCTGAGCACCGCCGGATGATCTATAATCAGGCAGGGACAGAGGAGATTATCATCCTCGTAGGGCTGCGCATCCCTGATGTCCTTGAAAAAGGGGCTTTGCAAAACCTCGAGCAGGCTTTTTTCCTGGATGTTGTCCACCGAGAAGTGAACAAAGACGCAGGGCTCCACATCCCCGTTGGAGATGATGTGCAGGTATCGTTCGCCGCCTGCCATGCACCCGTCCACATAGGGTCCGTCATTCCAGAAATCACCGAGGAAGATGGGATATCGCATCCTCCATTCCTCAACCTTTTCGTGAAGCTTTGCCCGTTGCTTCGGCGTCGCCATATAGTCCAGCTCGGGGGCCTTCCCCGTGGGAATGTACTGGAAAAACCATCCGACCTTGCAGCCGCGTTCGAGCATTTCCTCAATGAACGTGTCGCTTGCGAGGTGATCCGTGCTTGACCTGGTGCAGGTGGCGCTGAAACCGAACAGTATGCCCTTTCGCCTGAGCCTTTCAAAACTCTCCATGACCTTGTCGTACACGCCCTCGCCCCTGCGATCGTCCGTCTCCTCGCGCGTGCCTTCTACGGACAGCATGGGCGTCACGTTTCCGAGTTCGGCGAGGCGGTCCGTCATTTGTTCGTCCAGAAGGGTACCGTTCGTGTAGACCTGGAAATAGCAGTCATTGTGCTTTTCCCACAACTGGAGCAGGTCACGCCTGACGAAACATTCGCCACCGGAAAAGGTGAAAAAGTACATTCCCAGCTTTTTGGCCTCGGTGATGACCCTGTCGAGCACTTCGAAGGGAAGATCATCTTCCTTCGAGTACGCTGACGCATAGCAGCCCTTACAGTTCAGGTTGCATCGCATTGTCGGGCTGATGACCAGGAAATTGGGCAGGTGGACTCCAAGTTCCTTTTCCTTCCTGTCGCGGATCGTTCGCCCGAGAATAATGAAATTCACCAGAAAATTGAGTATCGCTTTTTTCCTGCAGTTCACGTTCAGATCCGTGAAAAGTCTCCTGAATACTCCGATGAACGGATGATTCTCACTGGCATACTGCGCCAATATGGCAAAACTTTCCTTGTAGTACTTCGTCGGAGACAGCCTGGACATGGTGTCGAAAAGCGATGCGAGTTTTTCTTCGTCATCCTCCTCGGCTACGCGGACAATCTGGTCCAGAAGCTTGCCGGATACAAAACCCTTGAACCTGTCAAACGCGTTCATAGGCACTGGTACCGCCTCCTTTGCGAAAAGACCGGGGACAGGACCCGGACTCCGGCCGCAGGTTCGCAACCTTTTTTTTCCGGCATTTCTTGTTGTCGTTTCCCGGAAGGGAAACGCCCGTATTTAATCGCCATTCTATTTATACTATACCGCCGAAACGACTGCAGTGCAAAAGCCGAACGCGTCCTCCAGGCCCCGTCATTTCCCTTCAGGAGCCCTCAGATACCATTCCCCGATGATCGTCCCCGAAACGTAGATGGAACTGTAGGTTCCGACGATAATGCCCACCATAAGGGCGAAGGCAAAATTCGCGATCACCGGCCCACCCCACAAAAAGAGTGCCAGCACTGGTAAAAATGTTGTCAGTGACGTATTCAGGGTCCGTGACAGGGTCTGGTTAATGGACCGGTTGATCAAGGGCAGGATGCCTTCTTTCCGCAAGCCCCTCCAGTTTTCCCTGACACGGTCCAGAACAACGATGGTGTCGTTGAGCGAGTACCCGACGATGGTCAGGATCGCTGCGATAAAGGGCAGGGTGATTTCCCGTCCTGTCAGGCTGAAAACCCCGAGGGTGATAATCGCGTCATGAAGAAGTGCCAGGACGCTGGAGACGGCGAAGCGGAAACGGAACCTGACGGTGATGTAAAGCAGGATACCGGCAAGGGCGATAATCACGGCGATGACGGCCTGTCGTCTCAGCGTTTCGCCCACGACGGGACCCACCTTTTCCAGGCGCAAAACCTCCATACCGCTGTAGCTTTCCCGAAGGGTGTCGATGACGTTCTCGACCTGGGTATCGTCGGTTGATGACTTGAGCCGCACGATCATCCCGTTGTCTCCGTATCCCTGGATGACGGCCTGCTCCTGCCCGATTCCTGCGAGAAGGCTTCTGACATCGGCGACCTCGACGGGCTCGGAGAATTCCGCCTGGACGAGATGACCTCCGTTGAAGTCGATGCCCAGGTTGAGCCCCCTGGTTACCAGCAGTCCAAGGCTTGCCAAAAGGAGCACGGCGCTCAGCAGAAGAGCCTTCCGGCGTATGCGCATGAAATCGATTTTCCAATCGCGTTTTTTAATGAACATGACGGTCCACCTCTTCTTCCCGATCAAGACCGTGCAGGCCTTGCCTTACGTCTGCTCTGGAACACCTGCAGCAGGGCCCTGGTCACGATGACCGCACTGAAGACGCTGGCCAGGATGCCTATGGAAAGGGTGACGGCGAATCCCCTGATCGGTCCGCTTCCGAAATAAAACAGCACCGCAGCGGCGATCAGTGTCGTGACGTTCGCATCGATGATCGTTTTCAGGGCTTTCCTGAACCCGGCATCAACAGACGCGTAGGGAGTCTTTCCCTCACGGAGCTCTTCTTTCATCCGTTCGAAAATCAGGATATTCCCGTCAACGGCCATACCTATTGTCAGGATGATACCGGCAATGCCGGGCAGCGTAAGGGTTGCCTTCAGGCTGATGAGACCGGCAAAAAGCAGCAGGATCGTCGAAGCCAGGGCCGCGTTTGCGACAAGCCCCAGCCTGCCGTAATAGAAAAGCATGAACACGAGAACCAGCACGGCTCCAATCAGTCCCGCACGAAGTCCCGACCGGATCGAGTCGGCTCCGAGGGTCGGACCGACAGAGCGGTTTTCGAGAATCTCAACAGGCACCGGCAGCGCTCCCGCCCTGAGCATGATCGCGAGGCGCTGTGCCTCCGCCGTGGTGAAACTGCCCGATATCTGGGCATTCCCGCCGCTTATCCGCTCCTGCACGACAGGGGCCGATATCACTTTCCCGTCGAGCACAATGGCTATCTGGCGTCCCACGTTCGCTGCCGTGGCCTCGTCAAACTGTCGGGCCCCTTCCTTGTCGAACTCGAGAGTGACCACGGGTCTTCCAAGGTTGTCGAAGCTCGTTTTGGCGTCCTCCAGGGATTTCCCCGTCACATAGGTCAACCCGAGCAGATAGATGCCGCCCTCTTCCCCACGGGAGACATCGAGATTCGGTTCATCATCGGCACGAACCGCCAGCTGCTCGGCGAGACGGTCTCGCTGGTCCCTGACTTCTTCCCAGCGCCGTAACGCCTCCATATAGGCTTTTTGGCTCTCGTAATTCGACCGCTCGGGTCCCGGTGGAAGTGGCGAGCCGGCCTCCACGACTTCCCGGAACTCCAGCTGCGCCGTTTTCCCTATCAGCTCAAGGGCCGCTTCCGGGTCCGATACGCCGGGCAGATCCACGATGACCCTGTCGCTTCCTTCCCGCTGGATGACGGGCTCCGTGACTCCATATTGGTCAACCCTGTTCCTCAATACCGCGATGAGCCGCTGGACACTGTCATCCGTCAGGGGATTCTCCGGGGTACCCTTCGCCTGGAGCAGGATGTGGGCTCCCCCTTTAAGATCAAGTCCAAGACGGATACGACCCTCGAGGGGGAAGACAGAAACCAGAGCAGCTACGATCACGATGCCGACAATGACAAGGCGCCATCTGTCTCTTCTCTGCATCGCGCGACCTCCTTTGTTTGTCCCATCCGGGCGTCAATCACAAAAAACGGAGCGGATGCGAGGCATCCACTCCGCCTCCGTTTCCCTGCAGCACCTCGACCTAGGTTTCTTTCTGTTTGTCCTCTTCTTTCGTGCCCTTTGAGGAATCGGAAATATCCGTTTCTTCCGGGACCTCGCTCTCGCCCGAGGCACGCTTCATCTGAATGGACGACTTGAGGACCCTGACCCTGGTTCCGTCAGCTATTTCAAGAATGTAGCTGTCGTCTTTCACGGCCTTGACAACGCCGAAAAAACCGCCTGCCGTAACAATCTGGTCGCCCGGCCGTATCGACGCGAGCATTTCTTCATGTTTCCTCTGCCGTTTCTTCTGCGGCCGGATGATGAGGAAATAGAAAATGACCACAAATACCGCCAAAGGAAGGAGCATACCCATTAATCCGCTCTGCTGCAATTGTGACGCCTCCTTGCTCTATGTTGTCCGTTCAAATTTGCAATGCACATTCTATCATGACCGGTTCGCCGGAGGAAACGTGTTTCTTTCAGCCGGCCGGGCCTTTCAGGTAGAAAAGCAATTTCTCAAGCTCGATGGAGATGTCAACCCTGTACACCAGGACACCTTCGGGGACTGCGATGGCGGCGGTCGCGAAATTCAGGATGCCCTTGAGGGTTCCCGCGGCGGCCGCCTTATCCACAACCTGCTGGGCCGCCGCTGCCGGAACCGTCAGTACGATGACCTCGATTCCCTTCTCCATGAGAATTTCCGGCACCCTGTCGGAATGATAGCAGGGTATGCCGTATATTGACGTACCGACCTTTTCGGGGTCGTTATCGAAGAGGGCTTCCAGCCGGAACTTTTCGCTTCTCAGGGCCTTGTGCCCCAGAAGGGCCTCTCCCAGCCTCCCGACTCCGACAAGGGCGATTTTCCAGACGCGGTTCGGGGAAAGGATATCGCTGACATGCTGGTAGAGCCTTTCCACGTGATAGCCTACTCCGCGTTTTCCGATCTCCCCGAAGTAGGAAAGATCCTTTCGCACCTGACTTGCCTTGAGCCCCAGCATGTCACCGATCTCCTGGGACGAAACCACCTTCCTGCCTTCATCGTGGAGCTGGGTCAAAAGACGGTAATACTGAACGAGTCTTTCCACAGTCGGTTCGGCGATGCGAAGCATGCATTCCTCTCCCCTGATCATGCCGCCCCTGGTGTTCGAATTTCTTCCCTGAACCATGCCTGTCACCTTCCAAGCCCTTCCACCGGAAGGTTCCGGTATCTCGGGAACTCTCCAAAGCCCGCGAAGGGGGCGATCTCCCGAAGCTCTTCCTCGATCCGCAAAAGCTGGTTATACTTGGCCACCCTGTCGGTACGGGCCGGTGCGCCCGTCTTTATCTGTCCCGCCGCCCTTGCCACGGCAAGATCGCTGATAAATGTATCGTCCGTCTCGCCCGATCGGTGTGAAATCACGCAATTGTACCCGTTCCGTTTCGCCGTCTCAATGACGGAGAGGGTTTCAGAGACTGAGCCGATCTGGTTCAGCTTGATAAGGATAGAATTGGCGGCACCTTCCTCGATACCCCTTGAAAACCTGCGGGGATTGGTCACGAAGACATCATCGCCCACAAGCTGGATTTTCTCTCCAAGCCTCCGGGTCATCAGCTTCCAGCCTTCCCAGTCCTCCTCGGCCATACCATCCTCGATGGAAAGGACCGGGAAGTCCCCGCACAGTCCCTCGTAATAGGAGACCAGATCACCAGGGGTGAGCACCTTCCCCTCCCCGCTGAAATTATAGGCCCCTTCCCTGTAGAACTCTGTTGCTGCCACATCAAGGGCGAGTCCCACCTCTTTACCCGGCGCATACCCAGCCCTTTCAATGGCCTTGACGAGAATCTCCAGGGCCTGGCGGTTCGAACCAAGATTCGGTGCGAACCCGCCTTCATCACCGATTCCGGTGGAGAAACCGCCTTCCTTGAGAACCTTCTTGAGGGTGTGGTAGATCTCCGCCCCCATGCGGAGTGCTTCCGCAAAAGAAGGGGCGCCGCAGGGAACGATCATGAACTCCTGGATATCCAGGTTGTTATCTGCGTGTTCCCCGCCATTGATCACGTTCATGAGGGGGACGGGAAGTGAGTAGGGGCCCACTCCGCCCAGAAACACCCACAGCGGAAGATCCCGTTCCGCCGCCGCGGCACGGCCTGCAGCCATGGAAACGGAAAGAATCGCGTTGGCTCCAAGGTTTTCCTTGTTTTCCGTCCCATCAAGCTCAAGCATGACCCTGTCAAGGGCACCAAGGCTCACGGGGTCAAGGCCGATAATTTCCGGCGCGATCTTTTCCATGACATTCGAGACCGCCTGCTGCACACCTTTCCCGAGGTAGCGTTTCCCCCCGTCCCGAAGCTCGATGGCCTCGAAACTGCCCGTCGAGGCCCCCGAGGGCACCGCGGCTCGGCCCATGGCGCCCGATTCCAGCCAGACCTCTGTTTCAACCGTCGGATTCCCCCGCGAATCCAGAATTTCCCTCGAATGTATGCCGATAATCTCGCTCACCGGGAATCACCTCTTCTTCTCCACTGTGGGATTTTCATCCCCTCCTGTGAAGGGGGTAAACCTACCATGGCCTGTTTTCGCCCGAAACGACGCGCTCTTCCAGGATTTCGTAGGCCTTGCCGCCGCGCTTGAGATCCTTTTCCGTGTAGGGCAGGATTCTTACGGTCAGGACTTTGCGCGGAAAGGCGACCTCTATGGTGTCTCCTTCCCGGATTTCCCTGGATGCCTTCGCCACTGCAGCATTGACGCGCACAGCGCCGATATCGATCATCTCCTGCGCGAGTGTCCTTCTTTTCACGATTCTGGCAAGCTTGAGAAACCTGTCGAGGCGCATCTTTGTTCCTCCAGGAACAAGCTTTTTATATTATAGCAAAAGTGACATCCAATGGACCGGGGTTTTTAAGTGATTGCCAAGCATTCGGCCTTTACCGTGTCCTGTCGGGAAGGCCCGGGGG
>JBNGCT010000037.1:0-14301 GCA_049974965.1 Thermovirgaceae bacterium
CCACTGTTCCTCGCCCGCTTCGTCTGTCTACCTATATTCTGCTGTCAAGGTGCGTGGTGCAGTCCCCTTTTCCAAGGGGCGAAGGATATGATAGCGAGCCTTGCCGCCTGTGTCAACACCTACAAATAGACTGACTTTTCGGCAAAAAGCGCCATGTTGTATTCATAAGCTTACATTTAAAAGGTGAATTTTCCTAAAACCTGCTATCGAGACAAGCATATTGCTCTTGTCTTGGGAAAAGACAGGGTTTCCTTTGTCTTCTCACCGCACTAAACAAATCGTATTATGTATCCACTGGCTATCATGGAATCTTTTATTCTTCCTCGTCTACGTCAAGTTCGAGGATCCCCTCTTCAAGGTCCATCCCGTTGCCTCCGGAGGGAAGGCCGTTTTCTTCATCCTCATCCTCTTCCGGGGCAAGGATCAGGTCAAGTCCCTGGGCCACCTTGTTTTTCACTTCCTTTGCCATCTCCTGCATCAGCTCGGGATGCTCCTTCAGATAGGAAGCGACATTGTCCTTGCCCTGTCCGAGGGTCTCCCCCTTGTAGGCGAGCCATGATCCCTTGCGAACGACCACATCGTAATCCAGGGCCATATCAAGTACGGCCATTTCCTCGGGGACACCCCTGCCGTAAATGAGCGTCGTATGGGCCGTCCGGAAAGGGGGAGCCTGTTTGTTCTTCACGACCTTGATCCAGAGCTCGTGCCCCAGGTTCTCATCTCCCTTGGTGACGCTTTTCCCTCTTTTCACCTCGACCCGCACGGAACTGTAGAACTTGAGGGCTCTTCCTCCCGTCGTGGTCTCCTGCGGTCCGCCGTAACCCATGGTCGAAATCCTTGCCCTGAGCTGGTTGATGAAAACGACGATGCACTTGCTCTTTGAAATCGAGGAGGTCAGGCGCCTGAGGGCGTACGACATGAGCCGGGCCTGAAGGCCCACCTGGCTGTCACCGATTTTTCCGTCGATTTCGGCCTGGGGGGTCAGCGCCGCCACGGAGTCGACGACGATAACGTCCACGGCGCTGCTTCTGACGAGGGTTTCGAGAATATAAAGCGCCTGCTCTCCGCTGTCGGGTTGTGCGAGGTAGAGGGAATCGATCTTGACTCCCATGGAATGGGCCAGGCGCGGGTCAAGTGCATGTTCCGCATCGATGAAGGCCGCAATGCCTCCCGCTTTCTGGGCTTCGGCAATAGCATGAAGGGCAAGGGTTGTCTTGCCGCTTCCCTCAGGCCCGAAAATTTCGATGATCCTGCCTCTCGGGTATCCCCCGATTCCAAGGGCAATATCGAGGGGGAGAACGCCGCTCGGGATCACGTCGACAACCTCGCCGGTGCCTTCCCCGAGGCGCATGATCGCCCCGTCGCCGAACTTGCTCTTTATGTCCGACATTGCCTGCTCGAGAACATCTTCCCTCGTCATGGAATTTTTCCGCTTCGCCATTTAGTCACCCACCTCCGTGGTATTGAGCAGATATCGGGCCAGCGGCGTGTAGACCGGCCCTTCAGGGTACAAATCACTTTGCATGAGTGTGACATACCGGACGGTCCACTGCCCCTGCCCGGCATTCCTGTCATTGAGCTCTCTCATCAACTGGACCGGGAGTTCGGAAGGCGTCTTGATCCTGGCAATGGTGACGTGGGGGTGGAAAGGACGCTTCTCCCGCTCCAGCCCAACAGCGGTACCGGCTTTTTCGACGACGTCAAAAAGCCTGAAAAGCTGGTCCTCATCCTGACCGAGACCTACCCAGAGAACTCTTGGCTGCCGCCATCCCGGGAAGGCACCAACACCTGACAGCTCGAGATCGAAGGGCGGAATCTTCGCCGTCGAGAAAGCCTGTTCCATGGCCGCCTGAAGCTTGATGAGCCGCTTCGGATCGATCTCGCCGCAAAATTTCAGGGTAATGTGCAGCGCCCCGTCATCGACCCAGCGGATCCTCGGAGCAAGTGACCGCAAACGGCTCAGCCAGGCCCCAAGAGTTTTCCGGACGGCCGGCTCGATTTCAACGCAAACGAAGCAGCGTACACTCTCATCCATAGATCAGGTCCTCCCAAGCTCCCTCCAGAGTTTCTCAAGGCCGAAGGCGACGGCCCATCTTCTTACGCTGGTCCTGTCGCCGTGGAACCTTTTCGTCCACGTAGAAAGACCGCTCAAGGACACGACAGCAAAACACACCGTCCCGACAGGTTTTCCCGGCGTTGCCCCCCCGGGACCTGCGATTCCCGTGACGGAAAGGCTGAAAGGCGTGCCAAAGATACGCGCCGCACCCTCTGCCATCGCCGCAGCGCATTCTTCGCTCACGGCTCCGTATTCATCGAGAACATCGCGGGGCACCCCGAGCAAAGAAATTTTTGCCTCATTGTCGTAACATACAGCGCTTCCGGTAAAAACGGACGAAACACCAGTGATTTCGGTCAGCGCCGCCCCTATCAGTCCGCCGGAACAGGATTCAGCCAGGGCTATCTTCGTTTTCACCCTGGAAGCCTCGAGATACACCGCCTCGGCGAGCGAAGCGGCTCCGACGGGGAGAATATCCCCGGGAACCAGGGCGCGGATCTTCTCCGTTGCCTCCTCGACCGCTTCAGGAAAACCGAAGATTGAAACAGTTACACAATTCGGAGACGGCAAGATCGAGATGGAAAGGGAATCATCTTCAAGAACCGGTCCAATCCGGATTTTCAGCCTGCTCTCGGGCCAACCGGCGACCCTGATCACCCTTTGGATCCTGCCGCTTGCGACAAGACGGGGCAACAACTCCTTTTCGGCCAGGGCCTGAAACTCCCAGGGAACACCCGGGAAGGCGTAGATTTCCGTCCCGTCTGTCTCCACCCTGATCGCCAGGGCGGATCCCTGGGGATTGTGGAGGGCCTCTGCAGAAGCGGGAACCATGGCCTGCTTGTTCGCCGATTCTTCAAGGATGCGCCGTATATCTCCATGGTATCGGGACAACACACTCCCGTAAACATCGTCTCTTCTGGCCAGAGGGCTGCCCAGAAGGCGCGAAAGGGCCTCCCTGGTCCTGTCGTCGTGAGTCGGCCCCAGCCCCCCTGAAAGGACGATGACTTCCGCCTTGCCGATCCAGGATCGGACAATATTGACAAGAACGTCCTCGTTGTCGGGGACAATCTGCACCGAGAGGATTCTCCATCCGAGGGACGTCAGCTGCGAGGCGAGCCAGGCGCAATTCCCCTCACGGCCGCTTCCGGAGAGCAATTCATCCCCTACTGCAATGAGAACCGCTTCATGAGCCACAGGTGACACCTGCCTTGTTTGTCAAAAGAATCTTTCATAAACGGCCGCAATGCCTCCTGCAAGGAAAAGCCACTCCACGGCGCGGACAATCACATTGGCATACACACCGGCCACGACATCATCGGCCATGATCCCGAGACCGCCCGGCAGCTTCTCCGCCGCGTTCACGGGAAACGGCTTGATAATGTCAAAAACCCTGAACAAAAAAAGCGCGGGCAGGCCGAGCCCCGGAGAGAGGCCCGTCACGGCGATCCATGTTCCGATGACTTCGTCGATGACAACCTCCGAAGGGTCCTCCCTGTTTTTCCCGAGGGAGTACCGGCCAGATGTAAAAACACCCAGAAAGCCAAGAAGCCCGGCCATCCAGATCGGAACCGGGTACAAAAGATACACGACAAACGCCGCCGCCGATGCGACGGTGCCCGGCATATTCGTCAGAAACCCTATTCCAAGGCAGGTGCTGTAATGTCTGTAGAAGGCCTCAGGATTCATCGCAGGCCGTTTCCCCTTCAAGGTCATGCTCGTAGCTTTCCGTGATATCCACTCCCACGAAGGTACCGGGAACACACCGGTAACCGTTTTTGATCTCGACGATTCCGTCAACCTCAGGTGCATCCCGGAAGGACCGTCCCCAGGCCGACCCTTCCGGTCCTCCGTCGACCCCTTCGACCAGGACCCGCAGACACCGTCCCACGAAACGACGCTGCCTTTTCCATGATATTTCCTCCTGAACCTCCAGGATTTCCTCCGCCCTTTTCCGCCTCACCTCTTCGGGAACCGAAGGAGAAAGCAGCGCAGCAACGGTGCCCTCTTCTTCGGAATAAGGAAACACGCCGACCCTGTCGAGCTCAAGGTCTTCGAGAAAATCCACCAGTTTCAGGAACTGTTTTTCCGTTTCCCCCGGGAAACCCGTAATAATGGTGGTCCTGAGGGCGAAATCCTCGTCGGCGGAACGGGCCCATTCAAAGGGCTTCCGGATTTCATCCTCCGAAACCTGTCCCCTGTTCATGGCCTCGAGGATCCTGCCGTCCACGTGCTGTACCGGAATATCCAGGTAATTCAGGATAACGGGGCTTTTCGCAATGGTTTCAACCAGTCTTTTTGTCACCCGCACCGGGTGCAGGTAAAGAAGCCTTATCCAGATATCCCGTCCCGAAAGTGCCTCCTCAAGGCGCGGTAGTAGTTCCGTCAGTGCAGGCTTTCCGTACACGTCCATGCCCCAGGCGGTCAGGTCCTGGCCGACAAGGCAGATTTCCCGGGCCCCTGAGTCGGCAAGCCTGAGCGCATCCCTCAGAATATCCCCTTCGCTGCGACTTTTCAGCCCTCCCCTGATTGAGGGGATTGTGCAGTAACTGCACCTGTTGTCGCAGCCTTCTGCGATTTTCAGATATCGTGACCAGGATGAATCACCGGGCAGAAGGACATTTCCTGCGTCTTGGGGCTCCCCTCCGAGAGCTTGAATGACCTTTTCGGCCTCGTCGGCTCCCGCCCAGAAATCAACGGATGGGAATTCCCGTTTGAGAGCCTCTCCGTAGCGGTTCACCAGGCACCCGATGACACCGATTTTCTCGAGATCACCGCTTTTCTTGAGGTGTTCCAGATCAAAAACCGCATCGAGGCTTTCTTCGGCAGCCGGGACAATGAAGCCACAGGTGTTCACCAACCCGATTTCAGCCTGCTGCACGTCTTCTGCAAGCTCGATTCCTGCAGCTTCAAGCATGCCGGCGAGCCGTTCGCTGTCCACCTGGTTTTTGGCACACCCGAGGGTGAGTATAAAAACTTTCATGAGGACCTACAACCTGTTTCTTGAGCCGTCGGGAAGATACTCCAGGGTCACGACTTCTCCGTTGCTCCCGACGCTCCCGAGAGACTTGCCGTTCCACGAATGGGTGACGGCACCCGCATTCCCATAGCGTATTCTCGTGGCGGAATCGACGGTGATCTCTCTCACGTCTCCATTCTGGAGAGTCCCCTGATATGTGATGTCACCATTTTTTGTCACCCTGATCCAGCAAGGCGCCGAAGCCCGAATAACCAGATTTCCCTCGGCGATGGCTTCCGCTTCAGGAGAGGCTTCAGGCTCTTGACTGCCCGGCAGCCAGGTCATGTCAGAATCCGGAGAAACCGGCACCGCGGCCTCGTCGGGGGAACTGACCGGTGGGGGTTCAGGCCTTTCCGCTTTTTCGGCTTCCTGTGCCCCTTCCCCGGATTCCTCCCCGGTTGCCGCCGTCTCCGTCGCGACAGGTTCGGCCTCCTGGAATTCATCTTCCGATTGCACCACCGGCCCCGTCACGGGAGGGGTCTCCCTTTGTGCGACCAGATCATCCCGCTGGCCCCATATGATGAAAAGCGAAACACCGATGACGGCAAAGAGAATCGCGTAGAGCCACCACCTGGAGGTCTTCTGGAATCCTTTCTGGGGGGGCATGTAATTAACGAGCGATGCGGTCTGGACTGCTTCGACATCGGTTTTCATGAGGCTTTCGAATTCGGGGTAGAGATCCTCTGCGTCGACGCATGCCAGGTAGTTTTTGATAAACCCTTTGGAAAAGACAAGCCCCGGCAGTTTATCGATATCTCCCGCTTCTATCGCTTCGAGGAACCTTTTGTGGATTTTCGTAGCCCTGGAAATCTCTTCCAGGGACAGGCCTTTTGCCTCTCGCCGCTGTCTTGCCTGTTCACAAAGATCCGCAAGGGTTTTCTCTCGGTCTTTCAATCGCGAATCGCCTCCAATGCGCGCTTCTTCAGCACCCTCACCATTTCCGCAGGCTGTTTTGAACCGAAGACGGCGCTTCCCGCGACGAGAATATCCGTCCCGGCGCAAACGGCATCCTGAACGGTGTCAAGGCCAAGGCCCCCGTCCATTTCGATGAGATACGCAAGATTCCCGGCAACTCTCCATCTCGCGAGGGACCTGGTTTTCTCGAGTGTCTCCGGTATAAACGCCTGTCCACCGAAACCCGGATTGACAGACATGACGAGAACAAGCTCCACCATATGCAGGACAGGTTTGAGCCATTCTACGGGAGTTCCGGGATTGAGCGTGATCCCCGGCCTGCAGCCTTCGTTTCTGATCATCTCCAGAGCCCTGTGCAGGTGATGGGTGGCTTCCACGTGAATCGTGAGATAATTCGCCCCTGCCGCTGCGAAGGCTCCAATGAATCTTTCCGGAGGCTCGACCATGAGGTGGACGTCCAGGACGGCGCCGGCGCAGGCGCTGCGCAGAGAACGTACCAGTTCCGGCCCGTTGGAAAGGTTCGGCACGAAATGGCCGTCCATGATATCCAAATGGAGCCAGTCCGTTTCTCCTTTCAGGGACTCCACGGCCTCGCCGATCGCCAGCGGTGGGGCGGAAAGCAATGAGGGTGCGATGACAGGATTTTTTGAACGTGTCATCTGTATCGGTCCTGCCATACGAATTCTCCGCCGAGATAAATCGTGACGGCGGCCTCTCCCGCATAGGGCGCATCCAGAACGATGTACTCCCCGCTTCGTGCCTGCCTGTCCAGCAATGTCCGCGTCCCGTTGTCGTCAATGATCTCGACACGCACAGCCATGGGGCGCGCAAGCGGAGGCACCTGGTAACGGATCTTTGCCGTCTTGGTCTGTTCCTTCGGCTGAGGTTTCAGGGTTTGCGCGCTTTCCTCCGGTTTTTGCGCCTCCCCGGTCCCTTGAGGCCTTTGAGCCTCTTCATCCTGAGCGGGCTTCGTCTGCGGCCGGCTTTGCCCCGCCGGCTGCGACTTCAGCCATTCGTCCAGTGGGGATGGTGCCGGTGCCGGTCTTCCGTTGAAAGGCTCCTCTTCAGGCGTCTGTACAACCTCCCCGTGCTGCGTGCCGGTTTCCTGTTTTTCTTTTGCGGCCGGTTCCGTCGCCTCTTCGGGTTGTTCCGGTTTCTTCGACGTCGCCACCACGAGCGTTACCGGCTGCCCCTCGGGCAACGTCTTCCCCGGTCTCGGCTCCGTGTCCATCACCATTCCGGGAGGTGTCATCAGGGTATATTCGTATTTGACTCCGCCAACCCGGAGACCGCTCTGGCCGATGATCTGGCGGGCCACGTTCTCGCTCCGGTCAAGGACGTTCGGGACCGGGATCCGCCCATCGACGCGCGGGGCGCCGAGGCTCACAAGAAGATCGATCCGCCTGTTTTCGGGCACCATGGCCGGAGCGGCGGGGCTCTGTGCGATAATCACTCCGGGAGGTCTCGCGTCGCTGTGGATGCGCACCACGTCCCCGATTTCAAACCCTTTCTCATCCAGGTGAGAAACTGATTGGCCGTATTCCATACCCCTGACGTCGGGTACGGGCCGCCGTTTGCCTCCCTTGCTCACTTTCAGGACGATAACCTTTCCCTTCTTGATCGTTGTCCCCGTTTCGGGCCACTGCGAAACGACCGTGCCCGAGGGGAGAAGGGATTCGACTTCATCGATCCGCACGAGTAGGCCCATCTTTTCCGTCACCGAAACGGCATCAACCACGGTCATCCCCTCCAGGCCAGGCACCGCCACGTCCCGAAAACCGAAGAAAATGGAATAAAAGGCAAACACCCCGGAACCGACAATGACCAGCAAGGTTATCAGGAGGGTGACGCGGAACATTTTTTTCATCATTTTGTCCTCCTAGTCGCGCTTCATCAAAACCGTGAGGAAAAAGCCGTCATGCCAGGGAAGTGTCGGCCAGAGATAATATCCCCAGGGTCTTCCCCGATGAACATTATGATAGTTGCTGGGAAGGGGCATTTCAACAACACTCGGACGGCCGCCAAGAGTCTCGGCCACCACTCTCTCGTTTTCGTCGCGAAGGATGCTGCACGTGGAATAAACGACGACCCCTCCGGGAGCCACCAGGTCCAGCGCCCTGGAAAGCAGCTTTCCCTGCAGGGAGGCGAGTTCCCTCAGTCTTTCAGGTTTCTGCCTGAGTTTCGCATCAGGATGACGCGCCCACGTCCCGCTTCCCGAGCATGGTGCATCGACAAAGACCAGTCGCGGGGAGTTCCGCGGTTCAAGGTCGAGTGCGTCGCCCCTCCGAAAGCTAACCTTTTCTCCATCGAGCCCGAGGCGTTTCATTTCCCGTTTTGCGGCTTCCAGGCGAGAGGAGGAAAGTTCCCAGGCCTCGAATTCGATTCCCCGAATGTTCTGCACGATCTGCCCTGTCTTGACGCCTCTTCCGCAGCACATTTCGAGAAGGGACCCGGACTCGTAAAAGGAGGAAACGATTTCACCGACGACCATGGATGATTCCGTCTGGGGCGTCACACGGCCTTCCCGAAAGCCGGGCAGACCCGGCGGGAAGGCGGAAGATGCCATCCGCACGGATTTGGCCAGGTGCGGCGAGGGCCACGCGTGAAAGCCGGCTTCTGCAAGCTTTCCCGCCACTTCCACCCCGTCGACGCCCGGAGAAAGACGGAGGGCCATAAAGGTCTTCATGGCCATGAGGCGAAGCAGCCTGCGGGCTTCGTCCCTGCCCCAGTTATCGGAAAGGTAGTTACCGATCCATCCGGGAACCCCCCCATAGAGACTCTGGTCACGCAGTGACCGGCTTTCCGAAACCCTGTCTACAGCTCGCTTCCCACGCTCCGCCGCTTTCCGGAGCACGGCGTTCACCATTCTGGCCTCCGCGGGAGAACCGCTCTTTTTGACGGCCTCCACCAGGGCGCTGACCAGTACCTGCGGAGCGAAACTGCGCAATTCAACGAGCCCGGCAATCCCAAGCACGAGAGCGTCACCGGCAAAAGGGGAAACCCCGCCGAGGGGCTTGCCGGAAAAACGCACGGCAAGGCTTTTCCATAGCGGCGCCCGGCGAAGTCCCGCATATACGAGCGACGTAGCCAGGGTTCTTTCGGTTTGCGGAAGGCTTTCGGTTCTTTTCCGGATTGCCTCGCTGGCAAAGGAGCCCTTCATGACATCACGCCAGATATACAGAGCGGCTTCTATACCCCTCATGGATGCACGACCTCCACTTTCGGCGGTTCCCCACGAACCCGGGTCCGGATAAAAATCTCCCCGGGCACCGCGACCCGCATGCCCAGAGTCCTCGTCCACCTGTTTCTGCGTTCGATCCCCACGATTTCAACTCTTTCGAGGTCGGTTGCCGTGGTGAGATATATCTGGGCATAACGTCCAGCCCAGGGACCCAGAAACCACGAAGCGCCCAGAGCGAGAATCACCGTCAATATGCTGAGCGATCCCGTGAGAAAAAGGAACACAATGAACAACACCGACATCAGGGTGTTGACGGTCACAATGGTGGTTCCGCACCTTTCGTGCAAAGCCAGACGCCTTTCGCCCCTTTTGAGCCTTGCCAGGGCTTCGCGGGCTGCTCCAAGGGCAAGTTCACCCGAGACAGGACCATTCACCGTGAATCCATCTTCCGCCGCGAGACCCGACATCATGGGAATCCCGTACTTTTCCTCGATGACGTTGATCGTACCATGCTCAAGGGCATGATTCCTCCGAACCCTTTTCTTTGAGAGAACCCTGAAGAGCTCTTTCGGACCGATGACCAGCCACACAAGGGAACGGGCCGCAAACCCCAGCGGTATCAACAGGATCAGGAAGACAAAAAGCCCGAGAAAGAGCAGTCCGAGCCAGGGCATCACGAAAAGCAGTATCAGTGCGACGAGAAACAGTGGCATAAACACAAGTCCCTCCCTGGAATCAGGACGATATCACGTCAAAGAAACAGGGTGGCCTGTGCCACCCTGTCGTCGAACGATCGTTATTACAATAAGCTTTTGCGAACAACATGGTTAAGGTCAATCGTTTCTCATCCCGCGCAAAACAAGGAGTCTCACCAGCTGGAGCGCTGCCATGACCGTGGCTGCGACATAGGTCAGCGCCGCGGCGTTGAGAACCGCCCTCGCGCCCTTCATCTCGTCTGCTGCAAGAATTCCGGTGTTGTCAAGGATTCTCAGCGCCCTCCCGCTGGCATTATATTCCACAGGAAGCGTCACAAGGTGGAACAGGAGCACTCCAAGGAAAAAGAGGATCCCCACGTCCATCAGCAGGGGGGTCCCGAAAAGAAATCCTATGAAGAACAGGGGGAAGGCCAATCCGGATCCCAGGCTTACCACCGGAACGATGGAGTTCCGAAGTTTCAGTGGAGCATAGGCCCCCGCATCCTGGATGGCGTGCCCGGCCTCGTGGGCGGCGACTCCGATGGCCGCGATGCTTGGACTGCTGTAGACTGTTTCGGAAAGGCGCAGCGTCTTCGCCTTCGGGTCATAATGATCCGTCAGGGATCCGGCGGTCCGCTCCACGGGGATGCTTCGCAACCCGTTTTCGTCGAGAATCCTCCGAGCCACATCCTTTGCCGTCAAACCGTTTCTTGCGGCAATCCGGCTGTATCGGTCATAGGTTCCCTTGACCTTCATTTGCGCCCATCCGGCAAGGATCAGCGCCGGAATCAGAAGAAGGAAAGTCGGATCGAAAAAGAAGGGATACAACATCCCTTCACCTCCTGTTTCGATTTCGTGGGCTCACCCGAAAAGGGAAAAGCTTCTCTCGCCGAGGACATTTTACACGATCGGCCGAGGTAAATCAATATTGGTCAAACTTTCCCGTAAAACTCGGCTATTGCCCTGACAACTCGTTCCTGCTCCTCCGCCATGAGCTCGGGGAACATGGGAAGAGCCAGCGTCTCGAGGGCAAGGGCCTCGGAAACGGGGAAATCACCCGGCCCGTAACCCAAAAAGGCAAAGCATTTTTGCAGATGAAGAGGTCTCGGGTAGTAGACCCGTGTGGTAATATTTTTCCCTTTTAAAAATGCCTGCAGTTCGTCCCTTTTCTCGCAGCGGACGACATACTGGTGCCAGGTGTGGTGATTCCCTTCCTCTTCCACAGGTGGCGTCACTACATCCTCCAGGTTCATCTCGGCAAGCAGGAGCCTGTAGCGCTCCGCGATCCTGCGCCGTTCACCGATCCATGTTTCCAGGTGTCGAAGCCGAACCCTGAGGACTGCCGCCTGCAGCGCGTCAAGACGGCTGTTGACTCCGACTTCCTCATGCATGTACTGCTCACCCGCACCGTGAACCCGAAGTCTCGCAAGGCGCTCGGCAAGCTCCGCCGACGAGGTGGCAACAAGCCCGCCATCCCCATAGGCACCGAGGTTTTTCGTCGGAAAAAAGGAAAAACATCCCATAGTCCCCGCCGTTCCCGCTTTCACGGGAAAACCTTCAACAAAACGCACTGCTCCTGTTGCCTGGGCCGCATCCTCCACGATGTGAATATTCCTTTCCTTCGCGATAGGGGCAAGTTCTTCAACACGGGCCATCTGCCCGAAAAGGTGAACCGGAAGAATCACCTTCGTTCTTTCTGTTACCCCTTTTTCTATCGCAACGGAGGAAATGTTGTACGTCCTGGGGTCCACGTCGACAAAGACCGGACGTGCCCCAAGCCTTGTAACGCAGCTGGCCGTTGCGAAAAAAGAGTAAGGTGTTGTCACAACCTCGTCCCCGGCTTGCAGGTCAAGCACCATGAGCGCCAACAGGAGCGCGTCGGAACCCGAGGCGCATCCCGCTGCGTATGGCACCCCAAGGTATGCAGCAATCTCGTCTTCGAACTGCTTTACCTCCGGGCCAAGGATAAAATGCTGGCTTTCAAGAACCCGGTCGATTTCGTTTCTGATCTCGTCACGGATCCGCTGGTAGTTGCGTTTCAGGTCAAACGACGGCAAAGGTGTGCCCGATGTCATGGCGATCCTCCTCACGGTTGCATTGTCTTCCACAATATTGTCACACAGGATCCCGCCGGAGTGACAAAAACGGACGGGAGATTTCCCCCGTCCGCAAAATGTCCAATCCGCCTTTTTTCCCGTTTGTCTAAACGGAAACTACTTCTCTGGATCCTTGAGATCGCGGAGGGTCCGCTTGAGATGCTCGCGCATCAGTTTCACGGCCGTGTCCGGATCCTTTTCTTTCAGGGATTTGAGAATGGCCTTGTGCTGGGTGACGCTCGGGTTTTCCTCAATGTCATAAAAGGGGTCGTAGAAAACGACATAGGCGTTCGTTCTTGCAAGGATATTCTCGATATATTCCGAAAGAACCCTGTTGCCGCTCGCGTCGGCTATCACCTTGTGGAAGGTCTCGTTCACTTCGAGGTAGAGTTCAAGGTTTTTTTCCTCAAAGGCCCTTTCCTCTTCGAGGATCGCATCCTCCAGCCGACGGAGGTTCCTTTCGCTGATCCTTCCCGCGGCGAGGCAGGTTGCCAGACATTCAAGCTCCTCGCGGACCAGATAGGTATCATCCATTTCCCTTTTCGTCGGTGAAGCAAGGCGGGCGCCGCTGTTGGGAATAATGAGTACAAGTCCCTCGCTTGCAAGCCTCCGCAGGGCTTCCCGTACCGGTGTCCTGCTGACTCCCATCTGCACGGCGATGTTCACCTCGGGCAATCTCTGTCCCGGTTTGAGCTGTTTTGTGATGATTTTATGCCGCAGCTCCTGATAGACGTAGTCTGCGGAGGTTGTATAGAGTCTCGGCTCCATAATCATCGGTACGTCCTCCTCTCCTGCTCCACTTTCACGTGATTGCAAAACAACACGCTCATGTACACATTTCGAAAGGGTTTTATTTCAAATTATCTTATCACAATCCATACATGCACACAACCGGTCGCCCCCTGGGGGGAAATGACCTATACTGTCCACGGCTCCGGTGAGTCGAAAGCCAAGTTTCCGGACAAGGGGGATTTCATGAGGTTCCTGATAATGATCCTGTGCCTCGCCACACTGGTCCTTTACGGGCATGCCATTGCCGGCCTCTGGGGGTATTTCGTCGGCAAACCAGGGATGTCAGCCATTTTCAGGGGATTGCTGGGGGGAACAGCCACCGGTGCCCTGGCGATCTTCCTCTGGCACCGGTACATGGTAGAAGGGCTCTTTGGCGGACAATCCCGCGAACCGTCAAACACGGATTCAGACAAGACCTGATCCCCGGAAAAGGGCGCTTCCCGTTTCCTGAAGTCCCTGCTGCAGAAATTTTTCGGCAGTCCTTCGAAGCTCTTTCTGTTCATGACGACCCGTCCGCGCACACTCTTTCGCGGGGCGGCCGCAAAGGAAACACCACCTCGGCGGCAACCCGAGTGACGAACGTGACAACGCTCCACCCGGAAGGAGGACATCCACATCCAGGACGGCACCCCAGGGGGTTTTTTCTTCAAGGGACATTGCCTCTTCCTTGACCGTCTCCGGCCGGACCGCGCGGACGCCGAGAAAAAACGCGGGACCGACCCCGTTTTCAAGCATCCAGACAGAGATCACCCGTCCTCCACCGTCACAGACCCTTGCGCCCAGGCGAAGTCCTACCGCCTCAACCAGGGTTCGTGATCCCGGCAACTCCTTCGGATAGCCCGGAAGATTCAAAGAGACCTGCACAACAAAAGCGGCGGAGCCGAGAATATGTCCCTGAAGTCTGGCTCTTCCTTCACGTCCCGAAAGGACCCTGTCAAGTGCTTTCATGAAAGGTCCCTCCAGGCGTCGGCAAGCCGGCCCGCCGACTTACTGATGAGAAAAGAGCCGAGTCGGCTGACGGAGAGCCTGACCGCGTGGGTTTCAGAGCGGGCGACCGAGAAGGCCCTGCCGCAGGTCACCTCGACACCGGCATCTTTCGCCGCTTCGGCAAGTTTTTGGTCCTGTGCTCCCGGCAGCGTGACCCAAAGGTAAATGCCGCCCTGGGGAACCTCGAAAACCAGTTCCGGCAGCGCTCCTTCGAATTTCCGGGCAAGCTGCCGCATCCGCACCGCCATGGCCGCTCTCGCCGTTTCGAGACAGGGTTCCAGATGGCCTTCCTGAAGAAAGGCCGCAACAAGAAGCTGTAGAAGTGACGATACAGCTCCGGCGGAACGGGAAAGTGCATCATGGAAATCGGTCAGGATCTCGTCGGGAACGAGGGCGTAACCCTGCCTGATGCCGGGGAAAAGGAGCTGGCTGAACGAGCCGAGGTAAATAACCTTTTCCGCGGACTCGAGAGCCCGCAGCGCCGGGACCGAATGTTCCCCGTATCTCAGTTCCCCGTATGCGTCGTCCTCGATGATCCAGAAGCCCCGCCTTGCCGCCACCTC
>JBNGCT010000038.1:0-13959 GCA_049974965.1 Thermovirgaceae bacterium
GAAGCCTCGCGAGGCTTCCGGCATTTTTCAGTGAACTTCATGATAACCAGCGGGCGAGTCGGACCGCATCGTAGGTGATAATCCGGTCGGCTCCGGCCCTAAAGAGAGAACGGTGGATCTCAAGCATCGCCCGGCCTTCGTCGCATATGCCCTGCTTTGCGGCGGCCTTTATCATCATGTATTCACCACTCACAAGCCACCCCGCCAGGGGGGCATTGAATTCCCGCCGGAATTCCCCGATGATGTCAAGGCAGGCGAGAGCGGGCTTGATGATGAGGGCCGAAGTCCCCTCTTCAATGTCTGACCTGGCTTTTGAAAGGGCGGCCTCTTTGTCTTCAGGATCGATCTGTCCAACGGGCATGCTTTTTTCCGTTATCGATGTGGACGCGTTGAAAGGCCCGTAAAGGGCCGAGTCGAATTTGGCGCCGTAACTCAGGACCATCCTGTCGGAAAAGCCGCGGGCGTCCATCAAGGTCCGGAGGAGCCTGACAAATCCACTTTCCAGAAAGAGGGGGAGCACTCCGTGTGCGCCGGAGGCGAGATGGCTTTCGGCCGTTTCCAGAAAGCGCCTGCGGGTTTTGGCCGCATCGAAGGTTCCGGATGCGTCCAGGCAGAAATTCAGGCCGTGATCGGTGGCATGGGCAAGGGACAGGTGCGTGTAAAAAGCAGCCTCCGAAAATCTTTCCGTCAGGAGCCTCAAGGCTTTCTGGACCGGGCCCTCAGGATCCGATGCAGGCGTTCCGTCCTTGTCCTTTCCGTTTCCGTAGTGGCCAAAAAGGAGGAACTCCCTGATCCCGGCTGAAAGAGCTGTTTCGACGAAAAGTGGCAATTGGTCAGGCGATGCCGTTTCCACTCCCTCGATGGATTTTGACGGGATACGGCGTTTTCGGCCCGCTGTGACAAAGAGCGGCAGGACCAGGTGTCCCGGTGCGAGGGAAATCGAATCCGTCCGGCCGAGCACAACGCCCAGGGGGAACCACCTCACAGAAAGTCTTCAAGGCGTTTCCTGATCGATTGTATCTCTTCATCAAGTTCTCGAACAGGGATCCTGGTTTCCGCGACAGCGTCGACGACAGTCCTGTTGAAGGGGATCTCGCCGAGAACATTCCAGTTTCTCGCCCGGGCTTCTTCCTTGAGCTGTTTCGCAAGTTTCGGCGCCAGATCGGCCTTGTTGACCACGAAGGCCGTAGGGATGCCGAAACGTGAAGTGACCTGAGAGAGACGTTCGACGTCATGGAAGGCCGCCTTGGATGGTTCCGTCACGGCGATTGCCAGGTCCGCGCCGGTGATGGCGGATATGGCGGGACATGCAATGCCCGGAGGTCCGTCGGTCAGAATGAGCGGGATATCCCTCTCGCGTGCCGTGTGGAGTGCCGATTCTCTCAGAAACTGTACGAGTTTGCCCGAATTTTCACCGCCCGGATTGAGCCTGGCGTGCCACATTGGACCCCATTGAGTCAGGCCTTCATAGGATGTTCCCTGTCGGGTGTCCACGAGGGATATGGCTTTTTGGGGGCAGACACGGCGACAGACGTCGCATCCTTCGCAAAAAGAGGTGTCGACCATTGCCTTGCCCCCCGTCATGGATATGGCGTCAAACCGGCAGGCGGCGACGCAGGCACCGCATCCTGTGCAGAGATCGGGATTTGCTTCGGCCGTCTGCATGCCCCAAAAGGGCTGTTCATCGATGCGATCAGGCTTGAGAAGAATTTCGAGGTCGGGGGCGTCCACGTCGGCGTCACAGATGACCGCCTTGCCGAAAGAGGCAACCAGAAGCGAGGTGAAGGTCGTTTTTCCTGTCCCGCCCTTTCCGCTGATGACAACGATTTCGCGAGGCTTCATAGGGCCGGCTTCCTTTCGAAATATTCCCAAATTTCCCGGAGTCCTGATTCCCAGCGGGTGTCCATCGCAGCCGGTGGGGTGCCTTCGGCATAGGCTTCGGCTACGGCTCTCGAGAAGGGGAATTCTGCCAGGACGGGGGCTCCGTATTTCGAGGCCAGCCCCCTGATATCGGCAGCGGCCAGATCGGAGCGGTTGACGATGACCCCGACGGGCTTCCCGAGGTGAACCACCGCCTGAAGGGCGAGATCAAGGTCCGCTGCGCCGAAAGGCGTGGGCTCCGTCACGAGGAGCACCGCGTCGGCGTGCCTGACGCCGGCGACCATGGGGCAGGCGTTCCCGGGAGCGCAGTCGATAACCTTGGGGGTGTCCATGTCGATGACGGTCTTGACAAGGTCTTCTATGACCGGTACGGGGTTCGGCATGCCAACCTGAAGACGCCCTTCGTAAAGTTCGCCGCCTTTTGCAGTCCGGCAATGCCGGATTTCTCCGATGGGCCTGTCGACCTCAGTGATTGCACCTTCCGGACAGACCATGGTACAGAGACCACATCCGTGGCAGAGGTCGTTCACCCGCGGCGGGGAGTCCCCGAACATGGTCAGGGCACCGAACATGCAAGCGGAGACGCACCGGCTGCACCGTGTGCAGCGATCGCCGTCGATGGCGGGTACCCGCAGGGAAACGAGGGTGCTCTCAAGGGGTTCGGCATCGAGTAAAAGTCCCAGGTTCGGTTCCTCCACGTCGGCATCGACGGCCAGAAGCCCCGGCACGGATGTGACAAGGGATGCGCTGACACTGCTTTTCCCGGTGCCTCCCTTGCCGCTTGCCACCGCCAGGGTGATTGGCTTCATCTGGTCTCACCACTTTGCCCGCAATTGTGCCCCGAGTCTTCCGAGACGTGATGGCAGGCGCTGGGTCCGGTTTCGAGAACGCCGGAACAATAATTTTTCACGGCGTCATCAATATTTCCCGAGACGCCGATGACGGGCTCTATGCCCTGGGAGCGGAACAGTTCCTCCGCCCTCGGCCCCATGCCTCCCGCGATGATGACGTCCACCTCGAGGCTTCCAAGCCACCGGGGCAAAACGCCCGGCGCATGGCCGGGGTTGGGATGCTCCGCGCGGTCGAGGATGTTCCCCTCTTCATCGACCGTATAAAGCGCATAGTGAGGCGCATGGCCGAAATGGGGGCACACGGCGCCGTTTTGGACGGCTACGGCTATTTTCATGATTTCCACCTCCAGAGTTTTCTTTCAAGGGACTGCAGAGGGCTTTTTTAGGGTTGTCCGGTCAGAAAACGGGGAGAGCGATGGCCCGCCCTCCCCTGCGCCGGGAAAAGAGAAAGTGAAGGAAGAAATCGATACATTATTCCACCCAGGGGGATGATAACGATATCGATTATCGATTAAAATCCTATCCCCAAAGGCCCCCTTTTGTCAAGGATGGAATTGGCATTTACGGAACCCTGTCGCGGCTTATGCCCAGCCTGTCTGCCAGGTCTAGATAGGCGGGACTCGAGGTGATCCGGGAGGAATCACCTCTTTCGTTTTCAGTGACTCTTTGTGCGAGTTCGAAAAAGGCCTTTTGTCCCTTTTGGAGTTCCAGAGGTTCGCCAAGCCTTTCGAAAAGGGCCAGCAATCTGAGGGCCGCCTCAAGCGATTCGGCTTCGGGTGTCGAAACAGCCTCGCCGATCAGTCTGCCGAGATGTCTCGAGGCCTCGTCGGCAAATCCCGAAAGGGGAATTTCGAGATTCCACCGGGCGAATTCGTCGGTCCGGTCTTCTATGAGGTCGAGATCCAGCCGTTTTTGTCTGAAAAGGATTTCCAGTTCGCGCGTGAGTGACAGAGAAAGAGCCGTCCTGAAAACATAAGGCACGGGCATATCGTTTTCGGCGAGGTATTCCATGATTGGTGCGCTGTTTTCAGAAAAAGTCCTGCAGGTTTCGAGAAAGGGTGCGGCGGATTGTTCACAGATCCTTTCCAGGACGAGGCGTCTTTCGTCCCCGAACAAATGATCCATGGTGTAGTTATGGTGTCCGAAGAATCTGTCCATTTCAAGGGCGATCCCCTGGACATAGGCTTCCCGGTAGGCCTTTTCGAGACACCGGCTCATGGTTTCATGCCTGCCGGGTTCCTGGAAGCTTCCTGTGCCGCAAAGAACATTGTGGCCACCCAGATGGAACGCGGCAAAGCTGATTTTTTTCTCCTCGAGGGTGACCAGAGACCTGAACCGGCATCGTCCGATCGCGAGGCTTCCCCTTCGCCCTTCGAAAATGTCGAGTTTTTCTGTTTCGACGGCGTACCGGTTGATGTTGATGGATTCGGCCTTTTCGCGAAAGAGGGCGAAAATTGCGTAATGGGCGGCAACACGGAACAAATCGACACGGGCGGGAAGAACCATTTTTTTGTAGACTTCAGCACCATCAGGCAGTGAAGGGGTGTTTCCAGAAGCGGCTTTCAGTTTTTCGAGAAAGATCTTTTCAAGGGGTTCCACCGAGAATTCTCCGGCAAGCTGCATGGCCCGGGCGGCGTATCTCAGGACCTGCACCGTCTCGATCCTGCCGATGTCCTCGAAAAACCAGGCGCAGCTCGTAAACATGAGCATCCCGTGGCGCTGCATTTCAAGAAGCGCCAGCGCCCGTTTGAGGTTATCGGACGTTTTGCCGGGTAAAAGCCGCCCTTCGAGAAAGGAGGCGGTTCTTTCAGGTTTTCGCTCCAGTATGATCCGGATATAATCGTCGCGGGCATGCCAGGGTGCCGCAAGCAGGTCCTTTGATTCAGCCTCGAAGATGTGATCCAGGCGCTCTTTCAACCAATCGAGAGCATCACGAAGGGGTCCCCGCCATTTCTGATGATACCCCTGCCCGTTCCCGGAACAGCCACAGTCGGACCGCCATCTTTCGATGCCGTGAAAACAGCTCCAGGAAGTATTCTCTCTCAGGGCAACTTCCTGGACCGGTGTCGCGAGATCCAGAAATTCTCCATAGGTTGTCAGGTGGACGTCGCCGGATTTTTCGATTCTGTCTATACAATAGGCCAGGGCCATTTCCCCGAAATGGTGATGATGCCCGAAGGTCTCTCCATCGGTTGCGGCGTGGACCAGTCTCGGGGTTTGGCCACCGGGGGGAAACCGGGACAAGATCCGCCTGAAGAATTCCGAGCCGTCGCGAAGAAGGGGGCCGAAGGCGATATCTGCTGAAAGAGAGGCATCGTAGAAAAAAAGGGTGATGGACCTTCCCGAGGGCAGCCGGCAGATCGCCGGGAGGGTCGTGTCGATGTCTTTGCCGTCTTTTTCGATGCTTCCGGAAAGCCCTTTGGCGATCCTTTGCCCCTGGTGGGGTGCGAGGATGGTAAAACGGATTCCCGCATCGGCGAGGCATTCCAGTGTAGCCGTGTCAACGGCTGTCTCGGGGAGCCACATGCCTTCGCTCTTTCTGCCGAACCTGTGCCTGAAGTCCGCGAGCCCCCAGAGGATCTGGGTTCTCTTGTCACTGGCCGATGCGAGAGGGAGGATCATGTGATTGTAGGCCTGGGCGATGGCCGTGCCATGCCCGCTGAAACGGGCCCGGCTCTTTTCGTCGGCTTTCAGGATTTTTTCGTAGACATCGGTGCGATGGCGTTCCAGCCAGGAAAAGAGCGTTGGGCCGAAATTGAAGCTCATCCAGGCGAAATTATTGAGCAACAGGCGCAGGCGCCCCGCTTCGTCAAGAAGGCGGGCCGTTGTGTTGGGTTCATAACATTCGGCGGTGATCCTGTCGTTCCAGTCGTGAAAGGGGGCGGCGCTCTCCTGGATCTCGACGGACTCGGTCCAGGGGTTTTCCCGCGGCGGCTGGTAGAAATGACCGTGAATGCAAACGTATCGCGTCATATGCTGCCTTTTCTCCGGCGGTCCGGCGCCGAAAACCACCCCGAACCTTCAGGAAACGGCCAGGCGGGAAGAGTTTGCGCCTGGCCGTTTAGTCCGTCGAAATCCGTCTGGTTGCACTTCATCCTATTCCCTTGTGATTATGGCCGTGAATGAACCTCTTTCAGATCCTTCCGTGGATTCCCACTTACCGATAAAGCGGTTCATGAAATCGATGGATCCGAAAAACCGCAGCGGTTTCCGCGATGTTGTAAACTCGCAGGTTCCGTCATAGTTGCAGTTCCCGCTGACTTCCAGGTCCTCGTAACTGACATTTGAATGTGCGATGCCTGTGACAACGCCGTCGGGAGAGATGGTCAGCCTGAGGGCTCCGTAATCGTCTCCAATGAAGGTGCCGAGATAATTTCCGCTCATGCGTTCAGGAATCGAAGCCGCCGTGGCCTGTGATCCACAAAGGGCGGCCAGGGCGAAAAGGGCGACCAGGATCACGCTGATCTCTTTTCTCATGGGATTTCACCTCGCTCTTTTTGTTTTTGTTCCAGGGTGGATTGACGGCGGGGACGCAAACCGGGCCTTCATAGTTCATTCCGCCAGCCCCGCCCCCTGCGACGGCACAGCCGTCCGCATTTGGGGCGGTCTCCCCAGGGGAAAGGTTCCTCCAGGACGCCCTTGTTCAGACATTCCGGGCAGATCCCCGCGATTTCGAAAGTCTGGGGCAGAATGTCGAACCCGGCCTCCTGAGCCCATTTCCGTACCGTTTCCATCTTTTTGTCCTCCCCCGTGAGGTGGACCAACTTGCCGCATGAGCGGCAGTAAAGATGGAAATGCATCTGTTCATCGGGGACTTCGAAACGGCTGAATCCCTCGTCCATGTTTATCAGATTCAGCAGGCCCATGCGCGACAGGAGCTCGATGGTCCTGTAGACTGTTGCAATGCCTATGGAATCATCTTCCCGCTGGACGAGGTCGAGGAGTTCCCTTGCATTTGGATGACTTCCGATGTTCCGAAGCAGCGTCTCAATAATGATCCTTCGCTGGTTCGTCATGCGAAAGCCGCGTTTTCTGAGCCTGTCGAGGTAATCTTCCACGTGGGCCGAAATACGTTCTTCCTCGATACGTGACGTGTCTTCTTTTGCCATGTTTTCACCACCAGGATCTGATATCCCTCTTTACTCTCCTATGTGCTTTGGCTGCCGGGCCACCTGCTATTATACAGGACGAAAGACGCTAAAGCGTCTTTCACAGGGGAACAGGTTTTCTTGTAAACGGATTGGGGCATACCGGGAAAGGATTCTTCCAGATGACCGAATTATGGCTGGTCGGGCTTGTTGCATTCGCAGGTTTCGTGGAAACGGCTCTCCATTTGGTGCAGTGGAGATTCCTGCGGATGCTTCCCGAAGAAGCTCCCCATGAGCTCGAGTGGGTTCTGGACAGCGCCTTTGCATGGAAACGGTCCCGTTCGTTCAGCCTGGGGCGGACAGTGACACGTCTCGGAATGGTGGCAAGCGGCTATGGTTTTCTGCTGGCTGTTCTGGGAACGGGGCTACTGGACACGGTGGAAGCCTGGGCTTTTGCCTTCATGGGAGGCGCCGGCGGGGCCGGGGTTTTACTCGGCGCCCTTTCCGCCGCGGCGGTATGGCTTGTGTTATTGCCATGGAAATGGGCGCGTTCGTTCATGATTGAAGGCTCCCGTCGAACCCGGATTTCCGATATCCGACGATTCTGGAACGAGCAGGGGCTTTTCCTCATCCTCGCCATGACGATCTCGGGGGCCCTTTTGGGTGGCGCCGTGATGATTCTCGGAATGGCAGCCGGCTACCTGTGGCTTTTCGGCGCACTTGTTTCAGCGGAATTTCTTTTGATATGGCTTTTCCCCGTTGTCGCGGTTCCATTGTTTTTTCCTGTCGAACCGCTGCGAGACGGGCCGGTCAATGAAAAGCTGGAGGAAATTTGCAAGGCGGCGGGAGTGGGAAACCCGGGTCTTTGGGAGGTAAACACTTCAAAAAAACCGCTGGCGGGAAACGCCATGCTTTCGGGGTTGGGAAAAACAAGGAAGTTTCTGCTCTTCGACAGCCTCCTGAGGTCAAAAAACGTTGAGGATATCGGCGCCATCATGGCTCATGAGGCTGGTCATCTGAAAAAAAATCACCAGGCTGAGCGTTTCTTTCTCGCAGTGGCTGTACAGGGAATCCTGCTGGCGGTCATCGGTCTGACAGCCTCAGGGGAAACCGGGCCGGCGCACCTTCTCAGTGGTGTCATCGCCGCTCAGGCCCTGGCGACGCTCCTTTTCCAGCCCGTGATGGTCCGTTTTGCCGAAAAGCAGGAGTTCGAGGCCGACGCCTTCGCCGCCCGGCTTGTCGGGGCGGCGGCGATGAAATCGGCGCTCGGGGGCCTGGCTTCGGAAAACAGGGGGTGGGCTCCGTCCCGGGAAGTCTATTCCCTCTGGTATGAACCCCACCCCCCGGTGATAAAACGCATTGAAGCCCTTTCAGGGGAAGGTTTCAGCGAAAGATCAGATCCTTGCCGCCCTGGAAGCGGATCGTGTACATGACGGAAATCCTTTTCGTCCCGCCGCTTTCCATTTGAAGCCGCCAGGTCAGAATGCCCTTGTCATCCTGTTCGGCGGGATCCGGATCAATCGAAACGTCTTCGATCCGGATTTCCTCTTTCGCCGGCACCGGCAAACGGTCGCGGACCACGACTTCAAGAGGCCTGTCGAGGCCGTTCGTAACGGTGATCATGTATCCTTTCTGGAGACGATCCTTGCCGATCCAGCTGCTCCCCTCTTTGGGAAGGAGTTCTTCACGGGATGCCGTGACAAGTGGGGTTTTCCCGAAGGGGATCACCATTTTCTGGCCCATGCCCGCCGCTTCAAGGGTGGTCGAGCCCGTCTGTTTCCCGTCAACGAAAAGTTCCGCCCCGGCCTCGAGGATGGCCCTGTCAAGTTCATCGATTGTCGCTATGGTCCATGCCTCGTCTGCAATCTCCGGGACACAGACCACTTCCATGGAGGCAGGCATGGAAAACCCTCCGATTTCCAGATGTGTCCTGTCACCGGACCCCGGGACAAATCCCGAGGTTTCCATTCTCACGTCGACGAGGCCTTCCTCGACGCGTTCTTTCAGTCCGGGGGCCAACGCCTCCAGACTGTCCGCCGCCCGAAAGACCTGTTCACCGGCCTTGCTCAAAAAACTCTCACGGTAGTCGACAACCAGCGGGACCAGTTTTGGTGTCGCAAGACCCTGACGTGGCCTGACTGTGTGAAAAGAAATGTCTCCGTTCCAGTCAAGCCCTGTTTTCTGAATGACCGCAGCCTGAAGCGAGCCTTCGATCAAACCCGACCCGGTGTCAAGAGACAGCTGGTATCTCGGATGCCACCCGGCTTCACCGGTCCATGCGATGACGCCGATTGTCCCCTCGCCGGCGGTTTCAACGGTCAGAACCCGAATTTTGTCGTTTTCTTTCGGCAATCTCGATTCCAGTTCCTGCCGGAGTATTTCGTACTGGGTCTTCGCGTCGGCCAGGGCCGCCGAAGTTTCAGCTGTTTTCAGGGCGATGGTTTCTCTTTTGGCGATGGCGCCGTCGATATAGGCGTCGAGTTCGCCCGGGGTCGAGACCTCCGGTGTGGCTGACTCAAGATGCTTTCGGGCCTGATCGAGGGCTTCGAGCCTGGCCGAGAGGCGCTCCTTTTCCGTCTTCGCCCTTTCCACCTCGTCGGCGAGATCCTTCAGCGCCGAGGGAATCCATCCCACCTGGGCAATTGTCCGGACCCTGCTGTCAAGGATTCGGGCCGTTTCTGACAGCTCGAAACGGAGACTTTCGGGGTCGACGGTCATTGGGAGTTCTACGTCGACGGTCCCCCCGGCGTCGAACTCCATCCGCATTTGCGCTCCCGAGGGATAAACATCTACAGTGGCCACTTCCGGGATTGATGGTGCGGCACATGCGGGAAGTGGCGTGAAAAGCGAAACGAGAAAAGCAAGAACCAGGAATTTCCCGGACATGGATGTCTACCTCCTTTTCGCTCGCAAGACATCGATGTGATCCTGTTTCATGATACACCAATGTGGTGCGTCCCCCCACTCCGGCGTGTGCCGGTGACATCCTCTCATGTACAATGGAGTCACGGGAAAAATTCTGGTTATGCGGGGTGGCCTTCATGTTGAGATGCGGCATCATCGGCCTTCCACTGGCAGGGAAAACAACGGTTTTCAACGTCATTACCCGGGCCGGTGCGGAAGTGAAGGCCTATGCTGGGGGGAAAACCGACCCCAACAGGGCTGTTGTGGATGTCCCCGACGAGCGGTTCGACTCTCTCGTCCAGGTGTATCAACCCAAAAAACAGGTTCCTGCCTCGGTGGAGTTTGTCGACCTGGCGGGCCTTTCAAAGGACGCAAGCAAGGGGGCGGGTCTTGGAAACGCCTTTCTTTCATTTGTCGCTGACAGCGACGCCCTGATCCACGTGATCCGGTGTTTCGACAATCCCGAAGTGCCCCATCCGGAGGAATCGGTAAACCCGGTCAGGGACTGGGAGATCGTCGAAATGGAGCTGGTTTTCCGTGACCTCGGGGTTATCGAAAACCGGCTGGTGCGCCTCGGGGAAAAGAAAAGGCCTTCTTCCGACGAACAAAGGGAAGCGAAACTTCTTGAACGATGCAGGGCGCATCTTCTGGAGGAGAAACCCCTCCGGGAACTTGAACTGAAAGAAGAAGAGGAAAAGGCCCTGCGGGGGTTTTCATTTCTCACGTTCAAACCTGAACTGGTGGTTCTCAACTGCGATGAAACCCAGACGGAGGATGATTCGATACCGTCATACGAAAAATTCCTGGGACTCTCTTCGGAAAGGGGCCTTCAGGTGGTGAGGCTTTTCGGGCGCATGGAGATGGACCTTGCCGATCTCGATGCCGATTCCCAGGGAGAAATCATGGGTGAACTCGGGATACCCGAACCGGGGCGGGAACGACTGATCGCAGCCGCTTTCGAACGGCTCGGCCTCATAAGCTTTTTTACCGTCGGAAAGGACGAAGTCAAGGCCTGGACCCTCGCACAGGGAACAACAGCCCTTGATGCCGCCGGAACGATCCATACCGACCTTGCGAGAGGGTTTATCCGGGCCCAGGTGGTGCATTATGATGATTTCAGACAGGAAGGCTTCTCCATGGCGAAATGCAGGGAAAAGGGGGTCCTCCGACTCGAAGGGCGCGATTATCTCGTCGCCGACGGCGACATCATGGAAATCCGGTTCAACATATAGGATATAGGATATCCTGCAAAGGGAAGGTGAAAGCATGAAAAAACTGCTCTGGGAGCCGATCGAGATCGGGCCGGTGCGACTCGCAAACAGAGTGGTCTCGGCCCCTGTAGCCACGGCAACGGCGACCCGTGAGGGGCTTCCAACGGCTGATACCCTCCACGCCCATGGCGTGATTGCCGAAAGCGGTGTCGGCTTGTCCGTCGTCGAACATCATGCCGTTCACAAAGACGGGAGGACGCGACTCCGCCAACTGCTCCTCGACAGGGAGGAAACGGTTTTCTACCAGCGGAAATTGCATGATGCATATGCATCGCACGAATGCCCTGCCTTTATCCAGATAAATCATTCGGGCTCTTTGGTCTGCGACGAGGAAATGCTCGACGGTGATTTCATCCCCTACGGCCCGTCCCCGATCCGGCATCCCTATTGCACCCTGTACGTGATGCCCAGGGCCATGGCGTTTCCGGAGATTGACGCCGTGGTGCGGCAATTTGCCGAAGCCGCGGAATTCGCCGTTCAGGCGGGGTATCCCGGCGTTGAGATCCACGCCTGTCACGGTTTTCTCATCGGCCAGTTCCTCAGTCCCATGACAAACCACCGTTCCGACCGGTACGGGGGTGAAATAAAAAACAGGGCCAGGCTGCTTTTTGATGTCTATGAAGCCGTTCGGGACAGCGTTTCCCGGGAGTATCCCGTTGCTGTCAGGCTTGGCGTCGCCGATACCCTTCCTGGGAAGCCTCCCGCCGGACTGACCGTAAAGGAAGCAAAATGGGTCGCCGGGGAACTGGCGGCCAAGGGCGTGGAACTGCTGGACCTCTCGGGCAATCTTTGCGGCTATGAAGGAGACGGAAGCGCATATTTCGCCCCTTATGCGAGGGTCATCAAGGAGGTTGCCGGAAAAGTCCCCGTCCTTTGCACGGGAGGAATAACCGATGCGGCGACGGCGGAATATCTTCTCCGGGAGGGGGTTTGCGACCTGGTAGGACTTGGGCGCACCCTGCGAAGGGACCCGAACCTGGTTCACGGCTGGAGGGATGGTCCACGGCAATCCAAAGGCTCTTTGTAAAAGAGGCTGGTGAAAGATGCAACTCGGCATAGACCTCGGAGGGCATACGATCAGGGCGGCCCTGGTTGAAGAAGGGCGGATACTGAAGTCCGCCAGTGCAAGCACTCCTGCAAGCCGTTTCCCTGAAGACGTGCTGGAGAGCATCTGCGGGATGGTTATGCAACTTTCCGCAAAAGAACAATGCGGCGGGATAGGTATCGGCCTTCCGGGAATGCTGGATGCCGGCAGGGCACGGGTCCTCAGGATGCCCAATTTCCCCCGCTGGAAAGATTTCGATCTGAAAGCGGCAGCCGGACGGCTCCTGGGAGCGACGGTAGTCATTGAAAACGACGCCAACTGTTATGCCCTGGGTGAAGGGACGTCCGGAGCCGCACGGGGCATGGAAGACTATGTGGTGATCACAGTCGGCACCGGTATCGGCGGGGGGGTTGTCCTCGGCGGCACTCTCCTGAAAGGGAGTCACGGCATGGCCGGAGAGCTGGGGCACGCCGCTGTCGGCGGAAAGATTCCCTGCGGGTGCGGCGGTATCGGCCATTCCGAATCAATCGCAGGTGCCGACGGCATCGAGAAGGCCTTTGCGGCCCTGGGTATCAGCGGGGATCTCTCTGTGCTCTGGTGCAAACGGGATCGCCCCCCCTACAGGGCTGTCTGGGACGGGGCGCTTGACGCTTTGGCCAGGACGGTGGCCACGACGGTGCATTTTTTTGACCCCCAGTGCGTTGTCATCGGCGGGGGGCTGAGCCGTGGTGAAGGGTTCATCGATGAACTTCGTCATGCCGTGAGGGCATATCTGGCGGACCCGTTCAGGATGATCCTGGATTTGAGACCCAGCCTTCTCGGAAATGACGCCGCCGTGATCGGAGCCGCTGCTCTGGCTAAAGACTTGTCCATTTCTTGAAACCCCGGCCGACGACTTCCGAAGCATCGGAGACGACCATGAATGCCCCAGGATCTCGGCTTGAGAGAAACCGTTTCAGGTCCATAGTCTGGCGGGGCGTCAGGAGGCAGAATATCACTCGGCGGCTCGCGTGGGTATATCCTCCTTCCCCGTAAAGGATCGTCACGCCGCGCCGAAGCTCCCCCGTGATGAAAGAGGAGACTTCGTCGGGAGTGCTGCTGATGACGAAAACCTGTCTCCGCCTGTCGAAGGAGCGGAGAACGTTATCCATGACAAGGCCGTTGGAAAAGATGCTGACAAGGCCGTAAATCGCCCCCTCGAGGCCGACGACGGCCACTGAGACGGAGAGTATGGCCAGGTTGATGTAGAAGGTGAAACGGCCGACCTCGACGCCGTAGCGTTTCCGCAGGGCGATGACGATGATGTCCGTGCCGCCGAGAGAACTCCCGGCCCGGAGGACAAGCCCCCCGCCGAGACCCTTGACGACTCCGGCAAGTATGGCGACGAGAAGCCTTTCGTCCAGATCCGGGGACGGGATGCCCTCAAAGACTTTAAGAAGGATTGACAGCAGAATGACCGAATAGATCGTCCAGGCGACGAAGCGGGTCGAGAGTTCCTTGAGTCCCCATACGACCAGCACCGCGTTGAGACCGGCGACGACCCATGCCGGTGAGATCCCGAAGGCATAGTTCGTGAGAACGGCGATCCCGGAAACACCGGAGTCCGGAAAACGATAGGGGATCGTCAGGGACATGATGCCGAAAGCCACGACGGCGGTTCCGAAAGTTACGAGAAAAAACGCAGGCATCTCGCGCCGGACGGACGCCAGCGCCTTTTTTGCGATGCCTTTTATGGCGTGAGTCATCGGGCATTCTCAACTCCCTTCCGGCTGACATAGTCTAGACGACGGGGGGCGGGAGGGCAAGCCTGCACCAGCCGGAAAAGTCTGTTACAATGTAGGCCGATTCCGAAGTAAAAGGGGGCAGCCTGCAATGCAAATGCAGAGACAGATCAGCCTTGATGAGCTTCTGTCCATGCT
>JBNGCT010000039.1:0-13876 GCA_049974965.1 Thermovirgaceae bacterium
CTCATTTCCTGCGCGCACTGGTGGCACAGATGGTACTCCACGACGGCACCGTTTTTCATATGCTTGATGTGGACCTGCGCCTCCCGCTTATGACACCGTTCACAGAGCATGGAAACACCCCTTACTGAAGAACGAGGCTTCTGAGAAGCCTTTTCAGCAATTCAGCATGCAGGGCATCCCTCTTGAAAGGCGAGAGGTCGAATATCTCTCTCGATATCTGTTCCTGGAAACGTACGGCGATCTCAATCAGCAGACGTTCGCGGGCGGTCAGCATATTTCTGTCCTGGAGATTCACCAGAAGTTTCTTGATCTCCTGTTCGCTGATGACGTCACCAACGAGCTCATCGATATGATTCGCCCGTTCTTCAGGCATTTTCAGGCACAGGCGGATAATCCGTATGTAGCCGTGTCCACCGCGCTGGCTCTCGACCAGGTATCCCCGCTCCGGCGTAAAACGGCTGCGGATGACGTAGTTGATCTGGCTGGGGACACACCCGAAACGCTCGGCTAGATCCTTTCTGCTCAAGAACACAGAATCCTTTTCGGTTCCTTCGAGAAGCTCCTGGATGTGCCGCTCGATGATATGTGTGAGGCTGGCCACGGCGGGACCTCCTTTTTGACCTAAGTTGACCCTCGTCATTATATGTTTTTGGTCAGAATAAGTCAATTTCGATTCCCCGGAGGCATATCCCACCGGCACGATCAAGAACCGGTTTTCGCCTCGGTTCCCTCGAGAATATTTTTGATGTTCCCCGAATGCCTCAAAACAGCCAGTGCTGCCAGGCCGACACAGGAAACCACATATGCGGCGGGGGCGGCGAGAAGCACCATGAAAACCGGCATGGACCAGAGGGACACCATGGAGGCCACTGAAACATATCGGCTCAGTTTGAGGGTTGCATACCATACGGCTCCCGCCCCGAGGGCGGCAACGGGGTTCAGGACGAAGACAACGCCGAAACTTGTCGATATGCCTTTGCCGCCCCTGAAGCGAAGCCAGAAGGGATAATCGTGGCCGATGACGGCCGTAAAACCGGAAAGGCCCAGGATGAGAGGATCTGTCACGCCGGATGCCATTCCCGCGAACAGGACGATGCAGCCCTTGACCATGTCAAAGGCTGCCACGGCTATGGACCATTTCCTGCCGAGGATTCTCCCCACGTTCGTGGCACCGATATTTCCCGAACCGAATGTCCTGATATCTATACCCTTTTTCCACCGGACAGCCAGATACCCCGCCGGTACCGATCCCAAAAGGTATCCTGCCACCACGAGCAGCCAGGAAACACTCACCTTGAATCCCTCCGCACGACCACGGCATCGACGGCCTTGACGCCTTTGCCCTGTTCGAAAACGAACAGGGGGTTGACGTCGAGCTCCTGGAGATCTTCTTCATTGCAGGCAAGGGCGGAAATCCTGACGATCGTTTCAGCCAGGCTGTTGATATCGAGCTTCGTTCGCCCCCTGGCGCCGGTCAGAAGAGGGTGACCCTTCAGCTCTGCAAGCATTGTCATTGCCGTCTGCCTGTCGACGGGCGCATGCCTCAGCGCCAGGTCCTGCAGGATCTCCACGTAAATCCCCCCGAGCCCCGCCACCACCACGGGCCCGAAAAGGGGGTCCCGCTTGACGCCGATCATGCACTCCACTCCGCCTGAAACCATCTCCTGAATGAGCACGCCCTGGATGGTCGCCTCCGGAACGGCTTTCCTGGCCCGTTCCAGGAGTCTTCCATAGGCGTTTCGCACTTCTTCCTCGGAGTTGAGGTTCAGCGATACAATTCCCGCCTCTGTCTTGTGGATGATATCGGGAGACATGACCTTGAGGGCTACCGGGTAGCCGATCTCCTCGGCGGCTCCCAGGGCTTCCGACAGGGAACCGCACAGCCTCTCCCGCGTGACGGATACTTCATATTCCGCCAGGAGCCGCTTGGCATCATATTCCGTGGGAGTTTCTGGTAAAAATTCCAAAACCGGCTCCTTACGGGCCGACCCGACCCTGCATTCGCCGTCAGGCGATTTTTGTCTTTCCACGAGCCGGGCAAGTGCTCCGGCGCACCTTCTCGGGCTCTGAAAGAGCGGTATTCCTGCATCCCGCAGGCGCGAAAGGAATGGCCCGCCGTGCTCGCCGTCGATGAGCCAGCACACGGCCAGGGGCTTTTCCGCCCCCGATGAAAGATGAATAAGATCATCCACGAGTTTTTGCCCCGATGTGCCGGTTATCATGGAAAGAACCACCACGGCCATGTCCGTTTCGGGGGATTCGAGAACGGTCCTGACGCATTCGGAGAATCCTTCAGGCTCGTTGATGACCTGGGCCGTCAGGTCGACGGGATTTCTGGAAGATCCGAAAGAAGGGATAAACCCTTCGATTTTGTGCCGCACCCCTGTCGAGAGCTCGGGCACCTCGAGTCCCTTTTCCCACGCCCGGTCAGCCATGATGATACCGGCACCACCCGAGGTGGTGAGAATCCCTAGCCTTTTCCCCCTGGCTCGCGGGAGTACGCCGAAGACCTTCCCGAGATCGACGATGTCTTCCACATCATCAATCTCGATGGCTCCATATTGTCTGAGAACCGTTTCCCAGACTTTCCTGTCGCCCGTTACCGCGGCGGTGTGGCTTTTCGCCGCCTCCTGACCTGTCGGACTGCCGCCGACCTTGAGAACGGCCACGGGGACACCCTTCCTTTCAGCCTTTTTGAGAAGTCCGATGAGACGGCTTCCCGTCCTTATGCCCTCAAGGTACAAAACAAGCAGACGGACTTCGGGGTCCTCCAGAAAGGCGTCTCCAAAGTCCACCACATCGAGGTCCACCTGGTTACCCGTGGTCGCCACGTACCTGAATCCCACCCCGCGCTCTGAGGCCATGGCAAAAGAGGCGTACCCGAAGGCCCCGCTCTGGGACACGTAGGCCACATGGCCTTTCGGCCGCTTTTCGGTATCCAGGGAAGCGGAAAAACTCAGTGGAATGCCGGAGACAAAGTTGACAAGCCCCTGGCAGTTGGGACCCAGAATCCGGGTCGGCCCCCGCTTCACGGCCGCCATGAGCCTGTTTTGGCCCTCGAAATCCTCGCTTTCCGCGAAACCGGACGAAAATATGACGGCATATGGAACACCCAGGGCGTTGCACTGCTCCACGATTTCCGGCACGATTTCCGCCCTCACGCCTATCAGGACGACGTCCGGGACTTCCGGCAGGCTCCGCAGGTCCCGGTAGCAGATCAAATCGTCTATCCGGTCGTATTTCGGATTCACCGGATATATCCTGCCCCCGTACCCAAACCGTCGAAGCAGCTTCAACGGTCTCCCTGAAATGCTTTCAAGGTTTTCTGAAGCGCCGACTATTGCAACGGATTCAGGCTCGAACAACTTCGCAAGATCCGGGAAAACGGTCATGGCGCCTTCCTCCTTTTTACTCCCGTTTTGGACCGATCGTCACGGCAAGAGCACGCCCAAGCCCTTCCACGTCGACTTCGATCCTGTCGCCGGGGAAAACCGGTCCCACTCCGGAAGGCGTTCCCGTGAGCACCACATCGCCCGGTTCAAGGGTCATAAAGGTGAGGATGTGGCGGAGGATCTTGTCAACGGGAAAGAGCAAATCGTCCGTTCGCCCGTCCTGTCGCATCTCATTGTTCACCTTCGTCCTCACGGCCACGTTTCCGGCGTCGAGCTCCGTTTCGATCCAGGGCCCCAGGGGGCAGAAAAGATCAGCGGACTTCGCCCGTATCCACTGAAGATCGTCCTTTTGCCTGTCCCGGGCCGTCATATCAAGGGCTGCAGTGTAACCGAGAACCCCTTCCATGGGGTTTTTGAATCCAGGTTTCATCGGCTTGCCTATGACCACCGCGAGCTCCCCCTCGTAGTGAAATTCCGCCGTAAACGAAGGGTAGGAGATAATGCTGTCCGGGGCCGCCACGGCGTTCGGGGTCTTGATAAAAAGGCCGGGCTCCATCGGGAGTAGTCCTTTATCCAACCCCATTTCCTGTATGTGGGTCAGGTAATTCTGGCCGACACAAATGATTTTTGACGGAACGGCTGGTGCGAGAAGCCTCGCGTCCTCAAGCCTGACGGGCTCACCGGCGGCTTTGCCTTCCGGTGTTTCCCTGGGGTACAGGAACCCGGCTTCAGCAACCCCCCATCGTGCTTTCCTGTTTTCATCGGATTTCTCGGCGAATCGTGCAATTCTCATCGGCAGCCTTCCTTCCCTTTCCCTTTTGGTTTACCAGGCGTTTCGGTAGATTCTTTCAATATCCTCCACGGTGAAGGTCTTCGGGTTATTGCCGAGCAGCCGCACTTCACGGGAAGCGGCAAAGGCCATCCTCGGGAGCGCCTCTTGTGGGATCCCGAGATCCCGCAACCTCGAGGGGATACCCGCTTCACGGGCGAAGGAGGTCATCAGCGAGAGGGCATCACAGGCCTTCTTGCGGGCATCGCCCTGCAGCCTGCTCTGTTTGGAGGCATCCCTCATGGTATCGGAAAGGAGGGCAAACAACGCTTCATTGCCCTCCAGATTCGCCTCCATGACTGAACGGAGCATCACGGCGTTGGCCGTGCCATGGGGAAAATGGAATTCTCCTCCAAGAGGATAGGCAAGGGCATGAACCGCCGCCGTCCCCGCCATGGCAAAGGCCATCCCCGCAAGGAGGCTGCCCAGGGACATATTGCAGCGCGCCTTTCGGTCATGGCCGTCTTTCAGGGCTATTTGCAGGGAAGGGAAAATGTTCCGTACTGCGGCGAGGGACAATTCCCTGCTGAAGGGATTGGCGTTGACGGACAGAAAGGACTCGACGGCATGAATGAAGGCGTCCACTCCCGTGTTGGCCGTCACCCCCACAGGCAGGTCGCGGGTAAAAACGGGATCCACGATAGCCGCGTCAGGCATCAGGAAAGGACTTACGATTCCCTTTTTCACCTGTTCCTCAGGGAAAGTGAAGATGGCGACGGGCGAAACCTCGGAACCGCTTCCCGCCGTTGTGGGCAACATGACGGTAGGGAGCCCCTTTCCGGGCACGCGGTCCCTGCCCACCAGTGACATGACGTCCACTCCGCCTTTAGCGAGGATCGAGACCACTTTCGTAAAATCCATGGTACTCCCTCCGCCAAGCCCGACAAGAACGTCAACACCTTCTTCCTTGACCTTTGCGGCTACGCTTTCAAGAATCCCTACGGGTGGTTCCGGAGGGATTCCGTCGAAAACAACCGTGCTGTATCCGCGTTCCTCAAGAATACCGACGACGATCCCCCGTATTGCCGACTTCGACAGGGTCGGACCCATCATGATTCCCGGTTTTTTCACCCCGAGAAGGGATAGGACATCGACAATGCGCCTTGACGAATCCTCTCCGAAGATCACGCGCCCCGGCGCCGAGAATAAAAATAGCGTGTTATCCATTGAAATCTCCTTCCCTCCGGAAATTTCGGAAAGCACCGGCCTGGGGTTTGCCCGCGGTCGCTTCGATCCGGACGGCTTCAGCATAACCGAAACAGGCTCTGCGGCGAAAGCCCTTCATGCGCAGTCGACACCGTCCATCTTTGCCAGCAAACTGAAGAGATTGTAAAATATTTCCAGAATACGCAAAAAGGGAGGTTCCATTCTATGGGAAAGGTAGCCGAACTGTACCAGAGCGCGGACTGGAAATCAGAGAAACACGTCCCCGTCATTGAATGTCCCGACACCGTCACAGCCGGTGAAACGTTCCAGGTCAAAGTCTCCCTTGGAAAAGAGATCGCCCACCCCAACACGACGGAACACCACATTCGGTGGATCCAGCTTTTCTTCAAACCAGAAGGCGAAAAATTCGCCGTCCAGGTCGGGAACTTCGAATTCACCGCCCATGGGGAATCCGTGGATGGCGCAAACGAGGGCGCCGTTTACACCAATCATTCCGTTACGGCGGAAATGGCGACGAAAAAAACCGGCGTCCTGTACGCGACAGCCTACTGCAACATTCACGGTTTCTGGGAAAACTCGAAGGAAATCAAGGTCTCTTGAACAAGCGGGGAACACATCACCAGTAAAAAAATGGCGGCCTGAAAGGGCCGCCATTTTTATATCCCCTTGCAGCATTGAATTCAGTCTTTCATTTTTCTGATCGCCCTGGCGAGACGCATCGCAGCCTCTTCAAGTTCGTCCCCGGCGGCGAAGGTAAAACAGGCCCGAATGTTTTCTGCACCTCCTCCGTTCGGGAAGAAGGCATCACCGACGACGAAGGCGACGCCTTCCTCAATAGCCTTCCCGAAGAGTTCACGGGAATCTATACCCGGAAGGGTGAGCCAGTAGAAAAACCCGCCTTCAGGCGTCTCGTACAAGGCGTCTTCAGGCAGGTGTTTCCTGAACGCCTTTTCCATGGCGTCGCGTTTCTTCCTGTAATGATCGATGATTTTCGGAAGAAACCTCTCCATGTGTCCGAGACGGCAATATTCGTACACGAGGGCCTGGGACACGGTGCTTGTGCAAAGATCGCTTCCCTGTTTCACCATGACCATCTTCCTGATGACGTCTTCGGGCCCCGTGACCCAGGCAACGCGTGTGCCGGGTGCCAGGATCTTGGAGAAAGAGCACGCATAGGCCACCACCCCTTCCGTGTCCATGGAAAACAATGTCGGTTCGTGTTCCCCTTCGAACCTGAGATGCCCGTAAGGGTCATCTTCGAGGACGGGAATGCCCCAGCGTGCCGCCACGTCCAGGAGCATTTTTCTGCGTGCCGAGGAAAGGGTGTACCCCGAGGGGTTCTGGAAATTGACAATGGAATAGATGAATTTCACCTTTTTCCCCTCCGCCGCGGCACGGTCCAGCTTTTCAGGCAGCAGGTCGACGCGCATGCCGTCCTTGTCACAGGGCACGGTCACGAAGGACGCCTGCCGGTTCCGCAGGGCATGAGTGGCCCCGGGGTAGGTAGGTTCCTCGACAACCACCGCGTCGCCCGGATTGAGCATCACCGCCCCCAGAAGGTCCATGACCTGCTGGGAGCCGGTGGTCACCAGCATTTCGTCGGAGCCCACCTTGCGCCCCATCCGGGGCGCCATCCACTCCGAGAGGAATTCTTTCAGCGGCTCGTATCCTCCTGTCGTCCCGTACTGGAGGACATCCCGTCCCCGTTCCCCGATAATCGCCGAAGCTTCCTGGAATTCCTCAACGGGAAATATCCTGGGGTCAGGGTTGCCGCCGGCAAGGGATATCATGCCCGGCTTTTTGGTGTATTTCATGAGTTCCCTGATAGGAGAAGGCCTGAGTGCCCTCGCCACGTCGGAATAGAGGTTTTCCCACACCTGTTGGGACACTGATCATCACTCCCCTTTTGAAAGTTTCGTTTCAGGCCGCCTTTCAGTCTAGTGCACTTTTGCACAAGTGTGAAGCCGTTACGGCTTGATAACCACGACCGTTCCCGGAGACGTTTCATCAACGACCTGGAGGAGATCGCCGTTTCTCATCCTTATACAACCCTCGCTCGCGCGTGTTCCTATTGACCCGGGATCGTGAGTCCCGTGGATTCCAATCCCCTTCCACCCCGTCTCGAGGCGGATGAACCACGGACCGTAGGCACCGGAGACGGGGCCCTCGCCGTCTCCAAAATCATGGACCCAGTGCCGGGAATCGTGGATACTGACAACCCTGAAAACCCCTTCAGGCGTCCGCATATCGCCAACACGCTGCTTGTCTCCCGGGTTTTTCCCAAGGGCCACGTCGAAACGGGCGAGCTCACGGGTCCCCAAGTACTCGATCAGGGTAAAACGGGATTTCTCGATGAGGATCCACCGGGAATCAGCCAGATTCCACTTCCCGACGAAATCCTCCAGGAGGAAGGGTTGCGGAATTTCGTCCGGAATCTTCCCGGTGGCCGGGACCGCTGCGGGGGCCCAAAGGCCAGCAAGAACGAAGAAAAAGACCAGCGCACCGGGAAAAAGCCTTTTCCCCTTCATCGTATGCCTCCATTCATCTGGGTCTGGACAGACTGGATGATATCTGCGATAAGACCGCCGATGACGGGCAGCTGGAGGGAAAGCAAGGGTTTGAGCAGTTCCACGATGACATATCCGACGATGACTGCCAACACCGTCAGTCCGAGGGCAAATCCGAGCCCCCTCGCGACGCCGACCAGAAAATTCCGCCATAGAAGCTTCCAGGGGTTTTTCATCATTTCAACAAATTCATAACATCGATGGTCTTCCAGGATTTCTGAAATCTTCTTCTCCAACGACACGACATCCTCTTTCGGTTCAGACGGTTTCCCTGACATGGCTCTCACTCCTTCAGTTTCGGCCTCCCGTCTTGCAATGTAGATTTCCCCGGCAGGGCCCACGCAAAACACATTACGGAGAAATCAGGCCCACGGCAACGGACCCGCGGCCCGAATGAATTCCGAGAACCGGCGAAATTTCAGACACAAAGTCAGGTCTTTTTCCGAGGACCCGTTCAAGTCTTTCAGCGAGGCGATTCGCTGTTTCCGGAGCGTGGGCGTGGACCACGGCATATCGTGTCACGGAACCTTCTTTCCCGATGGTCTTTACCTGGCGCAGGACCTTGCCGAGGTTGGCCTCCCAGCCCATGGCCCGCCCGGCGGGAACGGCCCTGCCCCGGGTGTCAACGGTAACGATGGGCTTGAGGTTCAGGACCCGGGCCAGGAGCCCGCTGGCTCGCTTGAGTCTTCCTCCCCTGACCATTTCCCTTACTGTCCGCAGGGAAACGAGAATCTTCGTTTTCTGCGTGAGCCTTTCGAGCATGTCAATAACATCGCCGGCGGGAACACCGCGATCAAGGGCTTCAGCCGCCTCGAGAACCAGAAGCCCCAGCGGCGCCGAGGCCGTCAGGGAGTCGATGACGGTTATCCTGTCGGAAACCCGTGACGCCGCCGTTCTCGAGGCATTCCACATGCCGCTCAGTTCCCCTGATATGTGAATGGCAATGACCGAATCGTAGTATTCCATGAGTTCCCGGTAGAGCCGCTCGAACTCCCCCACACCTGCCTGCGAACTGACAGGGCGCGCTTCGCCGGTTTCCTGCAAGGAGTAGAACTGCTTCGGGGTGATCGTCAGCCTGTCAAGAAAAACTCTTTCCCCGAAAGCTACCCTCAGGGGAATCATGTGCACCTGGTGATGATCGAGTATTTCCTGGGGAAGGTCACAGGTCGAGTCCGTGACGATTGCGGTTTTCGAGCGTCTCCGCTTTCTCATTTCCACTTGCCTGAGCATGTCTTCAGCCTTGTGCTGTCTGACAACGCCGGCAGTCCCCAGGTTGTGGAACACCTCCGGCGGATCGTCGGTGTGGATGTGAAACCGCACCTTGCCCTGGTGTCCCCCGACAATAAGCGAACTGCCGAGCCCCGACAAGAGTTCCCTCATCTTTCGAAGCCCGAGGCGGCATTCCGTGATCAGCCCTTCCGTACAATACCGCTCGGCTGTTTCCTCAAAACCGGAATGTTCATCCCGGAACCATCTGCCGACGGGACCGACATCGTCCGGGATTGCCCGGCGGTCTCCCGTTTCGAGGAAACTGTTGATCCCTTCAAGGAAATCGACAAATCCCTGGGCACCTGCGTCGACGACACCGGCTTCCCTGAGAACGGGCAACTGGTTTTTGGTCGCCTCCAGCGCTTTCTTCGCCTCATCGAGGGACCCCGGGAGAGCTACGGCGAAATCGCCCGATTCAAGGGCCAGGGTCCTGAAAGAACCGGCCCACCTCCTCATGACGGAAATCATAGTCCCCTCCACGGGCTTGTTGAGGGCCTCGACGGCATACGGTACAGCCCGGCTCACTACGGCGCCGAAATGTTTTGCATCGATCACGTCTATATTCCCCGCTTCACGGGCGAAACCGTAGAGGAACTGCGCGAAAATCAGGCCGGAGTTTCCCCTGGCGCCCATAAGTGCTGCGTCGGCCATGGAGGCGCTCGTTTTCGACAGGGAACGGAACACCTCTGAATCAGCCGAGACATGCCCCATCGTGGCGGCGAGGTTGCTTCCCGTGTCTCCATCCGGTACGGGAAAGAGGTTCATTCGGTTCAGCTTTTCCTTTCGGCGCTCCAGCGCCCTGGCACCCACGACAAATCCGGTGTGCAAACGGTGTCCGTCGAGAACACGAATTTTCATGAAATGAATCCTCCCGCGGCAGGGGTGACAAAACCACCTTTTTCAAAATGGAAGGGTGCTGGAAAAGAATACCAAATAACGGCGTTTCGTGCTTGAGTGGCACCTTTTCCGCCGAAGGTGCCTGTATACTGGGACATTGAAGCCGGCAGGCAAAAAATATCCGAAAGGAATCCGCCAGGAAAATGGAAAGCACCGACCGACAACGGGCGCATCGCCAGGCCGTTAACGCCTGGTGTCTTTACGACGTGGGAAACTCCGCCTTCGCCACGACCATTATCGCGGCGGTTTTTCCCGTCTATTTCAGCATCATCGCGACCACTCCGGGGGAAGGTCTGCCGCCGGCCTACCTCGGGTATGCCTCCTCAGGGGCGATGTTGCTGTCGGCATGCTTGGCCCCTTTTCTTGGGAGCATATCCGATGTCTCTGGAACAAGAAAGCGCTTCCTCGCCTTCTTCACCACCCTCGGGATCGTCGCGACGGGGCTGTTGTTCACCGTCCGTAACGGGGACTGGCTCAGGGCATTGTTTCTTTACGCCGGCGGGACCGTCGGGTTTTCGTCTTCCATGATCTTTTACGACTCCCTTTTGCCGCAACTGTCCGAAAAGGGAGATACCATCGACGAGATTTCCTCCCGTGGGTATGCTTTCGGCTACATCGGAGGCGGGACCCTTCTTGCCATAAACATCCTGGGCATCATGCTGCTGCCCGGAACCTCGGGATACCGGGCTGCTTTTCTTTCCGTCGCCCTGTGGTGGCTCCTTTTTTCCATACCGGTCTTCCGGCGCGTTGCCGAGCCGCCTGTCGTTGACCGGGCCGACGACGGCGTGTCTGTCACGATCCGAAAGGGCGTCGGCAGGGTTGTGGCAACCTTCCGGGACATTCGCCGGTACCGTGAACTCTTTCTCTTTCTGATCGCCTTCTGGTTGTACAATGACGGTGTCGGAACCATCATGAAACTGGCGGCAATTTATGCGGCGGGCCTGCTGTTCAGTCCGCTTTCAATTATCGGGGCGCTCCTTTTGACCCAGTTTGTTGCTGCCCCCTTTTCGATACTTTTCGGGAAGCTCGCCCGCAAAATCGGCGGGAAGCTTGCCATCAGCGTGGGGTTGGTCTGGTATTGCCTTGTTATTGGAGGCGCCATGTTCATGACCTCATCCTGGCATTTCTGGATCCTCGCAGTCGCCGTCGGGATGGCCCAGGGCGGTGTCCAGGCCATCAGCAGGAGCACCTTCGGATTGATGGTCCCAAAGGGGAAAAGCGCGGAATTCTTCGGCTTCTATGATATTTCCAGCAAGTTTTCGGGAGTCGCCGGGCCATTGTTTTTCGGAGTCATAACCCAATACACGGGGTCGCCGCTGCCTGGCATAGGAACGCTTCTGCTTTTCTTTCTCGGGGGACTTTTGGTTCTTATGAAAGTGGACATCGAAAAAGGACATGCCGCAGCCAGGAATGAAACAGAAAGGGGAGGTACAAAGCGTTATGGAGATAGGGATTCATGAAGCTGTTTTCCAATTGTTTCCGGATTTCACCCGTGGTGTTGTCATCGCGGAAAACATCGACAATTCCACCAAAAGCACGGAAATCGAAGAAAAGCTGCGTCTTCTCGAGGAAAAAATCCGCACCGACGGGTCCCTTGAAAAATTCAAGGAACACCCGAAGCTCGCCTCATGGATGGAGGCTTTCCGGGCATTCGGAGTAAACCCAAATGCCTGCCCGCCTTCGATACTGAATCTCGTGAAGAGGATCAGAAAAGGCACGGATATCCCCTACATCAATACCGTAGTCTCTTTAATAAACGGGACGAGCCTGAAACATCTCGTCCCGTGCGGCGGCGATGACCTCGCCTGCGCTTCCGGAAACCTGCGACTCTGTCGGGCGACCGGGGAGGAAACCTACAGGCCGCTGGGAAAACCCGACGCAATGGAAGCCCCCAAGCCCGGCGAAATCATCTACAAGGAGGAATCAAGCGGGAACGTCCTGTGCCGGGCCTGGTGCTGGAGGAACAGCGACACCACAAAGATCACGCAGGACACGACAATGGTGGCGCTGAATGTGGACGGCCTGCCACCTGTGACCGGTGAAGACATCCGCTCGATGACGGCGGACCTCGCGAAGGACCTGGAAAAATATTGCAGCGCCACGACGAAGATCCACATTCTTGACGCAGGGAACCCCTCGTTTTCATTTTGACTAGGAAGTTCTTCCAGGCCGGGCGCAAAAAGCCGAAAAAGGGGGTGCCATGGTGTGAATTCTTTGCTTCAGCCGCTTCTGGGAGGAATTTTCATGGGAATGGGCGCAGGGTTTCTCGCCTACGCCTATGGTGACAAGATCTGGGGACGTCGTGACAGGAAGCGCAAGAAAGAGACCGCCGCCCCGAAAGGTTTTTACGATCCCCGTAAGGCCGGTCCCACCCGAAGGCAGGTACGACTCAGAAGGGCCGTCCTGGCGGGCATTGGAGTGGGCGTGATGTTCTTTTTCTATTTTGCCGGCAAGTGAGGATTGAACACGGAAATTTTTATTTCTCAAAAGCAGGAAACATCAACGACACACCAACCGGGACGGAAAGAAAGGATGTTGATTCGTGACCGCTTGTTCAATTGGGGAGGGAAATATCTCCACCATACCTGAGAGACCGGAAGTCCCGAAAGATGAGACATGGCGGCTTGAAGACCTCTTCGTGAGCCCCGGAGAGTGGGAAAAGGCCTTCGAAAAGGCGGAAAGCATGGGCAAAGAGCTCGTCCAGCGCAAAGGAAGCCTGAAAAAAAGCGCACAGGGACTTCTTGAAGTGCTGCACCGGACTGACATGCTGGAGGAACTGGTAGACCGGATCGTTGTCTACGCCCATATGCTGAGCCACCAGGACACCAGAAACCCCGACGCCCAGTCGATGGCCGCCCGATCAGTCTCCCTCGCCGTCAAGACAGGCGAGCGGACTTCCTTTGTCGTGCCTGAAATCATAGAGGCGGGCCGCAGGGAGATCGCACGGTTCATGAAGGAGCGCAAAGATCTTGAACATTACCGGTTTCTGCTGGATGACATTTTCAGACAGAGCGACCACCGTCTCTCCGCAGAAGAAGAGACCCTCCTGTCGGGTGCCGGAGAGATCGCCCATGCTTCGGAAAATGTCTTCAGCATGCTCACGAACGCCGACATGACCTTCCCCGATATTGCCGACAGGAAAGGGGGAAAACATCCCCTCACCCAGGAACGTCACGGAACGTACATGGTTTCCCAGGACAGAACGCTCCGGGAAAACGCCTTCAAGACCCTCCACGGCAAATTCGGCGATTTCAGGAACACTCTTGCGGGGACATTGAACGCTGCGTTGAGGAACGCCGCCTATTTCTCCAAAAGCAGGAAATACGGTTCGACACTCCAAGCGGCCCTCGCGCCCGATGCCATACCCACAGAGGTGTATCACGGCCTCCTCGACACCGTTGGAAGACATCTTCATCTTCTACACCGGTACACATCGCTGAAAAAGCGTGCGTTGAAACTTGATTCGCTTCACATGTACGACATGTACGTCCCGCTGGCACCGGAACCATTGCGGGACATCCCCTACGAGGACGCGTGCCGTATGGTCACCCGGGCACTTGAGACGCTGGGAACGGAATATGTCACACGGCTGAATGAAGGATTCAGATCACGGTGGATAGATGTCCGGGAAAACCGCGGGAAACGGGGGGGTGCATACTCGTGGGGCTCTTACGGCATTCACCCCTACGTGCTTCTCAACTACAACGGCACCTTCAGGGACGTCTTCACCATTGCCCACGAAATGGGACATGCAC
>JBNGCT010000040.1:0-13497 GCA_049974965.1 Thermovirgaceae bacterium
CCCAAAAAGACCAGCCACATGTTCAGGTACTGCAGCAGCTCCTGGCTCCACGACAGGGGCATGAAAACCACAAACCGCGATGTGATCTGCAGAAGGAGCACCAGGGACATGAACAGGATCAAAGCCACCATGACCGCCCGTGTGACGGCATTCAGCAAGCCGAGCGTCTTTTCGAAGATCAAGGAATCTCCCCCCAAATGAAGGGGCGCAGCCGTGAAGACAACCGGCGGCGCCCGCAAGCTCAAAAACCTGTGGCCCTGTTTACAGGTTCCGGATCATATCGACCAGTTCCCGCCAGTCGTCGCCCCGTTCCTCGGCATATTTATCGTAAAGGGGCTGCATCGCCTCCTGGAAGGCGGGCAGGTCCACTTCGTTGACCTTCATTCCAAGCTCCTCGAGCTGTTTCAGTTCGCCGGCTTCCTGGTCCGCCACGGCCTTCCGGTCCTGGAGGGCGACCTCGGCGGCGGCCTCCAAAAGGACCTTCTGCACGTTTTCAGGCAGGGAATCGAACTTCGCCTTGTTCATGATGAGGGGCTCAAAGACATGTTGGTGATGTGTCACCGACAGGTAATCCTGGACTTCATAATATTTGCCGCTCAATGCGCGGCCGGTGGGGTTTTCCTGCCCGTCCACCGTTCCCAGCTGCATGGCCGTGTACAGCTCGCTGATGGCGATCGGCGTGGGGTTCACCCCAAGGATTTCAAAGGTGTCGATGGCCATCTGGGATTTCCCGACCCGGATTTTCATTCCCTCCATGTCCCCGGGCTTCACGATGGGGCGCTTGCTGTTGGTGATGATCCTGAAGCCGTTTTCCCACCATCCGAGCAGGACGGCGCCCTTTTCCTCGAGTTTTTCCCCGAGTATCACGGCGGCTTCGCTCCCGTCGAAACGGTTGATGTGGTCGTACCCTTCGAAGATATAGGGCATGTAAAGCGCCTGGAACTCAACGATTTCGTTCCCGAGGATGGGACCCGCCGTGAGGACCATGTCCTGTGTCCCCAGCATGGTGGATTCGGTCATCTCCGGAAGGGATCCCAGCTGGCTGGCCGGAAAAATGTTGATCTTCACGGCCCCGTCGGTCCGTTCCGTTACGAGCTTCGCGAATTCCTCCAGTGACTTCTGGTAATGATGGGCCGTCGAGGCCGTATGCCCGGCGTTGAGGGACACCGGGTCGGCGGCAAAGGCAGCCCCCGAAACCGCAACCAGTGCAGCTGCTGCCAACAACAAAAGGGTTTTTCTCATGCTCGACACTCCTTTCCGGTACCTGGCTATTGTTTCCCGTAGAAGATCTTTTCCCCTTCGCGGATCTCGTCCGTTCCCATGAAGGTGAAAAACTCGTCAAAAGACAGGAGCTCGTCCCGCAGGGCCTTCATGGACCCGTCCCGCTTGAGTGTTTCCATGAACTTCATGGCCGTTTTCGCCACGGCGTAACTCAGCGTGTTGGGGTATACCACTACGGCGTAGCCGATTTTTTCGAGCTCCTGATAGGTGAGCATGGGCGTTTTGCCCCCGTCAATGATGTTGGCGAGCTGGGGCTTGGGGATCTCGGCAACCACCCTTTTCATCTGCTCCACGTCCCGGACCGCCTCGACGAACATCAGGTCGATCCCGGCATCGGCGTACATCCTTCCCCGCCGGATGGCCTCATCGATTCCCTCCACGGCGATGGCATCGGTCCTGGCCATGATCACGAAATCGGGATCCCTGCGGGCATGGATGGCGGCCCGGATCTTGGCCACCATGTCCTCCGCCGGGATGAGGGACTTCCCCTCCATGTGGCCGCAGCGCTTGGGGAAAACCTGGTCCTCGATAAAAAGCCCCGCCACGCCCGCCTGCTCGTACTCCTGCACGGTCCGGATCACGTTGTTCACGTCTCCGTACCCCGTGTCCGCGTCGGCGAAAACGGGGATGTCCACGGCCTGCACCACGTTCCGGTAAAAATCCGCCATCTCCTTCATGCCTAAAAGGCCGATGTCAGGCTTGCCCAGTACGCCGGCCGAAATGCTGTACCCGCCGCTCGTCACGGCCTTGAAACCCGTTTTCTCGATCACCCTCGCCGTAAGGGCGTCATGGGCTCCCGGCATGACGAGAATTTCCGGGTCGTTGACAAGTTTTTTCAGCAAGGTCGTCTTCTTCAAATTGCTCAATCCCCTTTCGTCCCTGCAGGCCCCATAAAGAGCAACCGGCACAGAACACCAGTTTCATGATGCGTTGCTTGCCTAAATCGCACTCACTATAAAAACGCAACACTGCAAGTTCAGAGCTACAACCTTTTTCATCAGAGGGCTTCCCTTTCCCCGCGCGGCGTGGGGAAAGGAGTCCGTTTTTCGGGGAAACCCTCAGCCCTTGTCGGGTTCCGGGCCCCAAACCCCGCGGGCGTCGAGAAAAAGTCCCTCCAGGGCGAGAAGATAGCCCCTGATTCCGAAACCGGCGATGCTTCCCGCGGCGACGGGGGCGATGAGGCTGGTCCGCCTGAAAGGCTCCCTCGCCGCCGGGTTCGACAGGTGCACCTCGACGACTGGGACGGCGATGGCGGCGACGCAGTCCCTGAGAGCGACGCTGGTATGGGTGTATCCGCCGGGATTGAACACCACTCCGGAAACGCTTTTTCGAAGCGCCTGGAGCCGGTCGATGAGATCTCCCTCGTGGTTGCTCTGGAAGAACTCCACCGAGGCGCCGTGGGCATCGGCCCACTTTTTGCAGAGGCCTTCCACGTCTGACAAGGTGTGTCTGCCGTAGATTCCGGGTTCCCTTTCGCCGAGAAGATTCAGGTTCGGCCCGTTCAGCACGGCAAAGGCGAGCCGCCGTTCCATGCAAGCACCTCCTCATAGCATTCCTGCAGCATCTTCAGCGGCACATCGTCACAGACGACGGCCCCGTCTTTCGTCCGCGGGAGGACCAGCCGCGGGTTCCCGGCCCTGAACTTCTTGTCCCTGAGCAGGTGGGGCATGATCTGTCCCCAGGGCCTGTCGGGGATCACCGGGAGCCCCAGCTCCGCAAGAAGCTCCAGGAGCCTTGCGGGCGTTTCTTTCCCGCACAGTCCCAGCTGGAACGAAAGGTGCGCCGCCACGACCATCCCCACGGAGACGGCGTCGCCGTGGGACCAGCCCCCGTACCCGGAGGCGGCCTCCAGGCCGTGGGCCACCGTGTGACCCAGGTTAAGCCTCTCCCGGACACCCTTTTTCTCCTTTTCATCCTGCCGGACCACGTCGGCCTTTATGGCGGTGCACCTCGCCACGAGGTCCACAAGAAGTCCCGTGTCGCGCCGCCTGAGGCCCTCCGCATGGGTTTCGATCCACCCGAAAAGGGCCGGATCCTCTCCCAGGCCGTACTTGACCGCCTCGGCCAGCCCCTGCCGGTAGTTTCTGGCGGAAAGGCTCCGAAGGCACTCCACATCGGCCACCACCGCCTTCGGCTGATGAAAGCTCCCGACCAGGTTTTTCCCCTCGGGAAGGTTGACCCCCGTTTTTCCACCGACGGCGCTGTCTACCTGGGCCAGCAGGGTCGTGGGGCACTGGATGACGGGGACCCCCCGGAGCCAGGTCGACGCGGCGAAACCGGCGGCGTCACCCACGGTACCCCCGCCGAGGGCGACAACCATGTCGCCCCGTTCCACCCCTGAATCGGCAAAGGCCTGCCAGATTTTCTCAACCATGCGCACCTGTTTCGCATCTTCTCCTCTTGGAAGCAAAAACGTGCCCCTGGGCTTTCCGAGCCCCTCGCCGTAAAGGGGCCCCGTGATCTTGTCGGCCACGAAAAAAAAGGACCCCGAAGATCCTTCCACAAGCTCTCTGGTTTTTTTCGCGAGAATCCCCCGGCCCACGTAAATGTGACCCGCCACGACCCTTTCGTCGCCCGGCATCCCGTCCCGGCCCGGGACGGAGTGCCGGCCCGGGATACCGAAACGCAACAGGATCTCGCCGGCAATATCCCCCACGTCCCTGCCGTCCGTCGAAATCCTGCAGTCCCCGCCCGCGTAGGCTTCACGGCGTCTTGCCATCAGCTCTTCCATACCCCGGGGATCAAGGAGCGGGCGTTTTCCCTTCTCCCCTCGGGTTCGCTCGATGACCGTTTCCGGAAGGACATCCAGGATGACGAGCCTCCCCGCCTGGAGGATCAGCTCTTTCAGCTCAGCGTTCAGGAGAGCCCCCCCGCCGAGGGCGATCACCGTGTTTTCCAGGCCGCAGACCTCTCGGACCGTTTCGGCCTCCAGCCGTCTGAAACAGAGCTCGCCGCTGTGCTCGAAGATTTCCGCCACGGACATGCCTTCCCTTTGTTCGATGAGCCCGTCCACATCCAGGAAGGGCCGCCCCGAAAGCCTGCAAATTTCTTTTCCCACGGCGGTTTTCCCGGCGGCCATGAAGCCGCCCAGAAAGAGGTTAGTCCGTTCCATGGAGGAACCTCCCCGCTTCAACCACGTATTCTTTGAACCTCCGCCGGAGGTCTTCTATCCGGTCTCCCCCGAACTGCTCCGTCACGGCGGCGGCGATGACCCAGGCGGCCATGGCTTCGGCAACCACGCAGGCGGCGGGGACGGCGCAGGTGTCGCCCCTTTCCCGGTGGGCGGACACGGCTTCGCCCGTGGTCACGTCGACGGAGGGCAGCGGTTTCCGGAGGGTGGGTATGGGCTTCATGACGGCCGCCAGAAGGACTTCTTCCCCGTTGGTCATCCCGCCCTCAAGACCCCCTGCGTGATTGGACAGGCGTTTGAAGCCGCCCTTTCCGTCGGCGGCGATTCCGTCGTGGGCCAGGCTGCCGGGCAACTCTTTCAGGCGGAACCCCTCGCCGATCTCGACCCCCTTGACGCCCGGGATGGCCATGACCGCCGCCGCAAGGCGTCCGTCGAGCCTCCGGTCCCACTCCGTGTAGGACCCGATCCCCGGTGGCAGGCCTCTCACCGAGATGAGAAAGGTGCCGCCGAGGGTGTCCTTTTTTTCCTCGGCGCCCTGTATTCTCTCCGTAAAGGCCGCTTCGGCGGATTTCCGGGTACATCCCAGGTCCGACGCCATGGCCGCCTCCCATTCGGCTTCGGATGCCGGCGGATCCGTCTCGACCCCGCCGATGGAAAGCACCGCGCCCCGGACCCGGACGCCGATTTCGGCCAAAAGACAGCCCGCGAGAAGTCCGGCCACCGTCCAGGCCGCCGTGGAACGGGCGCTCGCCCGCTCCAGGACGTTCCGCATGTCCCGGTGCCCGTATTTCACTGCGCCTCCCAGGTCGGCATGGCCCGGCCTGGGGCAGGAGACGGCCGCATGGACCGCACCAGCGGCATCACAACGGGCCGGGTCGAGCACGGGCCGCCACTTTTGCCATTCCGCGTTTTCTATGGAGACGCCGCAGGGGGCGCCTGTGGTTTCCCCGTTTCGTATGCCGCTCCAGACCGTCAGACGGTCCGTCTCCAGGCGCATCCTCCCGCCCCGGCCGTACCCCCGCCGCCGCCTTGCAAGGCCCTTCCTCAGATCCTCTTCGTGGACATTGACCCCTGCCGGCAACCCTTCAACGATGGCCAGCAGGCCGCGCCCGTGGGATTCGCCGCTCGTCAGAAACCGCAGAACCATGAACGGTCAGCCCCTTCCGTGGCGCGCAGTCCAGTCTTTCATGCTGCTGCGCATCCTTTCGACGGGGGCCTCCATCCCTGTAAACAGGCCGAAGGCCGACGCCCCCTGCCGGAGGAGGACCTCTTCACCACCGACGGCTGGAATTCCCCGCTTTATCGCCGCTTCCACGAAAGGCGTCCGCGCACCCGGCGTGTAGACCAGGTCCAGGACCCCTTCGACGGTTTCATCGGAAAGGATTTTTTCGGGCAGGCCTTCCGGCCATTCCGCCCTTTCCAGGCCCAGGGACGTGGCATTCACCACGAGAGAACACGGTTCGGCGGGCCTTTCCCCCCAGGGGATGGCCCCCGCGAAGGGGGTGTTGCAGATTCTCGCCAGGTCATCGGCAAGCTGCTCCGCCCTCTTGTGGTGCCTGTTGGAAACCCATATCCGGTCCCAGCCTTCCTTCCCCAGGGCACAGGCCGCCGCCCGCGCCGCACCCCCGGCGCCGAGCAGCAGTGCCGACTTCCTCGAGACCCGGAACAGGCGGAGGGTTTCCCGCACGCCGTTGATGTCGGTGTTATGGCCGAAGGCCTGTTTCCCTTCAAAGACAACTGTGTTGACGGCCCCGACGGCATCGGCCTCCGGGGCAAGACGGTCCATGTACAGCAGCGCCCTTTCCTTGAAGGGCACCGTGATGTTCGCCCCCACGGCGCCCAGGCATTTCAGGCCTTCTATTGTTTTTCCCAGGTCACCTGGGTTCACCTCAAAAGCCAGATAGCACATGTCGAGACCCCTTTCCCTGAAGGCGACATTGTGCATCAGGGGAGAAAGGCTGTGGCCGACGGGATTGCCCAAAAGGGCGACCAGGCGCGTCGCTGCGGTGATCATGACGCTGCCCCGCAGGCCGTCACCATCTTGAGGTCCTCGTAAAAAGACGGATAGGAAATTTCGACACAGCCACCGCCTTCCACGGTGACAGGCCCGTCTGCGACCAGGCCGGCGATGCTGAGGGCCATGGCGATCCTGTGGTCGCCGCAGCCGTCCACGGTCCCCCCGCGGAGCCGGACCGGACCCTCGATTTCCCAGCCGTCCTCAAGCTCCGCGATTTTCGCCCCGAGCCTCTTCAGCCCTTCCGTCATGGCCCGGATCCGGTCCGTCTCCTTGAAGCGAAGCTCCCGCGCCCCGTCGATCCTGGAAACCCCCGTCGCCTGGGTCGCCGCCACGGCAAGAACGGGCAGCTCGTCCACCATGGCCGGAATATCCTTTTCTCCGATGACTACGGCCCCGAGGGGGGCGCCCTGGACCTTCAGGTCCGCCAGTTTTTCGCCCCCGGCAAGGCTTTGGGGGCCCCACTCAAGGTTCGCCCCCATTTTCTGCAGATGACTCAACAGCCCCGTTCGTGTGGGATTCGCGCCGATGCCTTCAAGGACAAGTTCCGAGCCTTTCGCAATGGTCGCCGCGACGATCCAGAAAGCGGCCGACGAGAAATCACCGGGGATCCTCCAGGACCCGCCCGGGAGGTCGCTGCAGGGGTACACCGTAACCGCGCCGTCCTCACATCTCACAGGAACGCCCAGGTGGTTCAGCATGATCTCCGTGTGGTCCCTTGTCTGCAGGGGTTCCACGACGGTCACGCTCCCCTGGGCGTTGAGCCCGGCCAGAATGAGGGCCGTTTTCACCTGCGCGCTGGCCACGGTGAGGGTGAAAGTTCCTCCCGAAAGACGGGTCCCCCGAATGGACAAGGGAAGGCTGGAGCCGCCGTCCCGGCCGTCGATGCGGGCGCCCATGGTCCTGAGGGGGGAAACGACCCGGGCCATGGGGCGCTTCCGCAGGCTCTCGTCACCGGTGATCACCGAAAAGAGGCCCGGCATGCCGGCGAGGAAACCGCACAAAAGGCGCGCCGTCGTGCCCGAGTTCCCGGCGTCGAGGATGCCTGCCTTTTCGCCGGGCTTGCCTTCCTTGTTCACCGTCACCCGGTGACCATCACGAAAGACACCGCATCCGACCTGCCTGAGACACTGCAGTGTGGACGCGCAATCGGCGCCGGTGGAGTAATTCGAAACGCTGATCCCCTCCGACGACAGGGCCCCCAGAAAAGCCGCGCGGTGGGAGATGGATTTGTCGCCCGGCGGGGTGATCTTTCCCCTCAAGGCTCCTGCCGGTTCCACCTGGATGCTTTTCACGAAAGCTCACCTCCTGAATCCTTCAGTCCTTCAAGAACGGACTTCCTCGACAGGGCCGCCCGTTCCGACATGACGGCTAGCTCCCCCTTCGAAGAAACCGCCATGGTTTCCAGCAGCGATGCCGCCCTGTGGAGGAGGGGGGCGATGTTGTCACCGTTCTGGTCCCACATCTGGGCCACAAGCCAGGAAGGTCCCTGGGCCACCCGGGAGGTATCCCGGAAACCCCCTGCTGCAAGTTCTCCAAGGGCAGGAAGGCGGCTTTGGCATTCCCCGGCGGCAAGGGACAGGGCCATGGCGACAAAGACTGGCAGGTGGCTGATGCAGGCGACGGTCTTGTCATGGGTTTGGGGATCCATTTCCACCGTTTTCGAACATTTCAGGACGGCCGCAAGCTCGGCGGCGGTGTCTTTCGTTTCCCGGGAGGTCTCCGGGACGGTGACCAGGGCGGTCACACAGCCTTCGAAAAGCCCCCCATCGGCGTTTTCGATCCCGCCACGCTCGCTGCCCGCCATGGGGTGAAAGCCGAGGTAACGGTCCCGCCAGACCCGCGCAAGCTCTCCGGCGACGACGCGCTTGGCGCTTCCCGTGTCGAAGAAGGCCCGGATCCTTCCGCCGGAAGCGCTGAAGGCCCTGCTGCCCACCTCCGCGATGGCCTCCGGCGGCACAGCCGCCACGAATACATCCGCACCTGCAGCCAGATCCTCGAGACTCTCCAAAGCCTCATGCAAAAACCCATTTTGGACGGCCCTGTTTGTGACTTCCGGGTCCCGGTCCCAACCCCTGACGGACCGGCACCGGCCGCTTGAAACTAAAGCCGCTGCGATGGAACCACCGATCAGGCCCACTCCGGCGATGGCTACATCGCAATTTTCAAGGCGCATTTCCTGCGTTCCTCGTCGGTTCTCATCATCTGCGTCAGGCTCGAAATGGATTGCATGAGGTCGTCAAAGGCTGCAAAATCCAGCGTCTGGAACCCGTCGGAAAGGGCCGCATCGGGCTCCGGGTGGACCTCGATGATCAGCCCGTCGGCGCCGGCGGCGAGGGCCGCCAGGCTCATGGGGCGGATGAGCTCCCTGCGCCCCGTCCCGTGGCTTGGGTCTACGATCACGGGAAGATGGCTCAGCGACTTGACCAGGGGGACCACGCTCAGGTCCAGGGTGTTCCTGGTGCTCTTGTCGAAGCTCCGGATCCCCCGTTCGCAAAGGATCACCCGGGAGTTGCCGCCCGCAAGGATGTACTCCGCGGCCTGGAGCCATTCGTCCACCGTCGCCATGAGGCCCCTTTTGAGGAGGACGGGCTTGTCGGCCCGGCCAACGGCCTTCAGGAGGCTGAAATTCATCATGTTCCGGGAGCCGATCTGGAAAATGTCCACGTGGGGCTCGAGCCACTCGAGGTCCTCCGTGGACATGATCTCCGTCACGATGGGAAGCCCCGTCGCCTCCCTTGCCTCGGCCATGAGGGCGATGCCCTCGTTCCCGAGGCCCTGGAAGGAGTAGGGGTTCGTCCTCGGCTTGAAGGCTCCGCCCCGGAGGACCTTTGCCCCCGCCGCCTTGACTCCCCGCGCCGTCTCCAGGATCTGGGACCTGCTTTCCACCGCGCAGGGCCCGGCCATGACGACCATGTTCCCTCCACCGATGGCAAGGCCCGGGGCGATGTCCACAACGCCGTCGTTCGGGAAGATTTCGCGGCTCGCCAGCGGGAACGGGTGCTTCGTCGCCGCCAGGCACGCCACGCCGGGAAGGCCCACCAGGATCTCCCTTTCCTCCCCGTTTCCGGCCGTCACTATTCTCGGGGCTTTCATGCCGCCCACCACTTTCGTTTCCCGTCCTCTCCGCTCAAGAAGATCGCACACTCTCGCCACATCAAGGCTGCTGCACTGCTTCTCCATCTGAATGACCAACATCTCGCTCAACCTCCCGGGAATGAAAAAATATAAAAAAAGCCGGAACTGGATTTGGAATCCGGTTCCGGCTGGTATGTTCCTTTTTTGCTTTCCCGACTCTTTACCTGGCTTTTGCTTTTCGCCTATACCTCGCCTGAAGAGGAAAGAGTCCGGGGAGCCGATAGCGGATTCCCATGCATTGAATGACCACTGGCGTAAAAATAACGCCACTGGCCGCCGCTAAAATAAAAATAGAACCTGCCGTTTGTGAACATGTTCCTGGTCTTTACGCGGCCTGTCGCCATCGGTTTTCCCCCTTTCCCCTCGAATGACTTGCGTGTATTGTCGATTCATTCTAGTAACATTTCGGGATTTGTCAACAGCAAATGTGAAATTGCCACAAGCCGGACTTTCGGCTACGCTCTTGTACACCCGACCGGGACACGACCGACAAGGGGGCCAGATGCATGAATCCAGGTGACGAAATCGAACGGAAAAAACTGAGAGCGCAGATAGACGAGATCGACGAAACCATCGCCAGGGCCCTCATGAAGCGGCGCTGCATCGCCCGCCGGATCGGCTCGACGAAAACAGGCGGTGCCGTTTTCGACCCCTCCAGGGAACGGGAAATCCTGGACAAACTCGTCGCCGGACACCCCGATCTCGACGTCCGGTCGCTGGAAGCGGTCTACAGGGAGATCATCTCCCTGTGCCGGGCCGCCCAGAAACGGCTTCTGGTCGCATCCCTCGGCCCGGCGGGGTCCTACTCGCACCAGGCCGCCCTGGAGGCTCTGGGGAAATCCATCGACAGCTCCTTTTTCGAATCGCCCGGCGACGTCATCCGGGCCGTGGAACGCCGGGAAACGGATCTCGGCGTCATCCCCGTGGAAAACACCATCGAGGGCGTAGTCTACACCTCCCTCGACAGTCTCGCCTCGGCCGGCCCGGACCTGGCCATCGCCATGGAGGTCGTCATGCCTGTAAGGCACGTGCTGGCGGGCAAAAAGGGGAACCTCGGGGACGTCAAGGAAATCCGCTCCCACCCCCAGGCGCTGGCACAGTGCCGGATCTGGCTTTCAACGAATCTCCCGCAAGCCTCGAGGACTCCCTCCTCGAGCACCAGCGCGGCGGCCCTGGAGGCCGCGGCTTCCGACGGTGTCGCCGCCGTGTGCAGCGAGGCCGCCGCCGAAAAAGCGGGGCTCGAAATCCTCGCCCGGAACATCCAGGACCACTCCCACAACACCACCCGCTTCTGGGTCGTCGGCAACCGGGGAGACATGGAACCCCCGAAGACAGGCAAGGTCTCGGTGCTTTTCACCGTGGCCCACAAGCCGGGCTCGCTCTTTCACGCCCTCGAACCCCTCAGGGACAGCGGTGCGAACCTCATGTTCATCCAGTCGCGGCCCCTCGTGGCCAACCCCTTCGAATACCTGTTCTTCGTCGACATCGAGGCCGCACACGGCAACGACAAGGTGCTCCCCGCCCTGGACGTCATGGCCTCCCGGTGCTTCAGCTTCAGGATCCTGGGGGTCTACCCGTCCCGCACGTGCTGCTAGGATCGCCCGCAGGCTGCAGCGCTCCGGTCGATGGCATCCCTGAGATCCGTCAGGAAATCTCCCGTTTCCTCCTTCAGGCGCTTCGTATCCGCGCCGTGCCTTTCGATGATCTTCACCAGGGCGCTTCCCACCACGACCCCGTCGGCATGCCCTGCTGCGTCCGCCGCCTTGTCGGGCCCGTCGATGCCGAAACCCACGGCGAGGGGGACACTGACGTATTTTTTTACGGTTTCCAGGTACGCGCCCAGATGGTCCACCGGCCCGCGGGCGTCGCCGGTGATCCCGTAGAGGGACACGCAATACACGAAGCCCGAGGCCTGTCGTCCCAGGGCCTCAAGGCGGGGCCGCGCCGTATTGGGCGCCACCATGAACACCCCGTGCACGCCCTTTGACCCGAGCAACCTGTAGAAGGCCGGGTCCTCATCGAAGGGCAAATCGGGAATGATAACCCCCGCCACGCCCGCTTCCGCCGCCTCCGTGGCGAACCGCTCCGGCCCGTACCTGAGGACTGGGTTGAAATACCCCATCAAAACGAGGGGGACATGGACCTCCCCGCTGACCCGGCGGACCACCTCCAGCACCTTCCCGAGGGTCGCCCCCTTTTCAAGGGCCCTCGCCGACGAGGCCTGGATCACGGGGCCGTCGGCCTGGGGGTCCGAAAAGGGGACCCCGATCTCGATGATGTCGGCCCCCGATGAGGCGAGCACCTTCACAAGCTCCCCGGTGACCTCCATTGACGGGTCCCCCGCGGTAATATATGGGATGAGGGCCTTACCCCCTGAAAAAGCCGCCTGCAACCGGTCCGTCATCTTGCTTCAACTCCTTCCATGAGATAGGGTCGCACTGAATGCATGTCCTTGTCGCCGCGCCCCGACAGGCAGACCACGACGATGCTTCCCTCGGGGAGCTCCCCGGCGCAGCGGGAAAGATCGGCCACGGCGTGGGCGCTTTCAAGGGCCGGGATGATGCCCTCACGCCTGGAAAGGAGCTTGAAGGCCTCGAGGGCCTGTGAATCGGTCACCGAGGTGTACTCCACCCTGCCGGAGTCCTTGAGGAAACTGTGCTCCGGCCCCACTCCCGGGTAGTCCAGCCCGGCGGAGATGGAACAGGCGATCTGCACCTGTCCGTTTTCGTCCTGGAGAAGGTAGGACCGGCTCCCGTGCAGCACCCCCACCTCCCCGGCGGTCAGCGTCGCCGCGTGCTCGCCCGTTTCGACGCCCCGCCCCGCCGCCTCGACGCCGATCATGCGGACCGAGCGGTCCTCCACAAAGGGGTGGAACATGCCGATGGCGTTGCTTCCGCCGCCCACGCAGGCAATGAGGAGGTCGGGCAGCCGCCCTTCCAGTTCGAGCACCTGGCTGCGGGTTTCGTCACCGATCACCCTCTGGAAATCCCTGACGATCGTCGGGTAGGGGTGGGGACCCACGGCCGAGCCGATGATGTAATAGGTGTCTTCCACGTTGGTCACCCAGTCGCGGATGGCCTCGTTGGTGGCGTCCTTCAGGGTGCGGCTTCCCGACGTCACGGGAACCACCTCGGCGCCCAGAAGCCTCATCCTGTCCACGTTCAGCGCCTGGCGCTCCATGTCTTCGGTACCCATGTACACGTGGCACTCGAGACCGAACCTTGCGGCGGCCGTCGCCGTCGCCACGCCGTGCTGGCCGGCGCCTGTCTCGGCGATGATGCGGCCTTTCCCCAGCCTGACCGCCAAAAGGGCCTGCCCGATGGCGTTGTTGATCTTGTGGGCACCCGTGTGGTTGAGGTCCTCCCGTTTCAGGTACACCTTCGCCCTGCCGACGGACTCCGAAAGCCTTTCGGCCAGGTAGAGCGGCGTCGGCCGCCCGCAATACCGTGAAAGGAGGCCGACCAGCTCTTCCTGAAAGGACGGGTCCGTACGCAGGTTGTTGTACTCCTCTTCGAGCCGCTCCAGTGCCGGAAACAGCGTTTCGGGGACGAAGCGCCCCCCGAAATCGCCGAAATACCCTCTTCTTTTCATCTCGTCTCACGCTCCAGTCTTTCCGTCTCGTACTGCCTGACCCTCATGAAGGCGAGCTTCATCCGCTCATGGTCCTTGATCCCCGGCGCCGCCTCGATCCCGCTGTTCAGGTCCACCGCGGCCGCACCGGTACGGAGCAGGGCCTCCGCCAGGTTTTCGGGCCCCAACCCGCCTGCGAGGATAAAGGGCTTCCCGAAATCCTTCCCCTCGAGGAGCGACCAGTCGAAACTCCGCCCTGTACCGCCCTGGCCCGACCTCCCGGCGTCGAAAAGAAGCCAGTCCGCGCATTCGTACCCGGCGATATTTCCCGGGACACCGTCCCCGAGGCCGAAGGCCTTGATGG
>JBNGCT010000041.1:0-13461 GCA_049974965.1 Thermovirgaceae bacterium
GGGCCGCTGGTTCCGGGCGTGCAGTTTCTGCCTTTTCCCTACCGGTACCGGAACCCCTTCGGCTGCCCCGACGACCGCGTCGACGACCAGACGGCGGATTACCTGGAGCGGGTGCTCGAGGACTCCCACTCGGGTGTCTCCAAGCCGGCGGCGGTGATTCTGGAAGCCGTGCAGGGGGAAGGCGGGACCATCATCCCGTCGCCGAAGTTCCTGCAGCGGGTTAGGGAGATCACCGAAGCCCACGGCGTGCTTCTGATCTGCGACGAGATCCAGGCGGGCCTTGGCCGGACGGGCAAGATGTTCGCCTTCGAGCACGCCGGGATCGTCCCCGACATCGTGACCATCAGCAAGGCGTTGGGCGGGGTGGGCTTTCCCATATCGGCGATTGCCTACCGGGAGGAGCTCAATACCTGGCCGCCCGGACTGAGCATCGGGACCTTCCGGGGGAACATGGTGGCCTATGCCGCCGGAGCGGTGGGCCTCGACTGGATGGTGGAGCACAAGGTGGCGGAGCGAGCCGCGGCTTTGGGCGAGAAGATGATGCCCAGGCTCAAGGAGATGGAGGCGGGATCGGGGATTATCGGCGAGGCCCGCGGGATCGGCCTCATGATCGCCATGGAGATGGTGGAGGACAAGAAGACGAAAAAGCCGGCTCCGGACCTGGCGAAGAAGGTCCGCAAGTACGGGCACCAGCGGGGCGTCATGATCGAGGTGGGCGGCCACCACGGAAACGTGGCCCGGCTTCTGCCGCCTCTGGTGATCCCGGAGGACTATCTCGTGAAGGGGATCGACATCCTCTACGGTGTCATCAGGGACCTGGAAGCGGGCAAGCTGGAATAACCACCCTTTGATTCAAAAAGGAGCCGCATGGCGGCTCCTTTTTGAATCACGAATTGCGCGGTTCATTCGGTAATGGAGTTTTTGAGAACCCTTCCGTCTTCAAAGGTGACGTGCACCTCGAACCTTTGAGGGGCCGAACCGAAATTCCCGTTGTCGGCAAGCCACAGGTGGAGTTCCGTATCGCCCGTAACGGCCATGTTGAAAGTCCCGTCGGTGTTGGAAAGGATCCCGCCCGAGCGGGTCCGGGTCACGACGATGTTCCAGGTTCCGTTCCCCCTGATGGTGTCCCATACCCCGCCCCCGCCGTCAGGTGCCTTGACGGCGAGGCTCTCGATAGTTCCTTCCAGGCCTGAGAGCGCGAGCCTGACATGAGCGTCGGGATTGGCATCGGACGGCGTGAGAAGGGAGGAAACTTCGGCTTTCGGCAGATAGTTCATAGGGCCCTTGCCGATATAGACCGGCCGCACCTGACCAGATGTCCGGACAGCCCCGATTTCAACGGGAGCCAATGGGGAAGGCCTGACTCCGCCTGCACGGACGACCTCTCTTTCGATGATCGTCCCGTCGCTCATGACGGTGATGACCTTGTATTTCACGTCGCCTTCTGCAATGGTTCCGTTATCGGTAAGCCAGAGGTCGAGGTTTTTCCTTCCGGAGACGTTTATTGAAACCGAACCATTGTTTTCGTTCATCACATTGCCCGAGGCGTCGGTGACCCCGAGGAGCCATTTCCCGTTTCCGGGGAGGGTGTCCCACTCGGAAGCCCCATCGTCTCCGCGGACGATGAAACTGATGATTTTCCCCGACGCCGACAGTTCGACGGATATCTTCCAGTCGGTTTTTCCGTCACCCCGGAGGGTTTCGTTCCTGGCAGTCAGGTCACGCTGCCCCGGCGGATGGAGCACGGCGGAAAGGATTCCTTCTCCGGTGTCGGTTACGGGGGCCGGCCTTTCTGCAATCCGGCGCATGACGGTGCCGTCGTTGAACTTGACGATAACTTCGTAGCGAGTCGAACCGGCGTCAATTGAACCGTTGTCCGCCACCCAGAGGTCAAGGGTCGTCTCGTCTTCGACGGCGAACCTGACGCTTCCATCCTGCCGGTTCCGGAGGTTTCCGTCGGTGTAGACGGCTATCACCCAAATGCCGTTAGCGGGGACCGTGTCCCATGCCGAAGACGTGCCGTCCACGTTCCGGACGGCAATCTCCTCAACCACGGAGATAGTGTCGAAACGCACCCGGAAATGGGCGTCCCTGCGGCCGTCGCCGGCGATTCTTTCCGATCGCCCGACGACATCCTTTGCCCCTTTCCCGTAAAGGATCGCGGACATAGCCTCGTCGTGCAGTGCTTCTTCCTCTTCCCTGAAGATTTCAGGAAGCCCCTGGACGGTTGTCCGGGCGGTGGCTGTGCTGCCGTCGATGAAGGAAACGGAAACCTCGTACTCCCGTTCTTCCGAAAAAGCCGTTCCGTCATCGGCAACGTAGACATGAAGTGTCAGAAACATGAGATAGGGGACGATCGAAAGGCTGCCGGAAGACGTGGTCAGCTCTTCCCCCTGGCTGTCCCTGACAACCATCCCCCAGGAACTGTTACCGGGTGTTGTGTCCCATTCCCTTTCCGAGCCGAGGGCCTTCATACTGACTCCCTTTACTGCTCCGACACCCTTTACGCTAACGACGAAATGAGCATCGCGCTTTCCGTCGGGCTTCATGGACTCCTCCATGCCCAAAAGGTCCGATTCGGCACCCCGGAAGGAGAATTCTTCCACATCACCCATTGCCGCCTGAGCCGGACCTGACCATCCGGTTATGAGTGCAACCACCAGAAGCAGGAGCAAGGCCTTTACCGATGGTTTCATCGCGCATCCCCCTTTGCTGGATAATATTCGCAGGTCAATCCAAAAGAAGCGTTAACGATTCAGCGTAAAAATATTATACACTAAGGCCCTGTGACTTTTGATCGTCCGTGGTAAAATCCCATAGGATTTCCATGTTTTTCCTTTTTGGTTTTTAATCTGAGAGGTGATTCAGCGTTATGTGCACAGTACTGCTTTGCGGAAGGGGTGGAAGCGGCAAAAGCACCCTGACGGCCCTTCTGGCACGCCATCTCGCGGTAAACGGCCGTTCCGTCTGCGTGATAGATGCGGACGAAAGCAACGGGAGCCTTCACAGGATGCTCGGAATCGCAGCTCCTGAAATGACGCTGGCGGAGGAGTTCGGCGGCAAGGAGGCTGTGGAAAAGTGGCTCGATTGCAGGAACAGGGACGGAGGATCCCGGTCCTGTGATCTTTTCGGAAAAAAAGGAGAGTTGCACGTTCGGGATTTGCCCCGTTCCTGTGTGGGCGGCAGGGACAATCTCTGTCTTGTCAGCATCGGCAAGATCAGGTCCCCGAAGGAGGGGTGCGCCTGCCCCCTCTTGATGCTGGGACAGCACTTTATCGAGAGTCTTCACAAGGGAGGATGGATTTATCTTGTGGACGCCGAGGCGGGTGTGGAGCATGTCGGTCGCGGTCTTCACGAACAATGCGAACTCTTTTGCCCGGTCCTCGATCCTTCATGGGAATCCGTCCTCTTCGCACAATTCATAAACGAGCTGGCGGCAAGCGTCGCGAAGCCCTGTGTCTCGATACTCAACAAGTCTGACCCGGAGGCCCTCAGCTTCATGTCAAAAGCCCTCAGAGCAGAAAACCCTGAGTATATCGCCGTTTTTCCCGGTTCCCGGGAGATCGCCCGGGCAAACCTCCTTGGCCGGCCTGTTCCGCTTGTACCGGATGTTCTTCCGATTCTCGAACAGTTGGAGGCCCTAATCTTCGCACGGCGGCAACATGCCCGTTGAAGTGGCCCTGCTTTGGCGTCAGGACAGGAGGCAGCCTATGACCTCTTCCATGAAAAAGGGCAGATCCGAGGGACGCCGACTGGTGATGAGCCCTTTTGAATTGACCACCGGAGCGTCGATCCATTCCGCTCCCGCAGCCGTCATGTCGTCCTTGATGCTGGGATAACTGGTGACCCGCAGGTTCGACACGATTCCCGCCGATACGAGCAGGCTTCCGGCATGGCAGATGCCGGCCACGATGCCTCCGTTTTCGAATACGTGCCTCACGAGTTGCACGATATCAGACGACAGGCGGAGCTTGTCAGGAGCCCAGCCGCCCGGTATCACCACCGCCGAGGGTGGTTTGCCCTGCAGGCTGCCTGCGTCATAGGTGGCTTCGATGGTGGTGCCGTATTTCCCGCGGTAAATCTTGGGCGCCGCCGGCGCCACCACGATAGGCTCAAGACCCGCTTCCTGCATCCTGTAATAGGGGTACCAGAACTCGATATCGTGGAAGTCGTTCTCGACCAGTATGGCAGGATAGGTTGACATCTTCTTCACTCCTTTCTCCGGGAGAATATCTGCAAGAACTCTCCCTTGATTATAATATGGCGCGACGGCATTCCATAATGGAAACCGCCGCCTGTTTCTCCGAAAGCGGTGACGTCCGAAAGGCGGGTTTCGTGCCGCAGGGTGTCCCTGTTGAGGGAAAGGAACCGCATATTTCGTGAAATTTGATGTAAAATATGAACAACGGGTGCGAATCCGTGAAATAGGGGATACCGCTTTCTACGGGCGGCGGAGACACCGCCGCCTTTGTCGTGATTGATAATGATTGACAAGGGAAAAAGGAGAGATTGCCAGTGGAAAAACGTTCCGGCGAGCTGCCTTTCGGAAAAGTCGTGCCTCTGCCGCTGGAAGAGGAGATCAAGCACAGCTATCTCGATTACGCCATGAGCGTCATCGTGGGACGCGCACTTCCGGATGCGAGAGACGGCCTCAAGCCCGTGCAGCGGAGAGTGCTGTACGGCATGCTGGGCCTTGGCCTGAGGCATAACCAGTCCTACAAGAAATCCGCCCGTGTTGTCGGGGAAACAATGGGTAAGTACCACCCCCACGGCGATTCGGCGATTTACGACACCATGGCGCGCCTGGCCCAGAACTTCTCGATGCGGTACCCCCTCGTCGACGGTCAGGGGAATTTCGGTTCCATAGACGGGGACCCTCCCGCCGCCATGCGGTATACCGAGGCCCGGCTCGCCGAAATCGGCGAAATAATGCTCGAGGACATAGACGAGGAAACCGTTGACTGGGGGCCGAATTTTGACGATTCGCTGGAGGAGCCGCTGACGCTCCCGACGCGGTTGCCCAACCTTCTCATCAACGGCAGTTCGGGCATCGCTGTGGGAATGGCGACGAACATTCCGCCCCACAACCTCGGTGAGGTCGTGGATGCTTTGTGCTACCTTCTCGAAACCCCGGAGCCCGAGGTAGACGGAATCCTGCAGCGCATGCCGGGTCCTGATTTCCCGACGGGAGGGCTCATCCTCGGCAGGGATGGCATCGTCGATGCCTATCGCACCGGCCGGGGGAAACTGACCGTCCGGGGGCGGGCTCACGTGGAAGACGGGAAACGGGGGAAATCCTCCATCGTCATTACGGAGATTCCCTACATGGTCAACAAGACGACCCTTCTGGAAGCCATCGCAAAGGGAGTCCAGAACAAGGTCCTGGATGGAATCACCGATCTCCGGGATGAATCGGACCGGAGGGGAATCAGGATCGTTGTCGAGCTTTCCAGGGAGGCCAACCCGGACGTGACCCTCCGGCAGCTTTACCGGAGAACGCAGTTGCAGACGACCTTCGGCGTCATCAACCTTGCCCTTGTAGATGGCGAGCCGAAAGAAATGTCCATGCCTCAGATACTTCGGACCTTCCTGGACTACAGGCGCGAGGTGATCCGCCGGCGAACCGCCTACAGGCTCCGCAAGGCGCAGGAGCGGGCCCACATCGTGGAAGGCCTCATCAGGGCCATGGATATCATCGACGAGGTCATCGCCCTGATACGGGGAGCCAAGGACACACCGACGGCCAAGCGGGGTCTCGTGGAGCAGATGGATTTTTCCGAAGCGCAGGCCCAGGCGATTCTGGACATGCGTCTCCAGCGACTGACCAGTCTGGAAAGAAACAGGCTGGAACAGGAAATGGCCCAGCTTCTCGCCGACATCGAACGGTATGAAAGCATTCTCGGGAGCACCGCCATCCTTGACGCCGTCGTTCGGGAAGAACTGATGGACGTCAGGAAACGCTTTGCCGACGACAGAAGAACGGACATCGTCGAGGCTGTAGAGGGCATGTCGATTGAGGATCTCATCCCAGAGGAAGAGATCGTGGTCATGCTCTCCCGAGACGGGTATGTCAGGAGGATGCCTCTTGTGACCTACCGCTGCCAGGGCCGGGGCGGCAAGGGCGTCAAGGGGGCCACACCCAAGACGGGTGACGAGGCCGCCATCCTGACCGTTTCAAGCACCCACCGGGACCTTTTGTTCTTTACCTCCAGGGGCAGGGTATTCGCCATCAAGGGGCATGTCCTGCCGGAGCCGAAGACAGGCAAGGGCCGCCTCGTGAGTCAGTTCATCGGCCTGGAAAAGGACGAATTCGTTGTGGCCATACGGGACAGCTGTCTCCACGGGGCAAACTTCGTCTTTTTCATTACCGAAAAGGGCACGGCCAAACGCCTTCCGGCAACGGAACTGCAAAACCTGACCCGTGCAGGAAGACGGGTGCTTTCCCTATCACCGGGAGACCGGATCGCGAGGGTTCGCTTTACCGTCGGAGATGACGATATCCTCCTTGTGACGTCAAAGGGCAAGGCCTTGAGGACCACGGAGAAGGAGTTCCGTGCTATGGGCCGACAGGCCAGGGGAGTCCGCGGCATCAGGCTTGCTGAAGGGGATACCGTCGTGGGATGCGATATCGTTCGTGAAGGGCGCCAGTCGCTTCTGGTAAGCAAAAAGGGCATCGGCAAGCGAACGGAGTTTTCCGAATTTACGCCTCATCACAGGGGAACCTCGGGAGTCAGGGCCCTGCCTATTTCCGACAAGACAGGACCGCTCATCGGTTCCTGGGGGGTCAGCGCTGAAGATGAAATCATTTTGATGACCAACCACGGCCGTGTCGTCCGAATTGAAGCCGGAGACATCTCCGTTCTGGGACGCGGCGCCACGGGCTATCGCGTCATACGCCTCGACGAAGGCGATACGGTGGCCGACGTCAGCGTCATTCACGTGAGTGAAGAAGAGGAGGAGTAGTCATGAGACTTGCCCCTGAAGGGCGCAAACCCGTTCTTGCCGGTCTCGCTCTCGGGGTGCTTTTCCTCGTCTTTTGGGTGCCTGCAGGCGTTCTCTTTCTGGCTGGTACGGGACTGGTCGCCTGGTTCTTCAGGGATCCTGAAAGGAAACCTCCGGAAGATGATCGGATATGGGTAAGCCCTGCCGACGGGAAGGTCGTCGAGGTCCGCCGGGCGAACCATCCTTTTTGCGGTGAATGCCATTACGTGGGTATCTTTATGTCTCTTCTTGACGTTCATGTGAACCGCATGCCCTCTGATGGGCGTATCGAATACCTGGAATATATCCCCGGCAAAAAATGGATGGCCTTTGCGCCAAAGGCTTCGGAAGAAAACGAACGGTTTCTCGTCGGTTTCAAGAGTTCTTCGGGAAAAGGAATGGTGGTGCAGATCGCCGGTTTCCTGGCAAGACGCATCGTTTGTTCCAAGGCTCGTGGAGACGGCCTTTTTCGCGGAGAACGGCTCGGGATGATAAAATTGGGTTCACGGGTGGATGTCTATATGCCCCTTGCGGTGGAACCCTGTGTCATGCAAGGTCAGCGGGTGAAGGCGGGAACGACGAAAATCGGAGTGGTGGATCATGGCGCGAAGGAAACACCGGAAGAAGCTTCCCTTTAGGAAGATCGTCCCCAACATGATTACCAGCGGGAACATGCTCTGCGGCATGCTCTCTGTTGTGATGACCCTTCACGGCCAATATGTTCCTGCCGTGTGGCTCGTTTACATGGCCGTGGTTTTCGATTTTCTCGATGGCAAAATGGCCCGGCGGCTTGGCGGCAGCAGTGAGTTCGGCATGGAACTGGACAGCCTGGCCGACGTGGTCAGTTTCGGTGTGGCGCCTGCGATGCTCCTGTACAGCGTTTACCTGCAGGGGTTCTGGGGAGTGACGGGCGCTTTGGCGGCTGCGTTTTTCGCCCTTTGCGGTGCCTTGAGGCTGGCCCGTTTCAATGTGCAACATGTGGCGGGGTCTTTCCAGGGACTTCCCATTCCGGCTGGAGGCCATTTCCTGGTTTCTTTCGTGTTTGCCGGGCTTTCTGCGCCTGCCTGGCTGATGGCCCTGGTGTCGGCCGGCACGGGTCTGCTCATGATCTCGAGCATCCCCTTCGGCAATCTCAAGGCCCTCAAAAAAGGGAACCTGAACAAGGCTCGGGCGGCTTTTTTGTGGGGATTGGCGGTAACGCTCATCATTGCCCTAAGGGAACGGGCGCCCCTTGCAGGCATTGCGATATACATCGCAAGCGGTTTCCTGCACGTGGATTGGGGGAAATGGCTGAGCCTGAAGGAGGAAAATGAAGACTCCGTCGGGTATCACCACAACACCTAGCTTCCCGATGGCTGAAGGAGGAGACAGATGCAAAACAGCCTTTTGGCATTTCTCGTTATCGGGGTCCTCGCCGGTTGGCTTGCAGGACGGGTTATGCGCGGCCGGGGCTACGGTTTCTTCGGGAATATGCTTGTCGGCATCCTCGGCGCTTACATCGGCGGCGTCCTTTTCAGCTCGGTGGGCCTGTATCCCATGGGATTCATTGGATCTCTCCTCATGGCCTTTGCGGGAGCCGTCGTGCTGCTTTTTATTATCGGCATTTTCAAAAAGCACAGGTAGAAAAAGGTAAAAAGCGATGCCAGGCATCGAAAATACGATCCGGGAGGTGCAGGGCCTCCCGGATTTTTTTATCGTTCCTTGAGACGCGGCCAGAGTATATAGGTGAGGATGATGGAGAGGCCGAGATTGGGAAGCATGTAGCTCCCGTTGTACACCGTGGAGTACAGCCAGACATTCGTCCCCTCCGGGGCGTAACTGGCGAAAAAGATTACGCCCGACAGAACATGGCAGACAAGCCGCAGGAACGTTCCGAGGGTCAGACCGAGCCAGAGTGGCCTGGGAGTAAGGGCGGCAAGTCCGAGTGCCCCGAAGGCGAGCGGGTAGTCAAGCAAAGCCTGAAGTGGATGGACCACATAACCGCCCAGGATAAGCTGAAGGAGCCCTGCCACCGCCCCTGCGCCCAAACCTGCCTTGAGCCCCCACCTGAGCGAGAAAATCAGGATCGGGACGTTTTCCAGGGTGACCGATCCTCCCTGGGGCATGTGCCAGAGCCGCAGGTAACTCAGGGCGAGGGCAAGGGCAGCCGCAAGTGCGGCCTCAACGAGAATTCGGACTTTTTGTTGCTCCATGTTTTTCATTACTCCTTTCGGGTCGAAAAGAGATGACGCCGTCAAAGAAAAAGGCCCTCACGGCCGGAACCGGAGGGCCTCATCAGCGAGCGATTTTTTACGAAACCGCAATTTCCTTCGCCGGCATCACCCGGATCAGGTTCCAGGGGTCGAGACGGTGTCTCCTCTCAGCCGGTATTCCGGCTCCCCCATTGCCAATGATTCTTATACGCTCCAGGAATTGTTTTGTCAAACCCTCATGGCAGAGGGAGCTGTGGTATATTCAGGATGGCCGTGGTTTTTCGAATGATGTCTTCTGTCATTCGGGAGGCGGCAAATTGAGAGACCGTTGGGGGGTCCCCTCTGCTGAGAATCTATTGTTCTGCCTGTGGAAAGAATTACGAGCCCAGGCTTCGGCCGGTGCGGTGTGATTGCGGACACCCCCTGTCCTGCGTCATGGATTGGAAGGAACTGCGCATCAACCGGGGAACTCCCGGCATGTGGCGCTACGGGTCTGTTTTGCCCCCCATTCCTGGAGGTCTTTCCATGGGAGAGGGGTGGACTCCGGTCATTCCCTCGCGGTGTGACGAAGGCTTGCTGTACAAGCTGGAATTTATGGCTCCGACGGGGTCTTTCAAGGACAGGGGTGCGGTGATGGTGATTTCCGATGCCCTTGCCTGCGATTGTGATTCCGTTGTCATCGACTCTTCAGGAAATGCCGGCGCTTCCGTGGCTGCATATGCTGCGAGAGCGGGCATAAAGGCTACCGTAATGGTGCCGGAAGGAACTTCAGAAGGGAAAAAGCTCCAGATCGCCTCCTTTGGGGCCGAAGTCCTGGCAAAAGGCGGTAAACGTTCTGAAACCGCAGCGTTCGCCTGGGAGATGGCAAAGGACGTCTTTTATGCAAGTCACGTATGGAATCCACTGTTTCTCGAGGGGACCAAGACGGTGGCTTTTGAAATATGGGAACAACTTGGGCACAAGGCACCGGACGCAGTCATTTCCCCGGCCGGAAACGGTACGCTCCTTCTTGGACTTTTCAAGGGATTCAGGGAACTTTCCCAGAGAGCCCTCATCGACCGACTGCCGAGGCTTGTTGCCGTGCAGGCGGAAAAGTGCGCCCCTCTCAGGAGTGCTTCCGGTGGTCGGAAAACATCCTGCACCGGAACCTGTGCCGAGGGTATAGCAGTATCCAGCCCTCCCCGGTTGGAGGAGATGCTCAAGGCCGTCAGGTCGAGCCGTGGTGACGTCGTAACCGTAGGTGACGCTGAAATCCTCGAAATGAAGGAACATCTTGCGAAAGACGAAGGCTTCTACGTGGAAGCGACGGCAGCCGTCGCACCGGCCGCGGGAAAGATTCTCCGGGAATCGGGATTCTTCAAAGCTGGCGAGACTGTTGTGATTCCCCTTACAGGATCAGGCTTGAAAAGCCCGGGTCAATGAGTTTTCAAAAAAGACGACTGCCGTCAGGCAAAAAAAGGCACAACGGCTCCGGGAAAAGCGGTGCCGAAGCACACGGGCGGGAGGACTGCAGATTGGGAGATATCAGGCAAATAGAGGCTGATCTTGTCGAAGATGCCGTGAAGGCTCTTTTCCTCAAGGCCAATACATCGATAGGACAGGATATCTACAATGCACTTTCAGACGGGTTGTCCAAGAAGGAGGAATCACCCTGCGGTCGTGATGTCCTCGAACAGATCCTGCGCAACCATGACATCGCCAGGGAGGAAGGGGTTCCGATCTGCCAGGATACGGGCATGGCTGTGGTTTTTCTGGACATCGGCCAGGATGTTCACATAAAGGGAGGCGGCCTCGAGGAAGCCGTCAACAGGGGTGTGGCAAAGGCTTACGAGGAGGGATATTTCAGGAGGTCCCTCGTCGATGATCCCCTGTTTGACAGGGAGAATACCGGGGACAACACCCCCGCGGTGATTCATGCGAGGATCGTGCCGGGGAGGCTTCTTGAGATCCTGGTCACCCCGAAAGGCTTCGGAAGCGAGAATATGAGCGCCCTCAAAATGCTCACGCCGGCCGCCGGTGTCCAGGGCGTTGAGGATTTCGTCGTTGAGACGGTGATTTCCGCCGGACCGAATCCCTGCCCGCCCACGGTCGTCGGTGTCGGTGTCGGGGGAACCATGGAAAAGGCTGCGCTTCTTGCGAAGCGGGCGACCCTCAGGCCCGTGAATGAAAGGCACCCCGACTCCAGGTACGCCGAACTCGAAATGCGGATGCTCGAACGGATCAACAGCTCCGGCATCGGCCCCGCCGGACTCGGCGGCAGGATCACTTCCCTGGCGGTCCACCTCGAGCATGCCCCGGCCCACATCGCCGGAACGGCCGTGGCCGTAAACGTTTGCTGCCATGCCTGCAGACACGCGCAGGTTACGCTTTAGGCGGAAAGGGGAACAATCAGATGGAAGCCCTTTCATTGACGACACCTCTCGACACGGAAACCGTAAGGAATCTCCAGGCCGGAGACAGCGTCCTGCTGAACGGGGTCATTTATACTGCCCGCGATGCGGCACATCAACGACTCGTGGAATCGGCCGATGCCGGGAGACCTCTTCCCTTTCCTATAAGGGGGCAGGTCCTGTATTACGTGGGCCCCGCACCGGCTCCTCCCGGGTGGGCTGTAGGCCCGGCCGGTCCCACAACGAGCGGCAGGATGGATCCGTATACTCCGCGGCTTCTGGAACTGGGTCTCAAGGGCATGATAGGAAAGGGGTCAAGATCCGCCGGCGTCATAGAGGCCATGAAACGTCATGATGCGGTATATTTCGGTGCCGTGGGCGGAGCAGCCGCGCTGGTGGCCAAGAGTGTTACCGGCGTTGAAATCGTTGCTTACGAGGATTTGGGACCGGAGGCGGTATATCGTTTTACCGTGAGTCATCTTCCGTTGACGGTATTGATCGATTGTCAGGGACGCAATCTTTATGTGACAGGACCAGAAAAGTACCATCGGCAGAATCAAGCCTGAAAACGCATTCGGAATTATACCCTGCGCACGGCCGAAGAGAGGTCCTTTCCATGATGTTTTTCACCGATCTTTTTAAAAACGATCTGTTTGTCATGAGCTTTGCCGTCCTGACGGGCCTGGCCATCGGACAATTGCGACTCGGGAGGATCAGCCTGGGCATTTCGGGCACACTTTTTACGGGTTTGATCATCGGGTTCTTCGGCCATGGGATCAGCCGGGATCTTTTTACCTGGAATCTGGTCATATTTGTCGTCAGCGTGGGACTTTTGGCGGCAGAGGATGTGGTGATTTTCGTGCGGCGATTCGGCTTCCGTTTCGTTGCCCTGTCCGTAGCGGTCACCGGATCCGGGGCGCTGACGACCTGGGTTTTCGCCAGATTGTTCGGATCGGGCATTCACCCTCACGTAGTGGCCGGGACCTACGTTGGGGCATTGACCAGCTCCCCGGGGCTGGGCGCCGCCATGGAAGCTGTCAGTGGGGGGGCTGCCGTCGCTGCAGGGTATACCATTGCCTATCCTTTCGGTGTCCTGGCTGTCGTGCTTTTTGTCCAGATCGTGCCCCTGGTCTTCGGCATCGATAACGAGACAGAGCGCCGCAGTCTGAAGGATTTCCTGAGCGGGTACAAGGCAAAAAAAGACGGAAAAGAAGAGTCGGTGTTTTTTTCCCTTGCTTCCTTTACAGTCTGCATGATGACAGGATTGTTTATCGGAACGGTTTCCATCCCCCTTCCGGTGATCGGAAGCCTCAGGTTGGGAGGGACGGGAGGCGCCCTTATAGGGGCGCTCATTCTTGGCGCTTTCGGAAGCATCGGTCCATTGCCCATGCGCATGGATCGACGGATGCTTTCGGCTCTCAGGGATTTGTCCCTGGCTTTTTTTCTGGCGGCTGTGGGGCTCATGTCCGGGCCGGGTGTGGTGGACATATTCCGTGAAAGCGGTTGGGTGCTGGTTTTCGTGGGGACCGTTACGGCACTTGTCTCCCTCGGTGTGGGCTATATTCTCGGTCGCGTGGTCTGGAAGATGAATTGGGTCCTTCTGGCGGGAGCCATTTGCGGCGCAATGACAAGCACTCCGGGCCTTGGAGCGGCCATTGATGCCACAAAAAGCGAAGAATGTGCCGCCGGATACGGGGCGACGTACCCGGTTGCACTCTTTTGCATGGTTTTATTCACGACGCTGATCGTCAAAAGTTTCGCTGCGGGATAAACCTGAGACGTAAAGCACAACGGGGGGATATCCCGTTAACGGATGTTTGTCGCCCTTCGGGAGGCATGTCATGGTTGGCACCGGAGTCTGGGTTATTTGGATTGTCTTTTTTTCGCTGGTTTTCGCC
>JBNGCT010000042.1:0-13395 GCA_049974965.1 Thermovirgaceae bacterium
GCTCATGTCCATGTTCATGACTCCCAGCCCAAAGACAAAGGGCATGGATTCGGTGAAACAGGAACCCGGGTTGCAGTCCGTGGCGAGCGCCACGGGGACACCGAGCTCGATCATCTTCCTCACCGGGGCATAGGGTTTCTTGAGGCTGTACGCCGTCGCCGGAAGGATGTCAGCGATGACGCCTTCCCTTGCCATGGCCTTGAGGTTCTCTTCCCCGGCAGCAAGAAGGTGCTCCGCCGAATGGGTCCTGAGTTCCGCCGCAAGTCCGGCTCCCCCGAGATCGTTGACCTCGTCGGCATGAATCCTGAGCCTGAAACCCCTCTCCCGGGCCGCCTCGAGAATCCGGCGGCTCTGGTCGATGGTGAAAACCCCTTCTTCGCAGAAAACGTCACAAAACGTCGCGATGCCTTGTTCGGCGGCGGCGGGAATCATTTCGTCCACCAGAAGGTCCACAAATGCGTCGGGATCCTGTTTGTATTCCTTCGGAACGGCGTGACCTCCCATGAAGGTGGCCACAATATCCAGGGGTGTTTCGCGGCCGGCACGCCCGATCACAGAAAGCATCTTGAGTTCCGACTCGGTGTCCAGGCCGTACCCGCTTTTTGCCTCGATGGTTGTCGTGCCCATGGTCATCGCCCTGTAGATGTTGTCCAGGGTCACCTGGTAGAGTTCCGCTTCCGAGGCTTCCCGAACGGCTTCGACGGAAGAAAGGATCCCCCCGCCGGCCTTGAGGATTTCCAGGTAGGGTGTCCCTGCAAGGCGCATGGAAAACTCTCTCTCGCGCCTTTTGGCAAAGCAGATGTGGGTATGGGGGTCGACGAAGCCGGGAATCATGCAGGCTCCGTTGAAGTCCACTTCCATATCCACGTCCAGCCCCTCGGCCTTTCGAAAGACCTCTTCCCTGGGCCCGACGGCGGCGATCAGGCCGTTCTCGCACAGCAGGGCACCGCCATCGTAGACAGCCACCTTTCCCTGGTTTTTCCCCGAAGAGGGGGCGGATCCCATGACGGGCGTGTGGATGTTCGCGTTGTGAAACAGGGTCCTTCTCATGACGCATCCTCTTCCCGCATGAGTTCGAGAAGTTTGAGCTCGAGCACCTGGTTCGGGTCGAAATCATCGATCTGCATGTAGTATGCTGCGCTGTCGAGGATGGCCTTTGCGGGGATCATACCGTAGACTTCCGTTCCGTTGATGGTGACGCCCCACCGCGCGGCCTCCATCCGGATGAATTCCAGTGCCCGGTAGATCGCCGTCTTGTCGGAATCGACGATGTTCATGCTCACCTGGACCATACCCTTGTCCTCCAGGGCCAGGCCGATCCCTTTCACTGCGGTGAATCCGCCGCCCGAGGCGCGTACACATTTTGCGATGGTTTTGGCAATATCAAGGTCGGTGGTGTTGAGGTTCACGTTGAAAGCCACCAAAAATTTCCTGGCGCCCACCACGGTGGCACCCGCCGTGGGGTGCAGCTTCGGTTCGCCCACGTCGGGATGGCGTTCAGGCTTTTTGACCTCTTTCTTGAGGGCCTCGTACTGCCCCTTGCGGATGACCTCCAGCTTTTTCCTCTCGGGCCTGAGGGCCGAATCCTCGTAAAAGTAAACCGGCACGCCAATCTCTTCGTGGAACCGCTTGCCGAAATCACGGGAAAGCTTCACGCACTCTTCCATGGAGATGTTGCTGATCGGGGTGAATGGGATGACGTCAACGGCACCCATGCGCGGATGGGCTCCCTGGTGGGTGTTCAGGTCGATGGAAGCGACGGCCGTCTTCGAGGCCGCAAGCACTGCATCAGAAATGGCCTGAGGTTCTCCAGCAAGGCTCACGACCAGGCGATTGTGGTCTTCGTCTGCACGATAGTCAAACAGGTAGCACCCCTTTGTCTCCTTGAAGGGCTTGACGATTTCCTCGATAACTTCCTGACGCCGACCTTCGCTGAAATTCGGGACACATTCAATGAGCTGTCTCGCCATGATTTTTACCTCCCTGCAGTCTTTCTCATGAAGTTCTGTTTCCATTTTTTCGATAAAGCCGTAATCAGACGGACGTCCCGATCCTCCCTGCCGCTTCCTTCAAGGAATGGAGTAATGTTTCTTCCTTTCCGTCGAAACTGGAAACGAGACCGGCGAGCCCCATCTGGGCGACGAATCTCCCTCGGACGTCAAAGACGGGGACACTGATATCGCCGGCATGTTCCATCCATTCCTCCCGGCTGTAGGCATATCCCCGACGCCTGATGTCCTCAAGCTCTTTCCTGAGGTTCAAAACATCGACCCCGTCGGGAAGACCCGATTCCAGAATCCGCTTTCTTTCATCTTCCGGGCAAAAGGCAAGAAGCACCTTTCCCGTGGCACCGGCATAAAGCGGGACGGTCATCCCCCTGTGCGCAACATATTTCACACCCCTCGGGGGTTCGACATGATGAATACACAAGCCTGTCGATCCCTCCAGGACGCTCATAACGGCCGTTTTCCCCGTTTCCTGCACGAGGCGTTCCATCTGTGGGGCGGCCGCGCGGACAAGGGCCTGGTGGAAGAGCTTGCTGTTGTGAAGCAGGAAAAAGCGGACGCCGGGCCGGAAATGTTCCGACTGACCATCCCTGTACACCCATTCCTGTCTCTCAAGTGATACGAGCAACCTGTGAAGTGTGCTGCGGGGGATTCTGGTGTGCGTTTCTATCTCCCTGAGACTGTGAGTCTCACCGGACGAACAAAGAAATTCCATGACAGCGGCGATCCTGGCTGCGGCATCCCGCCTCGTCTCAAGCTTTTTCACTGGGTCCTCCGTCTAAATGTGGGACACCGCGTCCCGTTTTTAATTACAACCCAAAGGTACGTGTTCCCGCCTTCTTTGTCAAGACCCGCCTGATGAGGTGTGGCCGGACAGCGATAATGTCACCCTTTAAGGGGACAGGGAAAATGTTCCCGAAAGGACAGCGGACCTGACTTTGCCGGACCTCATGTTTTCAAAGAGACTCCGCGTGCAAGGTCTGCTATCATAAACGTCCATGAAGAAACTTTTCTGAAGGCGCTGCACTGAAGCAGGCTTCGCTTTCGGGCCGTGAGGTGGACCGGTGTTTGAAGCTGGTGTTTTTTTCATTGCTCTCGGGTCGGGCGCCATGGGTGCCATTCTGGGCCTCGGGGGAGGTATTTTCCTCGTACCACTTCTGACGCTTTTACTTGGCCTGCCAATGAAAACAGCCGTCGCAACGAGCCTTGTCGCTGTTGTTGCGACGTCACTTTCCGCTTCCTCTTCCTACATACGCAAAGGTCTAACGAACATCCGCCTCGGTCTTTTTCTCGAAACGGCAACCACTGCGGGCGCGGTGGCAGGTGGCTTTCTGGCGGCCTTCCTCAACGAAAAGGTCCTGGCTGTTGTTTTTTCCCTCGTCGCTTTTTATACGGCGGGATCCATGCTGTTGGGAAACCGGGGGGAAACCGCCGTTTCAGAAACATGCGGAAACGAAAAGGCCGATCCGCTGGATCTCGCCGCCCGATTCACCGACGAAAGTACCGGCACCGTCGTCTCCTATCAGCCGCAGAAGCTTTTCGCGGGAAGTCTCGCCGGAATCGCCGCGGGGGCCCTTTCGGGGCTTTTGGGGATCGGCGGTGGTCCCGTCAAGGTCCCTATCATGAAAATTTTCATGGGCCTTCCTCTCAAGGCAGCGGCGGCAACCAGCAATTTCATGGTAGGGATCACGGCCACCGCCGGCGCCTTCGTCTATCTTTTCCACGGATTTGTCCGGGAAGATCTCGCCGCTCTGACGGTCTTCGGCATTTTCGCGGGAGCCAGGCTCGGCGTGGCCGTTGCCTGCAAAATCCACTCCCGCTACCTGAATCTGCTTTTTGTCGCCGTCTTGACGGTCATAGCGGTTCGAATGCTTCTCAGGGGTCTGGGTGCAGGAGGATAGTTCCCATGAAAAAAACGAGATCATTGAGGTCAACGGTCAGCGTGGTCATGAGCACGGGTCTTTACGTGTCCCTCGCCCTCCTGGCATCGGGGATGATCCTGGACCGGCTGCCCGGCCCCGCCCTTTTCCTTTTCCCGGGCAAATTCATTTTTGGCGGCCTGGTTATCCTTCTGGCGACGCCGGTAGCGGCTGTGGCGACCTGTCTGCTTTTTTTCATTCATAAAGGCGAAAGGGCCAATGCCGGCATTGCGGCAATCGTTCTCGCCGTCATTGCGGCAGGAATCCTGCTTTCCTGAAAAAGGCCACTCGAGCATACAATATTGCCGCTTCGGAGCTTTTCTGGTATAGTCCGTCACAGCAGGGAGCTGAGACGAGATGGAAAACAAGAAGATGAGGAACACGAGCAGAGTCAATCGTTTCTGGTGGTGGCGCTGAAGGCGCCGCAGCCGGTCTGTGTGTTGACACGGGGCTGCGGAAGAAAAACTCCGCAGCCCCTTTTTATTTTTAGACAGGGGCGTTTCCCTCGGGAATCCGCCCCTGATTTTTTTTAAGAAGCCGCCTTCACGGCGGAAAGAGGAGGAAGACGAGGATGAAAAGAAGAGGGCAAGGAAAGACGGAAAAGGGATTTTACGGACAGTTTGGAGGAAGCTTCGTCCCGCCCGAGCTTGAACCCCGACTGCAGGAACTTGAAAAAGCCTATGAGGAAATCCTTCCCGACCCGGCTTTTGCAAAAGAGCTTGAACGACTCCTGCAAGAATACGTGGGGCGACCATCGGCGATCACCGAGTGCCGGAACATCAGTAGAAAATACGGCGGAGGCAGGCTTTTCCTCAAACGAGAGGACCTTAACCACACCGGCGCCCACAAGATCAACAATGCGTTGGGACAAGCGCTTCTGGCGAAACATATGGGAAAGACGGAGATCATCGCCGAAACGGGGGCCGGCATGCACGGTACCGCTTCGGCCACTGTGGCGGCTCTGATGGGGATGAAGTGCACCGTCTACATGGGTGCCGTCGACGTGAAACGCCAGGCCCCCAACGTGGCCCGCATGAAAGCCCTCGGCACAAAGGTGGTGCCTGTCGAGGAAGGCCAGAAAACATTGAAGGAAGCCGTAGACGCCGCCCTGAAGGCCTACGTGGAGCAGCCCGACGTCTTCTATCTGCTGGGATCCGCCGTGGGACCGCATCCGTACCCGTCAATGGTCAGGCATTTCCAGAGCGTTATCGGCACAGAAGCCCGCGAACAATTTCTCTCAAGGGAAGGATCCCTTCCCGATTACATCATCGCATGCGTCGGCGGCGGAAGCAACGCCATCGGGATCTTCTCGGGCTTCCTGGAGGATCCTTCCGTCAAGATCATCGGGGTGGAACCCGCAGGAAAAGGCCTTGAAACGGGAGAACACGCCGCCACACTGGTCGCCGGCAAACCCGGCATCATCCACGGTTTCCGAAGCTACGTCCTGACCGATGAAGCCGGGGAACCGGCGGAAGTGTATTCCATTTCTGCGGGCCTTGACTACCCGGGGGTCGGACCGGAGCACGCCTATCTCAAGGAATCCGGACGGGTGGAATATGTGTCAGTCACGGACGACCAAACCGTCGGGGCCTTTGCCGAACTGTGCCGCCTGGAAGGGATCATCCCTGCCCTTGAAAGCTCCCATGCCGTCGCACACGCACTTGATCTGCTTCCCGCTCTTTCCGCTGAAGAGACCGTCCTGGTGAATCTTTCGGGGCGAGGAGACAAGGATCTTGATACGGTGCTCCCGCTTTTGGGAATCCACGAGAAATAGGATACCTCGTGCATCATCCTGTCGACTGTGCTTCAATGGAGGGGAATGCGCCGCCTCTTTTCCCGGAGGCGACGCCGACAGGAGGGACCGGCAACGTCGAAAGAAGCCGCTGATCTTCGCAGTAAAAAGGCCTTGAAAGTCTCCTGGGTCGGCCTTTTTTCCAATGCGGGTTTGATGATCCTGAAATTTTCAGGCGGGATCCTCGGGAACAGCGCCGCCGTTACCGCCGACGCCGTGAATTCCCTTTCCGATTTCGTCACCGACATTGTCGCCGTTGCAGCGTTCAGGATGACAGGCAAACCCGTCGACGCCACCCATGACTACGGTCACGGGAAATTCGAAACCCTTTCATCACTCGTGATCGGAGTTTTCATCATCGTCGCCGCGGGGGGCATATTCTGGGGAGGAATAAGCCGGATAATGGCCATTTGCGGGGGGAAAACCATCCCGGAACCCGGTATCATCGCCCTCGCGGCGGCGGGTATCACGGTTTTCTGGAAAGAGGTCCTCTACCGGTACACCCGAAAGGCCGCGAATGAACTCAAAAGCGATGCCCTCCTGGCCAAGGCATGGGACCACAGGTCCGATGCCCTGGCCTCTTCAGGCACTTTCCTGGCGATAACAGGAGCCGTTATTTTTGGGGAAAAAGCAAGGATCCTTGACCCGGTCGCAGCGCTTGCCGTCGGGGTTTGGATCCTCCGGATCGCCATTCCCGTGGTTAAGCGCTCCGTCAATGAACTTTCAGAAGCCTCCCTTCCCGGGGAAACGGAAGCAAAACTCCTTGCCGCAATCCTTGATGTCCCCGGCGTCATAAGCGCCCACCACCTCAGGACACGGCGGATCAGCACTTCGGTGGCCGTGGATGTCCATGTCATCGTCGAGTCCTCCCTTTCAATACGGGAAGGCCATGACATCGCTACCGCAGTGGAAAAGACCGTCAGGAAGCTTCACGGCGAAGATGCCTTTGTATCGGTCCACACCGAGCCCCGGACCGATTCCGACGGGAGTTCCGGACCGGGATATGACGATGGCCACAACGGGGAGGAAGAGGGCCCCACACATCATGACAAAAAGAACGCGCAAGGCTGAGAGGGCGAGCCTGCCTCTTGTGTTACCATCAGGGGGCACACCTCGTTAAAAGGGGAAATCCCCGACAAGGAGGGGTGATTTGATGGAGACCATCTGGACAACTTTTTACACCGCCTTCGTGTTTCTCCTTGGCGCAGGGGTCGTCGCCCTGGCCTACCGCAAACACTTCGGGAAAGGCCTTCCCGGCACACTGCGGTCCCTCCCGGGAGGAACAAGACGGCTTCTGACGCGCCACCTTTTGTCACCCCTGAAGTTTTTCCTGGTCCTTGTTCTTTGGCGCATCCTGCTCGAGCTTGTTGAAGCAACATTGCCCGAAGTGTTCGTGCGTTTCGGATCGAACCTGTTCACCGTCCTGTTCATCGCCGCCGCTGCCTGGATCATCATCGGAATCGTACGGGCCGGTGAGGATGTGCTTCTCCGCCGCCATGACCTCGGCTCTCGGGACAACCTGAAGGCGCGAAAGATGTACACCCAGATGATGGTTTTCGGGCGTCTCGCCTCCATTGCCATCGGTATTCTTGCCTTTTCCCTGATCCTCCTGAATTTCGAGGAATTCCGGCGAATCGGCACAGGGCTGCTCGCCTCCGTCGGCGTCGCCGGAATCATCATCGGCCTTGCCGCACAGCGGACCGTCGGGACCCTGTTGGCGGGGATCCAGCTTGCCATAGCACAACCCATCAGGCTCGATGACGTCCTTGTCGTGGAAGGGGAATGGGGGCGGGTCGAGGAGATCACCTTTACCTACGTGGTCATCAGAATCTGGGACTCGCGCCGGCTTGTCCTTCCGACCACATACTTTCTGGAAAAACCTTTCCAGAACTGGACCCGCGTTTCCTCAGACCTTTTGGGTACGGTCTACCTGTATCTTGACTACGGCATTCCCCTCGAAGAACTCAGGCAAAAGCTTCACGAATTTCTGGAAGCTTCGCCCCACTGGGACGGGCGGGCCTGGGCCCTGCAAGTGACGGACTGCTCAGACAAGGCCATGGAAGTCCGGGCCCTGATGAGCGCAAAAGACTCCGGAAGCGCCTGGGAGCTCCGATGTGAGATCCGCGAGAAACTCCTTGAATACCTGAGGAAGACTTACCCGGACAGCCTCCCCCGAATCAGGCTTGAAAACGAGAGTACACACTCCGGGTAAACAGGAAACGCGCAAAAGCGAAGATAACTCGAAACCTGAGAGAGTGAAGGAGGAGAGAATCCCATGCAAAAGAATGTGATGACCCTCGGAGAAGAGAATCTGGAAGCCGTCAACAGATACCTTCAGGACTCCGCCTGTCGGGAAATCAATGAACTTGAACGGATCGTCGCGAAGTACGGCACACCTCGGGAAATCAACGCCAGGGCACAGGAAGCCAGGTCCCTTCCGAATATCATCGATTGCCTCAGGAATATGGAATCTCCCTACCTGCAAGACATCCAATGGCTCGCTTCGGTCCGGGACAAGGGTGCCTTCATTTCTATTTCCGACTACAGGAAAAAGGTTCTCGGACAGGATATTGCGGGGATGACCTTCAGAGAATCCACTTCGGTGACCCTCGAGATCAGTGCCTGCCAATATTTCCCCTGGATTGTTGCTGAATCCCGAAAGGCCATCGACCATGGCGACGTGATGCCCGGTCGCTATATCCGGGTCCGGAAGATGAAAGAGCAGGAACGCGACAAGGGCGACATCCTCGCGGTAGCCGCTGCCATGCAAATCCTCGGCGCCAGCTGGGTGGAGACACTCGACACCAAGGGAACCGACGGATCCAATGTCCACCTGGGCGGCCCCGAAACGATTACGGGCTATTTCGGAGGGATCGGCCAGCCCAACGAACACGCCCTCGCTTGGGTCGACGAATTCCTTTACTACTACACCACCTACGGGATTCAGGAAGTCCTCAATATCAACCCGGGGACGGTTTTCCTGGGCTATGTGCTTTATCGGCTGGGCGTGGACATCAAATTCAAGATCTCGGTATTCATGGGCAACGACAACCCCTATGCCGTCCTGTGGACCCTCATGATGGCGCGCCTGCTTGCCCGGGAAGACGGCTCGACACCTCTGATCGGGTTCAACCTTTCTAATTCCATAGACGCAGACAACCTTGCTCGGTGTGCGGAAATCCGGCAACAGCTTGGCCTCGAGGACAAGGTCCGGATCGAACATCACATCACCGAAACTTGGAAAAGCATTGTGCGCCAGCCTTACAACCGACGGGATGACCTGCTCAAGGTGGCCGCCTGCTACCCCAACATCTCCGCCAAGCACGAGGGCGGCGAGCCCGATGTTGAAAAAACCCTGGAACATCCTTCTGATATCCTGGATTATTTCCGTGACAAACAGGAGATCCTCGAATCCGGCGAAATGGACCTTCTTGAAAAGAACTACCTGGCCAAACATGATGCGGTCAATAAAACCGCCGAGGCGCTGACGAGGGCAGGACTCTCTTTCATTCCGGCCCAAAAGCTGCACTCGAGGTAACGCCTTTTTTGCGCCCGCAGATGACACATCAGGCGCTTTTGCCCCATAAAGGCAAAATGGTTGACATTGTACGTATTAATAGTATTATGATACCAAATTATCCTTAAAAAGGAGGCCGGAACCATGGCTGTGGAACTGGCAAAAAACGTGTACTGGGTCGGCGTCGTGGACTGGGCGCTGGATCATTTCCACGGGCATGAGCTCTCCACTCATCGCGGTTCAACCTATAATTCCTACCTGATAAAAGACGAAAAAACGGTTCTCATCGACACCGTATGGGACCCATTCACCGATGAATTCGTCGAAAGGCTTAAGGAGCTTGTTGACCCCGCCGATATCGACATCGTCGTGGCAAACCACTCCGAGGTGGATCACTCGGGAGCGTTGCCGGAAATCATGCGGCTTGCCCCCAACGCCGATGTCGTCGTCTCGCCGAAGGGCATGGACAGTTTCCCCGGACACTACCACAAGGACTGGAACTTAAAGGTCGTGAAAACCGGTGAATCCATCAGCATCGGGTCACGGAACCTGGTGTTTATCGAAGCCCCGATGCTTCACTGGCCGGACAGCATGTTCACCTACCTGAAGGAAGATGCCATCCTGTTCCCCAATGATGCCTTCGGACAGCACTTCGCCACCACCTACCGCTTCAATGACCAGGTCGACCAGAAAGAGCTCTACGAGGAAGCCCTCAAGTACTACGCCAATATCCTCACCCCCTATAGCCCGATGGTATCAAAGAAGATCGACGAAGTGGTCGCCATGGGCGTTCCCGTCAACATGATCGCGCCAAGCCACGGCGTCATCTGGCGAGAGAACCCCATGCAGATCGTCGAGCACTACAAGGAGTGGGCCGCCCAGAAACCCTCGAAGAAGGTCGTGATCCTCTACGACACGATGTGGAACGCCACCCGCAAGATGGCCGATGCCATCAGCGAAGGGCTCGGGGAAGGCGGCGTGCCCTCCCGGGTCTTTCACATGCCCACATCTGACCGGAACGACGTGATCACGGAAATTTTCAGGGCCGGGGCCGTGGTGGTCGGTTCGTCGACGATCAACAACGGCGTCCTCCCGACGATCGCGCCGATCCTCGAGGACTTGAAGGGCCTCAAGTTCCGCAACAAGGTCTCCGGAGCCTTCGGCTCCTACGGGTGGAGCGGGGAATCTGTGCCCAGGATCAAAGAACACCTGGAGGCCTGCGGATTCGACGTGGTCGGTGATGGAGTCGCCGCGAAATGGCAGCCCACGGCGGAAGACCTCGACGGCTGCCTGGAATACGGCCGAAAGATCGCCGAAGAGCTGATCAAGAGTTTATCCTGAAAAAGAGAATCTGGATTTTATGGAGTGTGACTGATGGGAACGATCACGCGGCAGATCATCAAAATCGACGAAAAAAAGTGCGACGGCTGCGGCCTCTGCGCCGAGGCATGCCATGAAGGCGCCATCCGGATCATCGACGGCAAGGCAAAGCTTGTTTCGGACTCCTATTGCGACGGCCTTGGAGACTGCATCGGCGAATGTCCCAGGGGAGCCATCTCTTTCGAGACCAGGGAAGCGGCCCCCTACGACGAGGAAGCCGTCAAGCGAAACCAGGCCGCCCGGCAGGCAGGCCCTCTTCCCTGCGGTTGCCCGAAAACGGCTTCACGTTTCTTTAAGCAGGAAGAGGCCCTTTCTTCCTGCGACGGTTCGGAAGGCCCGGCCCTTCCGGCTCGATCAACCTTGTCCAACTGGCCGATCCAGTTGAAGCTCGTTCCCGTCAATGCACCCTGGCTGCAGAAAGCCGATGTCCTGCTCGCCGCGGACTGTGCGGCGGCATCGATCGCGGATTTTCACGGAAAGTATGTCGACGGGAAAATCCTTTTGATGGGGTGCCCGAAGCTTGACGATGCGCAAACCTACAAAAAGAAACTGACCGAAATGATCCGGGCAAATGAATTCAGGAGCCTTCACGTGGTGATCATGGAAGTCCCCTGTTGCAGCGGCCTGACTCGCCTGGCCGAAGGGGCCGTCGATGAGGCACGGAAATCTCTGGATCTGAAGAAAACCGTCGTGGATGTCCGCGGGAAGGTGCTCCAGGAAGAAACGCTGCGGTACCGTTTCAGCGACGCGTAGTTACAAAACCACTCAAGGGGGGTGCATGGAGGCACCCCCCTTTGTCAGTTTCCTTCTCCCTTTCCTGCAAAAAAGGCCGGACGCCCCCTGTGGATCGACATTTCCGGGACCACACGTGACGTGTCCCGTTCACAACAGAAGTCCACATCGGCCTCCATGCCCAGTCTTTTCAACATTCCCATGTGCGAGGCCATCCTGACACCCTTTGCAAGATCCCCGCCAAGAGACTCCCAAAGGGCAAGGGCAATTTTTGCCCCGTCATCAAGTAGAATATCGGGACTTTGCCGCAAAAACTCCGCAACGAGCAAGCCGGCGCAGACAGCATCATCCATGGCGGCGCGACCGTCTTTGCCCGCACACAAGACACCTGTGGAGGCACACCCGCTCACGGCGGCTTTGGCGGCGGCAACCGCGTTTCGGGCGGCCGCACAGAGGACGCGGCCGCCCCTGCTGAAAGCCTTCAGCCAGGCCCGGGTTCCGTTGGAAGTCGTCATCACCGCGCCTTCATACTTTCGGGGGATCCCTCCCAAAAGATCCCTTGGGGAATTGCCAAGATCGAACCCTTCCGGAGGAACGGCATTCCGTTCACCCATCAGCAACCAACCCGCTCCTGCCTCTCTCCTGAAAGAGCGGGCTTGTTCCAGGGTTTCTGCGGGAACCACCACCTGGCCCCCTTCGTCGAAAAATGTCACCACCACAGAGGAAGCCCGGATAATGTCAACTACCAGCCATACATCTACTTCCGGTAATTCCTCCAGGGGCGAAAGGCACACCTGGACCGTTTTTCGATGTTTCAACTCACACCCTCCATCCACGCACTGTTCGCTTTCAACTCCGTTTCATGATACAAACCCGGAAAAGAAAAGGCCATGACGCTCCTGGAAAGTTCCATGATAGGAGGAACCGCCGGGCCCGTGCTATACTGCAGAGGTAAAGGGAGTGCGATTTGTCGCAAAGCCGGACCGCCGACTGGGAAGGAATCCTTCAGGAGGATGCAACGACAGGAAGGAGGAATGGGCATGCTGAACATTTCGGACCACCTTTCGGTAGGGCTCTCCCACGAGGTAACGATTACCGTCAGTGAAGAGGAAGCCGTCGGCAACTTTTCACCCCGCCTCAGCCAGCTTCTTGCCACTTCGGCTTGCACAAGGGCCTTCATCAGGGCGGCCATTGAATCGACGGACAGATATTTGCCCGACGGCTATATCACGGTGGGCCAAAGCATCGACATCACCCATGAGGCGCCTTCGTTTCTCGGTACCACGGTAGCCTTCAAGGCGACGCTTGTTCGCATCGAGGGGAACAAGCTTACCTACGAACTTTCGGCCCATGATCACGCCGGAACCGTCGCGACGGGCCGGCACATCCGCGCCGTCGTGAACTGGGAGCTCCTCATGAACGAAGCCCGGGAAAGAGCCTATTCCAGGGACAGGGGAGTCTAGAGCATGCAAATGAAGGGGCGGCTTAAAAGCCGCCCCTTCATTTCGGTCCTGATTTTTTCGTTAGCAGAACCATTGGATTTACGCTTTCTTTCCTGTCGTCCCCGCCTTTCAAACAGGAACCTTGCGGTACAATCCCTTGAATGAAAAGGCAAAAACGGTTTTGCGGCTTTTCGCTTCGACCGGAGCAATGTCTTTGCAGCTTTGACTCGTTATCGGTCCCTGGTTTTCCCGCGAATACCTCTTGCGGCTTTTCCGCGGAACATCCCGAACCGGGATGATAAAAACTGCCGCAGCAGCTTTCCAGATTTGGCTAACCAGCCTTGGCAACTCTCCACCCAATTACCGTAAAGAATCTCAAAATTATTATACACCGCTTTACCTTCGCTGATCAATACACGTGCATGCAAAAAAGGAAGGGTGCTCTCGGCACCCTTCCTCCTATTTTTTTCAAAAGCCTTAAACCGTTATGCCCGCTTGCTTCAGGGAAACAGTTTTTATTTATTGTTTTGCCCTGGCGGTCCGGTATGGTCGCGGTTCGGATCTCCGTAACCCCAGCCCGGCTTGCCCTCATCATCGTCGTCATCAT
>JBNGCT010000043.1:0-13392 GCA_049974965.1 Thermovirgaceae bacterium
GACGCCTTCCGTGCATGATTCGAGGCGGTTCACCATCTTGAGGGTCGTCGTCTTGCCGCAGCCGGAGGGTCCGATCAGAACGGCGATCTCCCCCTTGGTAATTTCGAGGTCAAGTTTGTCTACGGCTTTTGTCCCGTCCTCGTAGATCTTGCTGACCTCTTCAAAGAGCACCATGGCCATCATCTCCCGTTGCTGACGGATTGCGTTCTTCAAGTTCTGCGAGAACCTCGCGGAGTGTTTTCAGGAACCGGTCAACCTCTTCGGTGGTTCCGACGGTGACCCGGATGGCATTGTCGTAGCCCCAGATGTCGCAGGATCTGACGATCACGCCCTTTTCAAGCATCATGTCCGAGACGGTCGTGCAGTCGGCGGAGGTCTCGAAGAAGACGAAATTCGTAGCCGACGGAATGACCCGGCAGCCCATGTGCCGGAGCTCCCCCTCGATGCGCCGGCGGTCGCGGATGATCTTTCCCATGGCACTGCGGCAGGCTTCGCGGTCTTCCGTCAGGACGGCCACGCCGGCGGCGATGCCGATCCTGTTGGCGTTGAAGGGCTCGCTCACGGTGTCGATGACGGTGATCATTTCGGGCCTGGCCATTCCGTATCCGAGACGCAGTCCCGCAAGGCCGTAAGCCTTGGAAAAGGTGCGTACCGAGAGGATGTTGTACCCCTCCCGGATGAGCTTTCCCCTGTCGGGAAGCTTTCCCTTCGGTCCGAATTCGGCGTAGGCCTCGTCGAGGATTACCCAGGTGTGCTCGGGAAGGCCCTTCATGAGGTCCAGGAGCTCGTCGTGGGTGAAATATGTCCCCGTGGGGTTGTTGGGGTTGCAGAGCCAGAGGAGCTTGGTCTTTTCACCGACGGCGGCCCTGACGGCCTCGAGGTCGATGGCCCGGTCCTTCATGGGCGCATCCACCACGACGGCCCCCATGAGCTTCGAGAGCTCCCTGTAGAGATTGTAGGTTGCCGCCGGGATGACGACTTCGTCGCCCTCCTCGAGAAAACTTTTGACCACGGCCTGGAGCATGCCTTCGGCGCCATGGGAGATGGCGACGTTTTCCGGTCCGACACCGTGGATGTCGGCGATGAGTCCCTTGATCTGTTCGAAGGCGATGTCGGGATAGCGGTTGGAATTTCCAAGCTCACGGTTCATGGCCTCCAGTGCCGCAGGGAAGGGGGCGTAAGGGTTTTCGTTGGATCCGAGCTTGATGATGGAATCGAGTCCGAGGTTGCGGCGGACCTCCTCGATGGTCTTTCCCGGCACGTAGGGTTCGAGTCCCCCTACGGCACGGCGCAGACCACTGATTGTCATGAGCGGTCCGTCCTCTCTTTCGGCGCGGCCTCGATGATGGTCGGGCGGCCTTCCCCGAAGGCCTGCCTGAGGGCTTCGGCGATTTCACGACCCGTCGCGGTCCGTGCATAGGCGGCGCCCCAGGAAGCCGCCAGGACCCGGAAATCCGGCGCCGGGTTATCTACGGCGATCAGCGAGGGGTACCCGAAGCTTTTCTCGTTCCTGCGGATTTCCCCGAATCCCTGGTCGTTCCAGATGACGATGGGCAGGGAGATCCCTTCCTGGCAGGCAACGGCCACTTCCGGCATGGTGAACTGGAATCCTCCGTCACCTGCAAGGGCGGCAACCGGAATCTCCGGCGCGGCGATCTTTGCGCCGATCGCCGCCGGAACAGCGAGCCCGAGGGTTCCGAAACCGACGGGATGCAGGAATGTCGAGGGCCTGTATGCCGGGTATTCGCTGATGGCCACATAGGCGGGGCCCGTCATGTCGGCCACAAGCACACCTTCTTCGGGAATTTCCCGGCGCAGGGCCGAAACGAGTTCCTCCATGGCGGCGAGGTCCTTTCCCATCCCCGTGAGGGATCCGAGTTCGCTCCTCGAGCAGTCGCGGATTTCCGACAGTTCGGCCGTTCGGTCGTCCATGGACGGGGTGTTTTCCCCAAGAGCCCGCGTCAGGGTGGCAAGAACATCCGCTGCGTCACCGCGGATCCCGATGTCGGCGGTTTGATTGCGGCCGAAATTGGCCGGGTCGAGGTCGATCTGGATCAGGCTTCCCGTCTTCGGCAGGGGCTGTTCCCACAAATCCGTGGGAGAGAGCTCCGTCCCCACGGCGAGGAGGACGTCAGCAGTCTCCAGAAAGGCCCTCACCGAGGGAAAGTGGGACCGTGCCCCGAGGCAAAGGGGATGCCTCTCATCGACGACGCCCTTTCCGGCACAGGATTCGATGACGGCGGCGCCGAGAGCTTCGGCGAGCTCAAGGGCCTCCTTCGAGGCTTTCCGGCATCCTCCCCCGAGGATCATCACCGGGTTTCGGGCTTTCGCGAGGATTTCGGCGGCTTCCTGCACAGCCTCCGGTCGCGGTGCAGGAAGCCAGGTGTTTTTGCCTGCCCCGCAGGGTTTCGGATCGGGCGGGGCCTCCATGGCGAGGATGTCCATGGGGATCTCCACGTGAACCGGGCCCGGCCGGCCTGTTCCGGCCAGCCGGTAGGCGGCTTCCAGGGCCGGGGCGATCTCGCCGGGGCTTTCCACCCTCCGGCTTTCCTTGGAAACGGACCGGGCCATCAGGATGCTGTTTTCCAGTTCGTGAAGGAACCCCGCTCCCTGCCCGATGTATGACGTGGGGATCTGGCTGGAGATCACCACCATGGGAATCGAGTCATGATAGGCCTGGGCCATGGGGGTCAGGATGTTCGTCAGGCCCGGTCCCGAAATGACCAGGGCCGTTCCGGTCCTGCCCGTTGAACGGGCCCAGCCGTCGGCCATGAAGCCGGCCCCCTGCTCGTGGCGGGCGGTAACATGGCGGATGGGGCTTCCTATCAGGGCTTCATAAATCGCGATGTTGTGGATTCCGGGAATTCCGAAAATCGTCGTGACGTCACAGGCCTCCATGGTCTCGACGACGCGTCTGGCTCCGTTTTGCTGCACGAAATCACCTCTTCATGAAGTTTTGGAAGTTCGCCCGGGGTTTCCCTCCGGAGACCTTCGCCGGGAAAAAACACAAAAATCAACATCGGCAAGTTTTTGGAAAACTCTTGCCCGTTGAACGAAAAAACGCCTTTTCCTTGTGCGTATCGGTTCGCCTGAAGGTGCCGGCCGCAGGTACCGGGTGAAGAAGTCGTGGTTTTTGTTGACGGAAATTTGGAGGAAACCTTGCGTCTGTGTCTTCAGGCGCACAAAGGTTCATTTGGTATAGTATACGAATTTTCGTACTGTGTCAAAGGAAAGGCCCTCCGTGAGCTGTGGTCCCTCTTGTCAGAGGCCGCCTCGGCGATTTTTCCTTCGGTGGCGGATCATGTAAAGGACTGCCAGGACGATGCATCCGGCGATCATCCACAGGGTTGCCCTGTCGAGATAATGCATGACCAGCTCCTGGTTGTTTCCGACCCAGTAGCCGATGACGGCCAGAATGGTTACCCAGATGCCGGACCCGACGGCGGTAAAGAAAAGGAACAGGTCCACCCTCATGCGCGCCACTCCCGCGGGGAGGGAGATGATCTGCCGGACGCCCGGAATGAGGCGGCCGATGAAGGTGCTGATATGACCGTGTTTCTCGAAAAAGGCCTCTGCCCTGTCAAGGGTTTTTGCGCTGATGAAAAGGTATTTCCCCCAGCGCTGGAAGAAGGGACGCCCGAATCTCAGGGAGATCCAGTAGTTGAAGACGGCGCCCAGGATGCTCCCGGTGATGCCGCTGAGGATGACAAGCAGGAGGTTCATCTGTCCCCCGGCGGCAAGATACCCGGCGGGCGGGACGACGACCTCGCTCGGGAAAGGGAAAAAGGATGACTCCAGGAACATCAGGGCGATAACCCCCGGGTAGCCCATGGAGCCGATGACCTCCACGAGCCAGGGGACGAACCGTTCCAGGATTTCCACGGCGGGGTTCCCTCAGCGGTCCTCGTAGCCGTTCTTGCGGCCCGTCATGGATTCGATGTCGATGCGGACCACGGCGACGGACTTCATGGCGCCGTCGGGAAAGGACAATGTCCTCCCGGCGAACTGCCTGACGATGATATCGAGGCCGTGACGCTTTTCCTCGGGGCTTTCGAGGATGGTCGCCCTTCCGAAACCGACGACGCTCCGGTATTTAAGGGTCCACTCGCAGGGGTCTGCGTCCTCGACGACCTCCGTATCAGCGTCGATCTCGAAACAGACGTTGGGGTTTTCCCGGATGCAGTCGATCTTGTGCCCTTCCCGGAATCCGTGGAAGTAGATGGCACCGTCCTCATAGCCGTAGGAGAGGGGGATCATGTACGGGTAGGGTTCGTCGAAAAAGGCAACCCGGCACACAGTTTCTTTCATGAGGATGTCCTCGATCCGTGATCTGTCGGTGATTTCCTTGTCCTTGCGCCGCATGGCTTCCTCCTTGTCCCGTCTTCGTTTCAGGATCTTTCGTCCAGCTTCGGTGCCGATTCCCTGAGATCTTCCGCGAGTTTCTTCCCCGTGGGGGTTGCGGCCAGGCCACCCAGTCCCGTTTCCCGCAGGGTCTCCGGGAGAGCCTTCCCGACTTTGAAAAGGGCATCGACCACTTCGTCAGGCGGGATGACGGACCTGACGCCCGCCGCGGCCATGTCGGCGCAGATCGTTGCAAGACCGGTCAACACGCCGTTTCGCTTGATGCAGGGGACTTCCACGAGCCCCGCCACAGGGTCGCAGACAAGCCCGAGGATGGATTTGAGCACCAGGGCGGCGGCGTGGGTTACCCTTTGGGCTCCGTGGCCGTCCATGGTGATGAGGGCACCGGCCGCCATGGCTGCAGCGGCCCCGCATTCAGCCTGGCATCCACCTTCGGCACCGGCAAGGGTGGCCCTGGAGGCGATGACCTGTCCGATGCCTCCGGCGGTAATGAGTCCTTCGAGAAGGGTTTTGCGGCCATAACCCCGGCATTCGCCGGCGGCGAGGAGGATTCCGGGGATGATGCCGCAGCTTCCGGCCGTCGGAGCGGCCACGATCCGGCCCATGCAGGCGTTGGACGCGGCTGTGGCCATGGCGATTTCCGCGGCCCGGAGCGTCAGCCGCCCCGCGAAGGGTTCGCAGCCTTTTCCCCAGGTTTCAAGCAGGGAGGAATCGGCCCTTGAGATTTTCCCTTCACAGCGTCTTTTTAGGGCATCCAGGACGGAGTGCTCCATTTCGTCCAGGCGGGAAGCGGTTTCTTTCCGGATAACTTCCACGGGGACCGCCGTTGCCCGGCTTTGTTGTTCAAGAACCGCTTCCGCGAAGGAGAGCCCTTCTTTTTCGGCAATGGTGACGGTCTCCTCGAAAGAGGCATTCATCCGCCGAAGCCTCCTTCGATAGCCAGAACCCGGTGGATGCTCTCGTGGCAGGAACGGATCGCCTGGATGGCCCCATCCGGGGCGGCCTCGTCCAGTTCCGCCACCATGACGGCGTCTTTGCCCCGGCCCTGGCGGTGAAGAGTCAGCGTTGCGATGTTCAGGCCGCGGGACGCCAGGGTGCCAGCAATGGCGGCCACCACTCCGGGTCTGTCGCTGTGGAAGGTGATGATCGAAGGCAGCTCGCCGGAAAGGTCGAAGCGAAACCCGTCGACGGCAAGAAGCCGTATCGCCCCTCCGCCGACGGAAGCACCCTCTACGTCCATCGCCGTGCCGTTTGAGACAAAATGGAATCTTGCCGAGTTGGGATGGGCGCCGTCCACTTCTTCGGTGAAAAAGGACCAGCGGATGCCCCGTTTTTTTGCTTCTTCACGGGCTCCCGGGACGCCGGGATCGTCCGGGGAAAGCCCTGCGAGGCCGGCCAGAAGGGCCCTGTCTGTTCCATGCCCCCACCAGGTGGCTGCAAAGCTTCCCCGAAGGTAGATTTCGACGGCTTCCACGGGGCGGTTCCAGACCAGGGCCGCGAGCCGCGCAAGCTTCACGGCCCCGGCCGTATGGCTTGATGACGGGCCGATCATTACCGGTCCGATGACGTCAGTCAGTTTTATTGGAAAGCACCTTCCCTTCCGGCTGTTCCTGCGTGGTCAAAAAGGTCGCCGCCGCACCCCGGCCGAGGAGGCGGAAACGGAACCTTTCACACTTTAAAATCAGCGGTTTTCCGTTCTTTTTCCTGATGACGGTCCGGCACCCGGAGCTGTCCCCCGAAGGGCCTTCCCCTTCATCGAAAGGCTCCAGAAAATCAGCGAGCTTTTTCCCCATGAGCTCATTCGCGGAAAATCCCGTCAAGCGGCAGGCCGTCCTGTCGGCTGCGAAGATCCGGCCGGGATCCGGGGCATCCGTGTCCCAGTGAAGGATGACGCCCCGGGAGGGATCCCGGCATAGAGCAGCCACCAGGGTACGGCAGGTTTCCCGGAAGGGGATCCCGAGAGATGCCATGTCTCCGGCCGTCTGGGTGCCCGATAACCTGAGGGCTTTCCCGTTTTCATCCCGCTCGACGATGTGGCCTCGGTCGGTGACCCATTTCCACTCACCCTGTTTCGTACTGATACGATATTCGACTTCAACCATATTGCCCTTTTCCGGGTTCTCAAGATAACTTCCAAGCACGGCCTTTACCCTTCCGACGTCCTCAGGGTGGATCGATTGTTCCCATTGGGACCTGGTCGACTGGAGTTCACCGGGTTGGTACCCGAGGTTTTTCTCGTAGTTTTCATTGAAAAAGATTCTGTCTGTTTCCCTGTTCCAGGCCCAGAGTCCCTCGGGGCGGTCTTTCATCAGGATCTCTATCTCGCGGGCCTTTTCCCGCAGCTGTTGCACGGCCTCTTCCCTGTCTCTGTCGGCGTCGATTGCGTGAAGCGCGAAGGCGATGTCCCGGGCGACCTCGAGGAAAAGGGTCCGTTCCTCGCCGTCTGCGCTGAATCCCTCGGGGAGGGAGACGGAAAGGAGCCCGTAGACGGTGCCGCCGTGCTCCAGCCTTGTTGTCATGATGGCTTTTTCGCTGAAATTGTCCAGTAGGGGGCAGTCCCTCCTCGGCGATGTGTGCCTGCTCACGATGACGCCTGGCGTCTTGAGGACATCGCGGCCCCATTCGTTCAGTTCTTCATGTTCAAGGGTTTCCGCCATGGGGCGTCCCTGTTCGTTGATGCCCGCCTCCGTGACGGTGGCGAGGTTGCCACGTTTTTCCAGCAGGGCCACCCAGACGTTGCCGTATCCCCTGGTCTCGATGAGGTGGGCGCAGATCCCCTGGATGAGGCGCCGCTTGTCCTTCTGCTTGTTGATGAGGCGGTTGATGCCGCGGATGGACTTGAGCACGGCGTTGAGGTGCTCCTGGGCGTCACGGGAACGTTTCAGCTCCGTCAGGTCCCTTCCCACACCCTGGATTTCAACGAGTTCGCCCCGCTCGTTGAATATTCCAAGATCGGACCACCGTTCCCACCGGATCCCCCCTGAAGGGGTCTTGTATTCGTGCTCCCTGAAGATGCAGGGATTGTCCGGGGACAGGCTCTTGAGGTCTTCTGCAAGCGGCAGGGCCACCTCATCCGGCAGGATCTCGAAAAGGTTTTTGCCTTCCAGCTCGCGCCCGCTCAGGCCGAGGTTTGCCGCCAGGGCCGGGTTCGCGAAGATCAGGGTCCCGTCGGGACGGAACCGGCCGACCATTTCAACCTGGTCGTTGACGATGGCCTGGTACCTCTTCTCGCTTTTTTCCAGCGCTTCTTCGGTCAGCTTGAGCTCCGTGATGTCGCGCCCCTCGGACTGGATCTCCACGAGCCTGCCGTCCCGGTCGTAGATCCCCCTGTCGACCCACTGGACCCAGCGCCGTTCGCCTGAAGGCATGTGATAGATTTCCTCGGACTTGAGGAAGGGGTTATGGGGGGTAAGGGCGCTCAAAGTGCGTCGGAATTCCTCTTCGGTCTTGTTGATCATGAAACTTCCCAGTGCCGCTCCGATGATTTCTTCAGGGGGCTTCCCGATGAAACGGCAATAGGCTTCGTTGGCAAAGGTGACGACCATGTCCGGGGTGAAGCGCAGAAGGAAGTCGTTCTGTTCCTGGAGGATCCTGCGGGCTCGCTCTTCGCTGATGCGGAGGGCTTCCTCGGCTTTTGACCGCCTGAAAGCCTGGTCGAGGATGTTGGCATAGATCCGGAGGGCCGAGAGGTCCATCTGGTTCCAGGATTGTTCTTTTGCGGTCTTTCCGAAAAGGACGAAACCCATGGTGTGGTCATCAATGGAAAGGGCCGCCATGAGGCAGGATGCGATCCCGGAGGTATTGAGAAGAATCCTTTCCGGAGCGTCAGGAAGGGTGGTTTTGTCGACATTCGGGATGAGGGAAACGCTTTTGTCCAGCACCTGGGACATGCTCCACCGAAAGTGTGTCCCCGGCGGGAGATTCTCCGGCAGGGGGTCGCCGCTTTCTGAAACGCACCAGGAGGCTTCAACAGAGGGCCCCCCGCCGTCGGGCCCGCAAAGCACGATCCATCCGTGGGTTGCGGCGACCGACGTGCCTGCCTCGGACAGAGAGGTCTGGAGTGTTTCCCTGGAGACTCCCGAGGTGAGAAAAAGGGAGGACAAAAACGATACAAGTTTTTCGAAGTGAAGGTGTCGCCGGATTTCCTGTTCGGCCCTGACGCGCTCGCTCATGTCGCGGTAGAGCACATAGCACAGGACCCCTTCTTCCTCAATGTCGATGGGAACCTGGGTCAGGGCCAGGTGAAGCCGTTTCCCGTCCTTTCTCTGGCGTACAACTTCCATGTTGATCTTTTGGCCGGCCCAGAAAATCCTGTCATATTCGCATGCCTCGGTAATGATCTCCGGATCCTGCGCCACAATTTTCCAGGCTTCTCGACCGACGACTTCGTCCTCGCGGTAGTCGAAAAGGCTGCAGAATGCGGGATTGACGCGTTTTATCCTGGAGGACCTGTCGCAGACCATGATGGCTTCAGGGCTGGCTTCGAAGAGTTTTTCGAAAAAGGATTTCTCCCGTTTCGAGGCCGTTTCCGCCTTCCGGCGCTCCGTGATGTCCGTGTAGATGCTGTAGTCGTACATGGTGCCGTCCTCGAGGGAGAAAGGGAACTGGATGATGGAAACGGGGATGGTGCTTCCGTCTTTTGGGGTCCGGACGGTATCGAGGGTGACCCTTTTGCCCGTGCTCCACATGTCTTCGTCGAGCTTTTCCGCTTCCCTGTAGAGGTCAGGCCTGTTGGCGACGACGCTGTTTCCGTCCTTTCCGCGGACTTCCTCTTCGGTGTATCCGAAGAGCCTGCAGAATTCCCTGTTGACCCGGACGATCCGTTCGTTTCTGTCGCAGATGATGATGGCCCCGGGGGAGTTATGGAAGAGGCTTTCGAAGAAGATCTTCTCGCGCCGGATCCGGTCTTCGACGTCGCTTCTTTCGGAAAGATCCCTGAAAATACCGTAGGTTCCGACGACCTTTCCGTTTTCATTGACGGGTCCCGCCGTAGCCGAAACGGGTAATGCGGAACCGTCCTTTCTTTCAAGAATGACTTCGGGCAGAATTCGGGTGTCATGCAGGGCCTCTGCTGAAAGGGCTTTCAATTTTCTGCATATTCCGGAGGAACGGCAGACCACATTGTGGACGGAGCGCCCGGTGATTTCCTCGCGGTTGTACCCGAAAAGCCTGCAGAATGCGGGGTTTGCCAGAAGAATCCTGTTCTTTTTGTCGCAGATAATCATGCCTTCGGGGGAGTTTTCGACGAGAAGTCCTGGAAACCTCATGTCTTCTGGTGTTTGCAGGCGAATGTTCTCATTTGATGTTTCCCTGGCCATCGATCTTTCGTCCTCCCTGCCGCAGCTGCGGTTGTGCAGTCTGGAATGGGGAAGGCAGACTTCCGCGAAAACGATTGTATCACGCATCGGCGGCGTTAAACGCCCGGGGAAAGGCTGCAGTTTTGTGGTTTTTTTAGGGGAGGGCCACGGGCATATAGGCTTTGTCGCTGTCTGCGCCGGTTCCGTAAGGAGTGGTGCCGTCGCTCTTGTAGAGGCCGCTTTGCCCGGAAAGCCTTGCCAGGTGTCGTTTCAGCTCGCTGTTTTCCGGCAGGTTGACCACGACGAGGCAGTCACTGCTGCCTGGGGTTTCGAATTCATACCAGACCTTTTGATCCCCCGATTCAGGGGCCTGCCTGCCCATGTAGGCCCTTGCGAAGGAATCGCTCAACCCGCCGTCGGGCGGGAAGGTCTTGTGTTCATGGTAGTACATGACAGCCGCCGTTTTGAGATTCCTCATGTCCGATATGATCCGCGAAGCCCGGGCGCGTTCCTTTGCGGTCCCGAAAACCAGAAGCATTGACCCCGCCAGGATGCCGATGATGACAATGACGATCAAAAGCTCCACAAGGGTGAACCCTTTCCTTTTCCTGTTCGATTCGTAAGCAGGCAGAAGGCCTTTTCTCATCCAGAGGCATCCCCTTGTGGCGGAAATGTCCGACCGCACAGCATTTTTAACATAGTATCACAAGACAGGTGCGCGAGGCACTCCTTCCACCTTGCAGCTCAGGGAAAGGTCCAAAACCGGACCAGGATGTCCGTGATCGAGTCCCCCCCGGTCACGTTCAGGTCCATGGGACAGGCCGAGACGGCGCAGACGAGGTCCATGAGAGCCCGCAAACGGATGAAATCCCCCGCTTTCGAGATGACGGGAAAGTGGAGGAGTTCGCCCCCCTCGCCGATGCCGGAATTCTCGAAAATGTTCAGCGGGTCCGGTACGTCACTTTTTGGGATCCCCCAGGTCTCAAGGGCCTCGGTGAAGTTGTCCACGCAGTTTCTGTGTCCCGTGACGCCATAGTCGACGCTGTAGCGGTATTCGTCGCAGGCGGGGATCAGAAGGTCATGGGTCCCGACGGTGTCCTCCGTCACCTCGAGCAAGGGTTGCCTCCGGTTCGAGTACAGGGAGCTTCCCTTCCCGATACGGATGGAATGATTCCCGAGCCTTGTGCACGGGGCGGAAAAACATTCTTCCGGGTCTTCAAGGTTGAAGGCGATGAAATCGGCGATCTGCCCGCCGGCGACGTCGATGACGTCGAATTCCCGGCCGGCGGGGACTTCGAAGGCGCGGGCGAAGCCGGCCGGGACGAAGATGTCCTTTCCGCTGCGTGTCATGAGGCATCCCCCCCTGCCGTACATTTGAGGAGCCAGGCCATATTGGCTGCGAGAAGGTCCATGGTGGCCAGTCCCTCGCCGTCGTGCACCACGTCTTTTTCCATTCGTCCGATTCCCATGTTCCAGTAGCTCGAGCCCGGAACGATCATCTGGTTGATCAAAAAGAAGTGGTTGATGGTGTCGAAGGCGTGGATCGCCCCGCAGCGGCGGACGGCGACCACCGCTGCCCCGATCTTGCGGGCGAAAAGGGCGCCGTTGGCCCGGGCCACATATCCGGCGCGATCGATGAAAGCCTTGGTCTCGGGCGTGATGTCGGCGAAATAGGTTGGTGAAGCGATCACGATCCCGTCGGCGGCGCGCATCTTCGCAATCCATTCGTTGAGGGGATCTTCATCGATGACGCAGCGGCCGTCCCGGTTCCGGAGACACTGGTTGCAGGCGGTGCACCCCCGGACCAGGCTTCCGCCGATCTGGATGTTCTCCGTTTCGATGCCCTCGTTTTCGAGTCCGGCAAAGAGCCGCCGAAGCAGATGGTTCGTGTTGCCCTCCGCGCGGGGACTTCCGTTAAAGCCGATGACCTTCATTGGACACCCCTCCCAGGGGGGAAATGGGAACTATGCAAGCATTGTAGCAGGTGATAGAGCCTTGTGTTGGACAAGGAACGGCCGTGGATATAGTCTTGATCCCGGTATGGGCACATCCGGGGGAGGTGGCGTCATCAATGGGCATTCCGCTGGAGCTTTTTCCTCTTGCAGCTGCGCTCGTCGCCGGCTTTTTGCTTGGCCTCGCGGCGGCATGGGTGCTCGGGATCATCCAGGCGAAAACGGCGCGTGAGTTGGCGGAGGAACTTTTTGACGAAAGCGAGGCACAAAAGCGCGAACAGGTCGAAATGATCACGGACCATCTCAAGGATGCTTTCGGCAGCCTTTCCATGGAGGCCCTCTCCCGCTCGACGGAGGAATTCCTCAAGCTCGCGCGCTCCAGGATGGAGACGGAACGGGAGTTCGGGTCAAGGGAACTCGAGGAGAAAAAGGGGCTCATCGACAGGCAGCTTGAGGCCATGGCGGCACGGATGGAGTCCCTTTCGGAACTCGTAAAAGAGCTGGAGAAAGACCGTGTCGAGAAATTCGGCGAACTGGCCGGGAAGCTTCAGGAAGTCTCAAGAAACGCGACGCAGCTGAACGAGACGACCGATATGCTCCGGCGCGCACTGGCGAACACGAAGGCCAGGGGGCAATGGGGCGAGCGCATGGCGGAGGATGTCCTCAGGGCGGCGGGGTTTGCCGAAGGTATCAACTACCAGCGCCAGTTGACCCTCGAAGACGGCTCGAGGCCCGATTTCACCTTCATGCTGCCCAAGGGCCTTTTGCTCAACATGGACGTGAAGTTTCCCTACGACAACTACCTCCGGTATATCGAGGCCGAAGGCCGGGAGGGCAAGGAAAGCTCCTGCAAGGCCTTCCTCAGGGATGTACGGGCCAGGGTCCGGGAAGTCTCCACCCGATCCTACATCGATCCAAAAAAGGGGACCGTCGATTGCGCCCTGCTTTTCATCCCCAACGAACAGGTGTATGCCTTCATACACGAACAGGATCCTTCACTTTTCGACGAGGCCCTGGCGAAACAGGTTGTCCTGTGTTCGCCGGTGACGCTGTATGCCGTTTTAGCCGTGATCCGTCAGGCCGTGGACAATTTCGCCCTGGAGGAGACCTCCCGGGAGATCCTGTCGCTGTATGGTGTTTTCCGGAAACAGTGGAAGGCTTTCATAGAAAGGCTTGACCTGCTGGGGAAACGCCTTTTTGAAGCCCAGAAGGAATACGACGCCCTCATGACGACCCGGAGAAGGAGCCTGGACAGGTCCCTCGAACGGATCGAAAGCCTTCGGACCGGAGGAGATCAGAAAATCCCGGAAGAAGGGAAGCTTTTCGACGGAAAAGCCCCGGGAGAAGACCAGCGGCCTGAAGAAACCTCATGAGCGCCTTAAGGTGAGGATGACGGCGGTGACATTGTCCTGGAAGGGGTTTCCCGCCGCGAGGGTCTCCCGCACGAGGGCCCGGGCCCGTTCTTCCGGCGGGTACCTGAGGCAGGCGAGGATCCTTTCGCTGTTGAGGGTGTTGAAGAGACCGTCCGTGGCAAGAAGGAGGCAGTCTCCATTTTCGGCGTGAAGGGGTCTTTCCGACCGCGAGACCTTCTTGAGTCCCCCGATACCGATGAAGCTTGTGATGGCCTCCGGAGGGGACAAAAAGAGCGTGGCATCTTCGGGTGAAATTCCCCTGCGTCGGGCTTCCCTGAGCTCTTCGGCCACGGTGTGGTCCCGGCTGAGCTGCTTCAGGAGCCCTTTCCTGTAAAGGTATACCCGGCTGTCGCCCACGGAAATCCACCA
>JBNGCT010000044.1:0-13229 GCA_049974965.1 Thermovirgaceae bacterium
CTACATGGCCATCGCCACCGGCACCCTCGATGGCAGCGGAACCGCCTGGTGGCTGTATCGGGACCTCAAGCTCTATGAAGTATGCCCCTATTTCATCGGTCCAGCCTTCCAGGTACCCCAGGGGATGGAACTGTGGGCCTCCAAGAAGGCCTGGGACGAGCTTCCTGAAGACATTCAGGCCATCGTAGAGACGGCAGCCCAGGCTTTCAACACCGATTACATGGACGCAGTGACCATGGAAGAAAGAGAAATGTTTAACAAATCTTTCGATGAATGGGGAACCACCTATATTGAATTCAGCGATGAAGATGTTAAACGGATAACCAACGAGTTCACCCTGCCCTATCTGGACAAGATCGCGGAAGAACAGGGGCAGAAAGACGAACGGGTTGTCACAGCCATTGAAATCATCAAACAGTTCATGAAAGACTACGGCTATATCGATTAACGTCCCGAAAGGCCGAAATAGGAGAACACCCGGGAATTGCCCCCCTCTTCGTATATCATCCAGGGGGAGGGGGGTGCCCTTCCTTTTCGTAATTCCAGGCTTCCAATGGGGTGAGGCGATTGAATTTCCTGATTGCTTTTGTCAAATTCGTCAACAACATGAACGATTGGGTGGGCAAAATCGTCGGATTTCTTGTTTATCCCGTAATGCTCGTTCTGGTATTCGAGGTTGTGATGCGGTACGCCTTCAACAAGCCCACTGTTTGGGCCCATGAAACATCATGCATGCTTTACGGGGCGCATTTTGTTCTGGGTGGGGCCTATGCCCTCCGCTGGAATGCTTTCGTCAATGTCGAGGTTTTTTACCAATTCTTCTCACCAAGGACGAAGGCAATTGTCGACCTGTTTACCTGGACGATGTTCTATGCCTTTGTGGGCGCCATGCTTTTGAAAAGCATTCCCTGGGCCCTGGAGAGTATGAGGGTGCTGGAATATACCGACAGCACCTGGGGCCCCCCTGTCTGGCCCGTAAAGCTCACCATCCCGCTCGCTGCTTTTCTGGTTTTGCTTCAGGGGATAACGAAAACCATCCGGGACCTGCACATGGCTTTCACCGGGCGCGATCTTCTCGCTGGAACAGAAGACGGGGCCACTGTGGATAACTGAGGTGATCTTATGGATATAGAAATCATTTCCATTCTCCTTTTCGGAAGCATGTTCCTCCTGCTGGCGCTGGGACTTCCGGTTGCCTTCGTCCTTGGAGGGCTCGGCACTGTTTTCGCCTACGTGTTCTGGGGGCCTGAGTCGCTCTTCATCATCGTCGCCAGGACCTTCTCCATGATGTCCACTACCACTCTCGTGGCCGCCCCGCTCTTTGTCCTGATGGCCACGGTCCTGGAACGTTCGGGCGTTGCGGAAGACCTCTTCGAGATGATGTACCGCTGGATGGGGTCTGTAAACGGCGGTCTTGCGGTGGGGACCGTTATAGCCTGTACCTTGATAGCCGCCATGTCGGGCATCGCATCAACGGGCGTGGTGGTGATGGGGGTCATGGCCCTTCCGGCCATGCTCAAGCGAGGATATGACAAGAGAATCGCCACGGGCTGCATCCTGGCCGGCGGGGTTTTGGGACCTCTCATTCCGCCCAGCATTGCCCTGGTCCTTTACGGAACCATCGCCCAGGTATCCATTGGCTCGCTCTTTGCCGGGGGGATGGGGGCCGGCCTGCTCTGCTCCTCGCTGATAATCATTTACATTCTGCTGAAATGCCATTTCAATCCGAGCCTCGGTCCTGCCATTCCCGCCGGGGAGAGAGCCGACTGGAACGCAAAACTCAGGTCCCTCAAAGGCGTAATCCTTCCTTTTCTTCTGATCACCGCCGTGCTTGGCTCCATCTACACGGGCATCGCCACGCCCACCGAGGCGGCGGCAGTCGGCGCCTTCGGCGCTTTTATCTGCAGCGCCATCCATCGCCGGCTTTCCTGGCAATTGATCGTAGATGTCGCCAGAACAACAATACGTGTCCAGGGCTTTATGATGTGGATCCTTTTTTCCGCCCAGGCGTTTGCAGCCGTCTACATGGGGCTGGGGGCATCGCGGATGGTCATCAGGTTCGTCGAGACCTATGAGATCGGCTGGTGGACCATGCTGATTGCCATCCAGGTCGTGTGGTTCCTTCTTGGCCTCGTGATCGATGCGTGGAGCATCCTCATGATCACACTTCCCATCCTTTTGCCTATTTTCCCCTTGTACGGCTTCGACCCACTGTGGCTGGGCGTTCTCTACGCAGTGAACACGCAGACAGGCTACCTGACACCGCCTTTCGGGACCATGCTGTTCATGATGAAAGGCATCGCGCCCAAGGAAGTGACCATGACTGATATTTACCGGTCCATTACGCCCTTTGTCACGACACAGCTGGTCTGCCTGGCTTTGTGCATCATTTTCCCGCAAGTGGTCCTGTGGCTTCCGCATCTGCTTTTTGACTGAAGCGGTTGACCGCTCTGTATACGTTTGAAGCCATGCAGAGGGCGGGAAAAATCATCCGATAAACAAAAGGGGGAAAGGAAATGAGTAAAACAGTGAATCTCGACTGGAAGAACCTGGGCTTCAAATACAGGAAAACGGACTTCCGGTACATTTCGATATGGAAGGACGGCAAGTGGGACGAGGGGAAGCTCGTCGAGGACGGCACCATCACCTTGAGTGAAGCCGCCAACGTCCTGCACTACGGGCAGGAGTGCTTCGAGGGACTCAAGGCTTATCGAACCAAAGAGGGGAAAATCCAGCTTTTCAGGCCGGACCTGAACGCGAAACGCATGCAGGACAGCGCGAGAAGGATCCTGATGCCGGAGATCCCTCCGGGAAAGTTCATAGATGCCTGCGATCAGGTCGTCAAGGCGAATGAAGCCTACGTACCCCCTTATGGTACAGGCGCCACCCTTTACATCAGGCCTTTCATGATAGGTGCGGGGGAAAACATCGGCGTCAAGCCCGCCGGTGAATATATCTTCTGTGTTTTCTGCATGCCCGTCGGAGCGTACTTCAAAGGCGGCTTGACCCCCGTCAATTTCATGGTGACGGAATACGACAGGGCCGCTCCCAACGGCACCGGCGCCGCCAAGGTCGGGGGCAACTACGCCGCAAGCCTCCTGCCCCATGAAGAGGCTGCGGAGAAAGGCTTCGCCGACTGCATCTATCTCGACCCCGCCACTCACAGAAAAATCGAGGAAGTCGGGGCAGCGAACTTTTTCGGCATCACCAGGGACAACAGGTTCGTCACCCCGAATTCGCCGTCCATACTCCCGAGCGTCACCAGGAGGTCGCTCCTGCAGGTCGCCAAGGATTATCTTGGAATGGAAGCCGAAGAAAGGGACGTTTACATTGATGAGCTCGAGGAGTTCACCGAAGCCGGAGCCTGCGGTACTGCCGCCGTCATCACGCCGATCGGGGGCATCGAATACAAGGGCAGGTTCCACGTTTTCTACAGCGAAACCGAAGTCGGCCCGGTCACGAGGAAACTTTACGAAACCCTTACAGGAATACAATTCGGTGACATCGAGGCACCTGAGGGATGGGTCCACGAGGTGAAATAGGAACAAATACATGCGGAGGCCCGGCATTTTCGCCTGGCCTCCGCTTTGGGTCCTTGATGGGTCTGCCTTCACTCATTCCTCCCAAGGACCCGTTTTAACCGGGAATTTTTCCCGGGTGAGGACTTCTTTGCTTTACTTTTTTGTCTATGCGAAGAGATACTAGTCCTTTTCCAAATATTTGTCAAGCCTTTTTCCTCATTTTGTGGCCGGACAGCGATAATGTCACCCTTTAAGGGGACAGCCTTTTTTCCTCATTTGCCGATTTCCCTTTTTCGACAAATCTGCAAAAACAGCCCGGATATGATAGCGTCACATTCTGAGCCGACGGCAATGCATTTCGTTCTTACGGGGTGCTCCCCTTCAGTATTTCCAGTTTTTCCCTAGCTCCCCTGTGGCCGGCTGCTGCAGCCCTCGCAAACCATTCCTCCGCCTTGGCCGGGTTCTTTTCAACTCCAAGACCGTATTGATACAGGGAACCGACATTGAACATGGCGGCAGGATACCCCAGGTTTGCGGCATGAAGAAACCACTTCAACGCTTCCGGGTGATTCTGTTCGACACCCCACCCATTGGCATAGAAGAGTCCAATATTGTTCATCGCTATGGCGTTACGCCTTTCGGCAGCCCGGCGATACCATCTCAAAGCCTCCTGGTAGTCGCGTTCCACACCCTGCCCTTGCTGATAGAGCCAGCCGATATTGTTCATCGCCATGCCGTGCCCCATTTCAGCCGCCTTTTTGTACCACTTCAGGGCCAGCTGATAATTCCTGTTGATACCATGTCCCCCCTGACCATAAAGCCACCCGATGTCGTTGGCGGCGGTACTGTGTCCGGATTGTGCCGCTTTCTTGTACCAGATCATGGCCTTGACGTAGTCCCTTTCTACCCCGCGTCCGTCACGATAAAGATTTCCCATGTTGTACATGGCATGGCTGTTGCCCGCCTCAGCCGCCTTTTCATACAATATCCGGGCCCTGGAATAATCCCGAGAAAGGCCGTAACCTGTTGCGTAAAGCTGCGCCAGGTGGTTCACAGCCTGAGGTTCACCCGAGGCCGCGGCGGCCTTTGCCAGCCTGACGGCGCTCTCCGGTCCACCGTAAGTGACTTTTCCGTTCACGATGAGATCTGAAAGGATCTGAAGTGAGTAGACATTCCCTTGCCGGACTCCTTCTTCGAGGCCGGCCAGGGATTTCTTCCAGAGAGCCAGGGCCATGTCGGGATCACGTTGTACGCCCAAACCCTGGAAGAGGAGATACCCAAGCATAGCGGCGGCATTTGCGTTTCCCTGCTCCGCGCTTCTCTCGAACCAGGACGCCGCATTTTCGTAGTCAATGGTGACCCCTGGCCTGCCATAGGTGTAGCTCCAGCCCGAGAGAAACTGCATGCGTGGATTTCCCTCTTCGGCCTCCATGAGGATGTTTTCAAAAGGCTTCTCCCATGGCCTTTCAGCGGCAGCACATGGCATGAATACCGTAAGGGCCGAAAAAAGCAGCAGGCTGCCTGAAACCGCCAAAAGGACTTTCCAGATGCATCGGGCTTTCATTCAGATCCTCCTCAAAAAACCTTTAAGCCCCGGCTCAGCAGCCGGGTTGCCCGCCGTTTTTGTTCAAGCCGGCAATTTCCCATATTGTAACCGAATCCCTGTTCAAAGGATTACCTGATATCACTCTCCGGTGTTTCTCGGAGCTTATTTCCGACACCATACTCCGAATATGCCATGTTTTCTATTATTTTGTCCCCTTCAAAAGTCATGTACCTTTATGTGTTTTATTTTTTACCGTCGAGGATGTATCCTTTGTGACATGTTAGGACGCTGGCTGCCCTGGAGATTCCTTGTCAAGCGGGCCGCGAGGGCCCACGGGATTATCGATCCACTCGCCCTGCTGGCAAGGCTCAGACGTTTCACCCAACCCTCGGAGGTTCAGGAACCTATCGAGCTCCTGCGTGCGGGGATCGTTTTTCATGCCCGGGGGCTCATCAACACCAAGGCCATTCAGCACAACCTCGACTGGGTATGGCCCTATTGGGTCGAGCAGCAGTTCAATCCCGACGACCCTTCGTTCATTCCACGAGCATTTTCCTTCAGCCACGTCAACCTGACCCACAGGAACTGGACCGCCGTCGGGCATCCGGACCTGCCCATCTACCCCATTGTCGACCCTCGAGGACTTGTCACTCCGCTGTATGACGGCTGGTCCATTGACTTGTGGCTCCTTTCCGAAAACGGTGAAATCCTGCTTCCGTCAAAACTTGACGAAACCCCCCAGCGACTGGATTTTTCGGCGGAACTCTCCGTCATGACCGAGGCCTCTCGCAAGGCGCTGAAGATTACTTCCCGCGCAGCCCTCCTGATTGAAGAAGATTCACCCTTTTTGAAAATCGACGCTACCGGTTTTTGCCCTGAAGGAGGATGGCTCATCGTCGCCTTGAGGCCCTACAACCCGGAAGGAGTCCAGTTTATAGACAAAATTCGCTACGAAGACGCTCCGCCCAGCCTGGTCGTTAACGGCAAGGTCCCCGTCATTTTCGACAGGCCGCCGGGAAAGACGGTCTTTTCCGATTACCATGCCGGGGACGTGGTCAACCAGCTCGGGAAAAGCCATGAGAGAAAGATCAGCTGCAAGGTCGGCATGGCGACGGCGGCGGCATTTTTCCCGGTTTCAGGCGAAGGGAACACAACAATCGCCCTCAGGGTCCCCCTGGACTCAGACCTTCCCAAAAAAGGGGCGACCCGCGTCATGACGTCACCTCCTCCTGCGAAAGAATCCTGGCGGGACGCCTTGTCGGTGGCGCCGTCCCTCGACGTTCCTGACGAAAAATTCCGCTTCCTCTACGATGCCGCCGTCCGAACCATCATTCTGCTTTCCGCCGACGATGTTGTCCCGGGACCCTACACCTACCGCCGTTTCTGGTTCCGAGACGCCTGCCTCATGCTCAACGTTCTTTTGGCTTTTGGCCTGAGGGACCGGGCGAAGAGGATCCTCGACACCTTTCCGCTCAGGCAGAAAAGCGACGGGTATTTCCAGTCCCAGGAAGGAGAATGGGATTCGAACGGCCAGGTGCTCTGGATCATGGACAGATACCAGCGGATCACCGGAGAAAAAACGGATTCGGCGTGGGTGAACTCCGTGGAAAAAGGCGCCGAGTGGATCATCAGAAAACGGATCAGAAAGAAGGACGCCGGACTGCACGCCGGACTCTTCCCGCCCGGGTTCAGCGCCGAACACCTCGGTCCCAACGATTACTATTACTGGGACGATTTCTGGGGCGTGGCGGGACTCCGCTCTGCTTCGCGCCTTTTGGGGCTTGCTGGGAAAATCGAACAAGGCAGACGTTTCGATACGGAGGCCCGGGATTTTGAGGAAGCCATTTTCAGAAGCATTGACAACATTCCCGACAGCCGGTCCCAGGGCGCCATCCCCGCATCGCCCTACAGGAGAATCGATTCGGGTGCCGTAGGATCCATGGTGGCCGATTATCCACTCCAGATCACGCCGCCCGGCGACTGGCGCATCCGGAAAACCGCGGAACAGATGATGGAAAGATTCTTCCACAAGGGAGCGTTTTTCCAGGACATCATACACTCGGGCATCAACGCCTACCTGACGCTTGATATCGCCGAGACGCTCCTGCGAGAAAAGGATCCCCGATACAGGGACCTTCTGCGGAACGTGGCCGATCTCGCATCCCCGACGGGCCAATGGCCGGAAGCGATACATCCCATCACCTTCGGCGGCTGCATGGGAGATGGCCAGCACGGGTGGGCCGCAGCCGAGTGGGCCATGCTCATCAGGAATCTCTTCGTCAGGGAAGAAGGCAAGACGCTTGTCCTTGGTTCGGGAATCCTGCCCGAATGGATTGAATCGGGCTGTCCCCTGTCTTTCGGCCCGACAAGAACGCCCTTTGGCACTGTCTCGGTCAAATTGTTCCGAAAAGACGGAAAAGCCATGTTCGAAATCGACGCCGATTTTTCGCGAGCCCGAAAACTTCCCGAATCGATTATCATCGACGTACCCGGCTACAAAAAAGCATACATCGAATACACGGACCAGACCCTGCTCTCCCTGGAGGAGGAAAGACCATGAATATCTGCATGTTCACCAATACATATCTCCCCCACGTCGGCGGCGTGGCCCGGTCCGTTTCATCTTTCGCCGAAGACCTCCGCAGGATGGGGCACCGTGTCTTGATTGTGGCCCCCACGTTCCCGAATGACGAAGCCCACGCCGATGAAAACGAGGTTCTCCGCGTCCCGGCGGTCCAGAACTTCAACGGCAGCGACTTTTCGGTGCGCATTCCGATTCCGATGTTCATCGACAGGAAGATAGACGAGTTCAGGCCCGAGGTGATTCACAGCCACCACCCTTTTCTTCTCGGGGATGCCGCCTTCCGCGCGGCTTCTCGAAGAAACCTGCCTCTTGTTTTCACGCACCACACGCTCTATGAACAGTACACACACTATGTCTTTCCTAATTCCAAAGTCATGAAACGACTTGCCATAGAACTTGCGACACTCTATGCGAACCTTTGCACCAGGGTCATCGCCCCGAGCGGCAGCATTGCCCAGCTGATATCCGCACGTGGCGTAACCACCCCGATTGAAGTGATACCCACCGGCGTCGATATCGAGTTTTTCCAGTCCGGTGACGGGACGGTCTTCAGGAGGGCACAGGCGATTTCCGAAGAGGCACCGGTTATAGGGCACCTCGGCAGGCTGGCGCCGGAGAAAAACCTGGAATATCTCGCTGAAGCCGTCGCCCGGGCCCTCAAAAAAATGCCCGAAGCGGCTCGTTTTCTCGTGGTGGGCGCAGGCCCAAGCGAAAAAACCATTAGGGAAATTTTCGACAGGGAAGGACTCCCGGACCGGCTGGTCATGCCCGGCAAAAAGACAGGACGCGAACTGGCCGACGCCTACAAGGCCATGGACCTTTTCGTTTTCTCGTCGAAGTCCGAGACCCAGGGTATGGTCCTGGCCGAAGCCATGGCGGCGGAAATCCCTGTCATCGCCCTTGACGCATCGGGCACAAGAGACGTCATCAAAGACGGAAAAAACGGACGGCTTTTGCCCGAAGACACGCCGGGACCGACCTTCGCAAGGGAGATCGCCGATTTTTTCCGTAAGCGCGGGAAAGCCGAATCCTGGGAAAAAAACGCCGTCAAGACCGCACGTGAGCTTTCACGTGCAGCCATCGCGGAAAAACTGGCGGGATTGTACGAATCATTGCCCCGGGATGTTCCCCGGGAAGAAAGGGGCGTCGAAGGGACACCCGACGCCTGGGATGAGTTTCTGCGCACAGTCAAGACTGAATGGAAGCTGCTGACGGAAAAACGGGATGCCCTTCTGAAAATGGTCAAAAAAGAAGGCGGAGAATGACATCAGTCAAAAAACCGAAAACGGAGGGCACCGGTGGATAAAAGAAGAAAAGAGATCCTCTCCATAGCACTGGTCGTCCTGCTTGCCACGACGGCTGCCGCCTTTATGTATGCAGTTGTCAGGCTCGAAATCTACGAAAAGCTCATCACCGACATCAGCGAGAGCATGCCCCCGCCTTTTTTCATTGGCGCGATGCTTGTCCTTCCCGTGTTCGGCTTCACCATAAGCGCCTTCCTCGTGCTGGGAGGGATGATATTCGGAGTCACGCAGTTCATCATGATCTGGATCCTTATCCTTCCTCTTCATGTTCTGGCCGCCTATTTCATTGCCCGTTGGGTAAGAACCCCTCTGACAGAATTCCTCTGCCACCGGATGGGTTGGCGTGTCCCGAACATCCCCCGGGGGCATGTCGCCAAATTCAGCTTCCTGTTTCTGGCCTTTCCCGGACTTCCCTACGCGGCCAAGAATTACATCCTCCCTCTTGCGGGAGTTCCCTTCCGGTACTCCGTTATCATGAACACCGTTGTGCAGGGTCTCATCGGCCTTCCTTTTATCATCTTGGGGAAATCCGCTGCGGATATCAATCTTACGGCCTTCAATATCACCCTCGCCGTGATGGTCGCCGTTTACATCCTTCGCTGGTGGCTCAGGGACAAGCTCGGTGACTGAAAGATTCTGAACTCCTATTTTTTGCACCACCGCTCTATTGCACGGTTCAAAAGCGGTGGGGTCAGAATGCATGTTCCCAACACGACAAAAACCATTGCCGAATACAGCTCCCGTGTCACAGCCCAATCACCCATGAGCCGCCCGTGGGCCATAATGATCATGGTAATCTCCGCGCGGGGAACCATGGACAGCCCGACGGTAAAAGCGTTGCCGCGTTCTGAAAACAGGAGTGCCGGGCCGGCGGTGCCCGCCAGTTTTCCCGCAAAGGCAACTCCCAAAAGCACGATTGCCGGAACAAGGGCATGGGAGAGAGACGATATTTCCACACCGAGCCCGATCCCCACGAAGAAAAAGGGAACAAAAAGGTCTCTCACGGTCATGTAGGGTGTCCGGTTGATAACGGCATCACTGTTCCTGCTCAAAGCCAGGCCGGCGAAAAAACCGCCGATAGCGACGGAAAACCCTAATACTCCGGCAAATCCGGCAATGATAATGCCGAGACCGACGATGCTGATGACCTCATCGGTGCCGGATTCGCTTGCGGCGAAAATGCCGATCACGGGTTTTTCAAGGAAAAGGGCAAAAAGGAAGCAAAATATTCCGAAGGCAATCAGTTTCCCGAGGACAATGCCTGTGGTTTTCAGCACTTCAAACAACACAGAATCCGATACATTGATGGTTTCGGAACCGCCGACAATATCCAGGGCCTTCCCGACCTCAGGCAAGAGGGCAAAAAGTATTGCCATGAAAACGATGCCCGATATGTCGTCCAGTTCGGCAACGTCGATAAAGAGCTGTCCATCATCAGTCTCTATCGCACCCGATGATTCCCACACACCGGAAGGCACCCCTACGCTCGTCGCCGTCAATGCCACGCCCGCAAGAAAACCCGGAAGAGGCCCGAAACCAAGCCACCGGGCCGCTGCGTAGGCAAAAACCCCGCTTACAAGGACATTGCCCACCCATAGGAGACTTGCACCACGCAGGTGCCCCAGCAGTTTCTCTGGATCGCTCTTCAGGCCCACCGAAAAAAGCAAGGCAATCAACCCGATCTTCTCCATGAAATCAAAGATCGAAAGCGCTTCTTCCGAGAGAAAGGGGCACCGGTGATTGATGAACCCGATCGCCAGGCCCAAAAGGATATAGCCCACGAGGGATGGCAGCCGCAAACGTGAAAACGCTCCCTTGAGGAGCAGGGCCGTGACGAGGATTCCACCGATGGTTATCACAATCAGGTTGATGTGTATCGAGGTTTCAGTCATTGTTTTTCAGATTCTTCACCCCTTTCATTCCATCGATTGTCATTTTTGATTTTACCGATTCAGGTTCCGTCGAAACCGGGTTCCGTCGTGCGTCTGCCTGATCATCCTTCATTTTGACGAAAAGCCATTGTTTCCCGTCTTTCCCGCCGGTGCGAACAAGGGCATAGCCTCCCGAAATCTTTTGCCCTTCCAGAAAAATGGTGACATGGCCATTTTTGACCTGCTCCGAAACCGATTCCGGGGGTGAAGCACCCTCCCTGAGATTGCGATAATAGCCCCGGTCCCACAGGATGACCGTGCCCCCGCCGTATTCATTTTCGGGAATCGTCCCTTCGAAGTCGGCATAGGCGAGCGGATGATCCTCCGTTTGCACGGCCAGCCGTTTTTCGCGCGGATCCATCGATGGCCCTTTGGGAACCGCCCATGACTTGAGGACACCGTCGACCTCAAGGCGGAAATCAAAATGCCGGGTTGACGCTGCATGTTCCTGCACGACAAAAATGGGCTCTTTGCCCGCCCATGAAGGGCGTTCGCCCTTTACCCCCGGTTCCGGGGTCTTTCGAAATTCTCTTTTCTTTTCATACTCTCCCAAGGCAGTTCCCCGTTTCCGGTCGCACTCTATCTCAATATGCCTGGCACCTCGAGCAGAACCACGTCGTTCTTCCGCTTGAGCTGATGCTTTCAAGTTTTCTTCCGCACCTGGGACACCCGCAACCTTTTTTCCTGTGGTTCAAAAGGAATGATTCGGGCATGTGTGCAGGGTCGGCGTTCGCTTCGATTGCCGTATCGAGCACCCGCCTGACCCCTGCATAAAGGGTTTCCCTTTCCTCCCGGCGAAGAGTGTCCACACGTCTTTGGGGATGGAGGCGGCTCTGGAAAAGGACCTCGTCGGTATAGATGTTGCCCAGACCAGCCAAATATTTCTGGTTCATAAGCAGGTTCTTGATTGAGGAGCGATGAACCGCCAGGATCTGCACAAACCTTTCCCTTGGAACCGACATGACATCGGGGCCGATATTTCTGTCTTCCAGATAGGCCTCGACGGAATCAATCAGGGACACCTTCCCCAGCATGCGTGTGCAGACAAAATGCAGGATCCCGCCATTTTTAAATCCAAAACTCACCCGGCTGTGCTTCGGCTTGCATCCCGGCCGTTTGCAAAATTCCAGCCCGCCGCTCATCCCGAAATGAAACAGGAGTGTTTTTCCCCCGCTCCCCAGGATGACGAAAAGGTTCTTCCCATGCCGTCGGACTTTTTTGAATTCCTTTCCCTTCAATGACCTTTCAAGCGCCGAAAGGGAGGTGTCCTTCACCACCGTGCTGTTTACAACATTCACGTTCCGGATTTTCCGGTGCAGCGACGTGGCTTCCAGATATCGCTTCATTATCTCTACATCCGGTAATTCAGGCATGAACGACACCTTCTCTGGAAAAGGGCGCCAGGATCCATGTTTTCCCATGGATCCCGGCGCATTTGGATCTGTTTTCCAACACTACATTGACGCGTCTATAAAGGCCTCCAGTCGTCCGAGGCGCTCCGTCAAATCCTTGAGGACGGCCTGGATCTGTCTTTCGTTCTCTTGGACCAGAGCGATACGTCCCGAGAGACCCTCGAGTGAATCTGTGGTCCCCTTGCCTTCCATCCCCGTTTCAAGTTGCGCTATACGCCCGGTCATGTCCTTTTCAAGCTTCTGGAGTTCGCCGGCGTTCTGTTCAACCCCGGATTCCACGTTTCCGATCCGTTCAGAGAGGGTCTCATCAATCCCGGCAATGGCTTTTGCGTTCTCCGCCGTCATTGCTTCAAGTTTTTCCAAACCGGCCGCGAGTTCCTTTTCCAGACTGGCGATCTTTTGGGATTCGGCGGTGAGCTCTTCTTTTACGCCTGCCATCATCCGGGTCAGGTCCTCCCTGACAGCCCCGATTTCGCCGCTGTTTTCCTTGACCACGGTCTCTGCTGACTCAAGCCGTTTTGTCAATTCGGCTTTCGTCGCGTCAAGCCCGACGGCATTCTTTTGGACTGCCTCCGTATTTGCTTCGATCCGACCGGTCAGATCTCCCCTGGCCTGTTCGAGATTCTCTGAATTCGTCTGCACACCCGCTTCGATTGTCTCGACACGCACCGTCAGGGCTTCGATTTTTTCCCCGAGCTTTCCGACATCGTCGTCAATACCACTCGCAGAAAGCGCGACAAGGGCGCTCAATACGGCAATCGCCGTCGCCACTATGGCAAGTATCTTGAAGGTTTTCATTTCTGCTCCAGTCTTTTCGGGCCTCTGGTTTCCACCATTTGCGTTCTTCCTGTTTTCTGTCATTGCAAACCCCTCCTTTGCAAATAATAAAGCTTTGCGTATTGATACCGCTTTGTCCTGATACCCTCTTACC
>JBNGCT010000045.1:0-13175 GCA_049974965.1 Thermovirgaceae bacterium
CACTTTAGGGGCTTGATCTTGAGGAACACCCATGACACAAACACCACTATTTACATCTTCTGGAAGACAAAACGTCAAGAGTCCTTTCGCGTCAATCAGAACCGCCCGACTTCGAGAAGTCTAGCATGAGTTCGCCTGATTCGCTCTCTTTCCGTGAAGGGACTTTTCACAAAGGACCTCAAGGGGGAAAATCATGGGATGCAGGCTACAAAAAAACCGACAAGGCTAGGAGCCTTGTCGGAATATAATCTGGCGTGCCCGTCGGGATTTGAACCCGAGACCTTTGGCTCCGGAGGCCAACGCTCTATCCAGCTGAGCTACGGACACCTGTATGCGGCGATTAGGGTACCCCGGCCGCGTCCGGTTGTCAAGAGTTTGGCCTTTCCCCGCTCTGTCACTGCCTGAACCTGACGATTGTGACCCCGTATCCTCCTTCACCCGGGCCGCCGAGCCGGTAGTCGACGACGAAGGGAAGGGTTTTGCAGAGGGCCTGCACCTCGCGCCGCAGGATCCCCTCTCCCCTTCCGTGAATGACCGTCACCTCGCCGTAACCGGCCCGAAAGGCCCTGTCGAGGTAGCGTTCGACTTCCGGCAGCGCCTCGTCCACGGTCATCCCGCGGACCATGATGGACGAAGGGACATGCCCCGGCGGCGAAAGGGATTTCTTCACGGGTAAAGGTTCCTCCTGGAGCTTGTTCCCGTCGTCTGGAACAAGCTTTTTCACCGGAACCTCGAACTTCATGGAGCCGCTCAAAAGAAGTGCCTTCTTTCCATCAAGGGCTTCTATGGTTCCGCGTGTGGACGTTCCGGCAATGCGGACGGTTTCCCCCCGCGCCGGTTCCCAGTCGCCCGGCGTTTTTTCCCGGTCGAGCCGCCTGTCTTCCCGTTCCTCCTCACGTTTTCTTAAAGATTTCTTCATCTCTGCGATCTCCTGCTGTTCCCGGCCGAAGGGGACATCAGCTCTCTCCATTTTCCTGAGCATGGCTTTCGCCTTTTTCTCCGACTCCTCGAGGACGGCTCTGGCTTTTCTTTCCGCATCTTCCAGAATCTTTTCACGTTTCGATTCGATAGACCGCCTCTGATTCAGCAGGGTCTCCTTCAGTCCGGCGACTTCCCTTCGCTCTTGGTAGAGCCGTTCTTCTTCGTCTTCCAGATGCTGCTGTTTTCTCAGAAGCTCTTCAAGGAGCCTTTCCGCGTCGGCGTGCCCTTCATGTAGAACTTCCTTCGCCTTTTCTATGATCTCCCCGGACATCCCCAGGCGTCCGGCTATCCGCAGGGCATTGCTTTCCCCGGGGATACCCATCCTGAGACGGTACGTCGGGGCGAGTTTCTCGTCATCGAATTCCATTCCGGCCGTTTCCACGCCGCTTCGGGTCAAGGCGTACCGTTTGATGGCATTGTGATGGGTCGTGGCAAGGACCAGGGAGCCCCGTTCGTTGAGGCTCTCAAGGATCGCCACCCCCAGCGCGGCGCCTTCCTGCGGATCCGTTCCCGCCCCAAGCTCATCCACGAGAAGCAGGCTTTTATGACCGGCCCGTTCGAGCATCTCGATAATGTTCCGCATGTGGGAGCTGAAGGTTGAAAGACTTTGCTCGATGCTTTGCTCGTCGCCGATGTCGGCTGACATCCAGTCAATGTCCCCTACCACCGAACCTTCTCCAACGGGGGCGGGCAAACCGCACCATGCGAGGTAGACAGCCGCCGCCGTCGTCTTGAGAACCACCGTCTTTCCTCCCGTGTTCGGTCCCGTAATCACCAGCTGCCTGAACCGGTCTCCACAATGAACATCCACGGGGACGCAATCATCGCCCAGCAAAGGGTGGACCGCCTGCCTCAGGGAAAACCTGGACTGCCCGTCCATTTCGGGCAGCACCCAGGATTTTTCTTTCTGAAGCGACGAAGCCGCATGAAACAGATCCAGCTCGCCGAGAACCTGTTCGGCTTCAAGAAGGGCTCCATGGCGTTCGAGGATTTTCCCCGTCAGCTCCCTCAAAATCCGGTGCTCCTCCTTTTCCGCATCCCGATGCAGAAGGGCTGTCCGGTTGTTCAGCTCTATGAGCCCCTTCGGTTCCATATAGACGCTGTTTCCCGTTCCAGACCTGTCCACCGTCATCCCGTTGAAACGGGACATGTCTTCCAACTTCACCAGAAAGGTTATCCGTCCGTCCCTGAAATGCAGGGCCCGGTCCTGGAGCATGGAGGAAAAGGACTGGCTTTCCATCAGGGACTGGGCTTTCTTCCTCGCCGAGGACATCACCGCCCGAAGGGCGTCCCGCAATTCACCCAGTCTGGGCGAAGCCCCGTCGTAGAGTCTGCCGTCATCGGCAACAACCTGTAGGTCCCCGAAGAGGTCCGTGAAATCCCGGAGCCTTCTCGTCAGATCGGTGAATTCGGGAAAGTCTTCCTTCACTTCAGCGACCAGGGACTTCAGGCGAAGGCAGATTCCCGTGAGAATCCGGACGGAGAGAATTTCCTCACCCGTCAGCAGCCCTGTACTTTTCGCATCATCGAGCAGCGGCTCAACCGGTTTCGCCCTGTCGTCCCAGGGCAGGTCCCCGTGAGTGTCCCGGTAGCGGTTGTAGGCCCCCTGCAGATTCTGCCTGCGCAGGACTTCATCGGTCCTTTCAAGGGGGCCGCTCCAAGCCAGGACTCGCCGGCCCAGGTCGCTTCTGCAGGATCTTTCAAAGAGGGCGAGGATCTTCCTCATCTCTATGGCGTTGAGCGTGCGTGCGTCGGTCTTCACTGCCTGTTTCCGTCACCTCCCGAAGAGTCTGCTTCCTCATCGGCGGGGCCGCCCCCGGGAAGGGCCATCGGGACAGGAGGCTCCTGTTCTTCCTCGAAGGGGAAAATGTCATACTCTCCAAGGTGGACCATTTCGAAAAACGACTGGATATGGGGCCATGCATACTCTGCCGATGACATGGCAACGGATTCCTTCATCCAGTACGTCGAGAGAAGGGGGGAAAGGGCAAGAAGGGCCATATAGGCGAGCAAAACCAGGATGAATGTCTTCGCGGCACCGGCAGCCGCGCCGAGCGTCCGGTCTATCATTGACAGGCTCGTCAGGCGGAGAAAGGCCTTCACTCCTTTCTGGATGTACGCCCCGACAAGGAGGCAGAGGGCGTATATCCCGACAAGGGTGATGATTCTCGCAACAGAGGGATCGATTTCGAAAAACCCCCGAACAACCGAAGAGACCGGAACGGAAAGCTTCCAGGCAAGGAGGAATCCCCCTACCGTGGCTGCGAGTGAGATGACTTCACCGGATAGCCCTCGCGCAGCCCCTCTGACGAGAAACGTCACCAGAAGCAGCGCGGCAAAGATGTCAACGGCCGCCGCCAGATCCATCGCTTCCGCATTCTTTCAGCGCTTTCGACAGCTTCCGGGTGGCATTGTCCAGTGCATGGGCCAGCTTGAAACATGTCAGGAGGAGACGCTCTTCCTGGTCGACGGAGCTGTCGATCTTCCCTAGATTTTCCCTGACGATTCCGATCACCGACTCGAAACGCTCTTCATCGAGACGGGTCAAAACAGGGTAGGTCTTTTTCCCGACAAGCACGCTGACACGGCGGGTTTCCTCGGCCATGATGAGGTCGCCTCCTTTTTATGTCTAAGACCTGTCGATCAGTTCTCCCTGCTGGTACGTGTCGCCATGATGCTGTCCCTCTTCTGCAGGGGGCTGTCCGGCAAGGCCCTGAAGCTTCCCGAGCAGGGACCTGAGGCGGTCTTCAGTTTCCCTTTGTTCCTTCCGAAGTTCCTCGATGACCCTGTCCCGTTCCGCCAGAATCTGCCGGTGTTCCTGTCTCACGGCCGTCAGGGCTTCCTCGTTTTCCTGGAGCAATTCCTGCTGCGTTACGATCTCTTCTTTCAGGCTGCCGTTCTCCTGGCTCAGGTTCCGCATTCTGGCCGTCAACTCGTCCACCAGGCGCTCGATATCGACAAGATGCTCCTGCATGGAAAACTCCTCCTTAACGCAAGATATAGCCCTTTTGGGAAAGATTCTCCCGCAGGCCTTCGTGAGCTTCATCCACCTCGTCGTCTCTCAAGGTCCTCTCACCGGAACGATAGGCAAGCGAAAAGGCGAGACTCCTTTTCCCCGACGGTATTCCTTTCCCTTCATACATGTCAAAAAGACGTAGTTCGGCGAGGGTTTCCGGCGCCCCCTCCCGGATGTCCTGCTTGACAGCGTCGGCCGGAACATCCCTGTCCACGAGCAGGGATACGTCCCTGTAGACGCCCGGGTACCTGTAGGGCTCTCCGAAACGTGCCGATTCACCCTTGATGAAGGGCTCGAGGTCCATTTCGTAAAGGTAGACCGGTTCGGGGATGGACATTTCTTCCTGGAGTGAAGGCTTGACCCTGCACAGGTAGCCTATTGCTTCCCCGCCGCTCAGGATCGTCGCGGTCTGCCCTCCGTGGCCGAAAGGTTCATCTCCCGAAACGAAGCGGACATCCACGCCGCGACTCGCTGCAAGGACTTCCACGTCTCCCTTGACGGAGTAAAAGTTGTCAATCGCCTCGTTTTTCCATGGGGAACGGGAATCCCTGCCCGGACACACGGCGCCCCCGATGAAAAGCCTTTCCCGCACACCGAGTTCATTGGAGGGATCTTCCCGAAAGACGGCGCCTACCTCGAAAAGTCGTATCGGCCGTCTCCATCCGGACCGTAGGTTCGAGGCGACCGCCTTGAGGAGCCCGGGGCCGAGAAGGGTTCTCATGACAGACTGGTCTCTGCTGATTGGGTTTGCGATGGCCATGGCCTTGGCCCTTGGATCATCGCCGGATATCCCCATGGACTTGAGGATCTCCGGCGAGATGAAGCTGTACGTGATCGCCTCCATATACCCCCTGGCCATGGCGGCATCCCGGAGAACCTGCCTGCACCGCATCTGTTCCGTCCGGTCCCCGGGGCACCTGTTAACCGCCGGAAGCCTCGACGGGATTTTGTCATAGCCCCAGACCCTTGCCACTTCTTCTATAAGGTCCTCCTCGATGGACACGTCGGGCCTGTAGGTCGGAACACGATAGACGCGCCTGACGTCGTCCCTTTCGGTTTCCCCGAATCCGAGGCCCGCCAGGATCCTGGAGGCCATGTCCATGTCCTCGGTAAGAAGGACCTTTTTCAGGGTTTTCTTTCTCAATGTGACGGTTCCTCGATCCTTCCCGCCCTGATTACCCTCGACCATCATGCCAAGCGGTCGCGCAGCCTTCCAGGAGGACAGCAGACGGAAGATTTCTTTCACGGCGGCTTCGGCCTTCCAGGGATCCACGATTCGTGCATACCGATAGGACGCCTCGCTGGGCAATCCCAGGCGCCTGCTGGTGCTGCTGACCCTTATGGCATTGAAGTTGGCCGATTCGATGAGGATCTTTGCTGTTTCTTCGTTGATTTCCGTTTCAAGCCCGCCCATGACTCCTGCGAGTGCGATGGGGACCCCTCCGCTGGTAATCAGCAGGTCCTCCTCCGTCAGGGTCCGGTTTTTCCCGTCCAGTGTCACAAGGGTTTCTCCCGGCCGCGCTGATCTGACGGTTATCTCCGCATCAGGCAGGAGTTCGGCATCAAACGCATGAAGAGGCTGCCCTGTGGAGAGCATGACCAGGTTGGTCGCGTCGACGATATTGCTCACCGGGCGCATCCCCGAGAGGCAGAGACGGACCCGGGCCAAAAGCGGTGAAGGGCCCATGGAAACGGAATCGGCGAATCCCAGCGCATAGAGCGGACAGTCGGGATCCTCAAGACGGATACCCCTGAACTCCCCGTGCCGCATTTGCTCCGGCGCGGGAGGCTTTTCTCTTTCGACCCGCATCGCTCCCTCGACAATCCCCGCGACCTCCGCAGCCAACCCCGCCACGCTCAGAAGGTCCCCCCGGTTGGGCGTGACCGACAGGTCGAAGACCAGGTCATCCAGCCCCAGCACCTTCCGGATGTCACGTCCCGGAGGCGTTCCCGGATCAAGCTTCAAGATTCCGAATTGGTCGGCTATTTCCCCAAGCCCGATTTCCTCGGCGGACAGCATCATTCCGACGCTTTCGACACCGTCGAAATCGCGTTTTCCCAAGACCGTCCCGTCCGCCAGCACACACCCGGGCGGCCCATAGGGGACACAGGCTCCTTCTTCAAGGTTCGGCGCGGCGGAAACGCACACCGCCCTTTTTGTCCCGGTGTCGACCTCGGCAACGAAAAGATCGTCCCTCTTGTGATGGATTTCGAGTTTCTCGATCCTGGCGCTCACGGCACCTCTAAAGCGTTCACAGGGTTTTTCCACGGCCTCGACTTCGGTTCCCGTTTCGGTCAGGCGCCGGGCAAGATCTTCAGGCTCCAGATCGAAATCGACGAATTCGCGCAACCAGTTCAGGCATATCTTCATCGTCAGCTCCGGCCTCCTCCGCCAAGAAATGGAAGGTCCCCTTCGAAAAACACCCTCAGGTCGTCAAGTCCGTACTTCAGCATGGCGATCCTGTCCAGGCCCATGCCCCAGGCGAAACCGTTGTACTTTTCCGGATCGATCCCCCCGGCCCGGAGCACGTTGGGATGGGTCATCCCAAGGCCCGATATTTCCAGCCATCCCGTTCCCTTGCAGATCCTGCAACGGGGATTCTTGCCCCTGCAGGCGACACATTCCACATCCATCTCGAGAGAGGGTTCCGTGAAGGGGAAATAGCTCGCCCGGTACCGGACATCGAGGGGCTTCTCGAATATTTTCGTTGTGAATGCCTCGAGGCAGCCCTTCAGGTCGGCGACGGAGATGTCCTCGTCTACGAGCAATCCTTCCAGCTGGTGGAACATGGGGGAATGGGTGGGGTCGTTATCCCGCCTGTATACCTTTCCCGGAACTATTATCCTCAGAGGCGCCCCCCACCGTCTCATGGCCCGGACTTCCACCGGGGAGGTGTGGGTCCTCAGCAGAAGGCCGTTTTCCATGTAAAACGTATCCTGCATGTCCCTCGCCGGATGATGTGGGGGGATGTTCAAGCCTTCGAAATTGTAGAAATCGTTTTCCATTTCCGGTCCGTAGGCCACCGTGAAACCAAGGGAGGCAAATATTTCGACAATCTCCTGCGTGACCTGCTCCACCGGGTGGCATCCTCCCCAGGGACGTCCCCGCGACGGCAGGGTCACGTCTATGCTCTCCCGTCGCTCCTTCTCGCGAAACGCCTTTGTTTCAAGGGACTGCTTCCTTTCCTCAAGGAGGCTTTCCATCTCCTCCCTGAGGGCGTTCAGTCTCAGTCCCGCCTCGGGCCTTCTGTCGGCGGGGAGGGTCCCTATGGATTTGAGAAGCAGGGTAATTTCGCCCTTTTTCCCCAGAAACCCGACACGCAGAGCCTGAAGGTCCTCCGGCGTTTCGGCCCGTTCCAGTCTTTTGAGGAAGTCATCTTTCAGCTTGGGAACTTCGTCCAGAATGTCCGTCAACGCGATTGCACCCCATTTTCCTCAAGTCTTTTCACGTGTCAGGAGTTTTCCTCCGCCTTTTCCACTGCCGCCGCGAGGTCCTTGAGGTTTTGCCTTCTTGCCGCAACGACAAGGCTGTCGGATTTCTCGAGCACGGTATCAGCCCGGGGAAGAAAACTGTTTTCTCCACGTTTCACGAGCAGGATAACAGCATTATAACGGCTCCGGAACTCAAGCTCCACGAGGCTTTTACCTGCCATTTCCTCAAGTGGGGCGATCTCTCCCACCAGAAAGTCACTTCCCGGCAATTCCGTGAACTGCGCCAAAACTGGATGGGATATCTGGTCGGCCACCCGTTGCCCGAGGTCGCGTTCCGGGAAAAACACCCGTGAAGCCCCTATCCTCGCAAGCACTCTCGCGTGAAGGGCGTTCTGCGCCCGTGCGGTGACCACCGGCACTCCCAGTCCGATGAGGATCGTCGTCGCCAGGATGCTTGCCTCGATGCTCTCGCCTATGGCCACGACAGCGATGTCGGCCTCCTTGGCACCCGCCTTGACGAGTGCATCCTCGTCGGTAGCATCGAGTTGGGCCGCAAGGTCGACCACTTCGGACATTTCCTCAACCCGCGCACGAACCCTGTCAACGCCGATGACGCTTTCACCGAGTTCGGTGAGGCGTTCGCATACCGCCTTCCCGAAACGGCCGAGGCCGACAACAATACAGGTTCTTTTCGTTTTTTTACCCGTTATTTTTGCCATCTGCACCGCCCCTTTTATCCAATGGGAACGTTTGTGTCGGCAAAGGAAATTTTTGTCTTCTCCTCTGTTTCAATCAAACCGTACACGAAGGTGACGATCCCGACACGGCCCCAGAACATGAGCACCACGAGAAGGAACTTCCCCGAATCGGAAAGGTCCCCCGTGATTCCCGTGGATAGGCCCACCGTTCCGAGAGCCGAAACAACCTCGAAAAAAACATCCCTGAAAGCGAAAGGTTCAATGAGATTTAGGGCGAAAGTGCTTCCGAGAATAGTGCCAATATACATGAACGTCAACGTGAGGGCTTTCCTGATGATCTGCGGCGAAAGCCTATGCCGGTAAAGAAGGACTTCTTTTCTGCCCGTGATATCCGTCACACTCGAAAGGGTGAGGATGCCGAAGGTGGTGGTCTTGATTCCTCCCGCCGTCGAGCCGGGTGACGCCCCGATGATCATGAGGATACAGATGACGAAAAGGCCCGTGGTGGACATGGCGGGGATTGAAATGGTGTTGAACCCCGCCGTTCGGGCTGTCACGGACTGGAAGAGGGCGTTCCACACCTTCAGGTGCAATGGAAGGTCCTCAAGCGGTCCGCTCCATTCCGTCGCCAGAACCATCAATGTTCCCGTAACAATCAGCGTCGTCGTGACGGCCAGAACAAGCCGGCAGTAGGGGGAAATTTTCTTCCGTCGCGGGAAGGACGCCAATTCGGCGAGTGGGATGAAACCAAGACCACCCAGTGCGATAAGCCCCATGACCGTGCCCGGGATGATGCCGGTCTTCGAAAAACCCTCCAGGCTGTCGGAAAAGGTGGAGAACCCGGCATTGCAAAAGGCGCTGACGCTGTGGAAAACGGCGTGGTACATGGCCCGGGCCGGTTCGAAGGAATCCAGGAAGGCTCCGAAAAGAAGCAGCGCTCCGAAGAGCTCTATGGCCATGGTCATCTGTAGAATCCTGACGAGCAGCCTAACCGCTCCGGCGGGCGTATCAAGCCCAAAACCGCCGGTGAAAAGGAGCCGTTGCCGGATGCCGATCCTTGATCCCCGCAAAAGCGGCAAGGCCGTGAAAGCCGTCATCACACCCAATCCTCCCAACTGGATCAAAAGGAGGACGATCCATTGAGAGAAAAGGGAAAGGTCGCGCCCCGTGTCGACCACAATCAGCCCCGTGACGCAGACCGCTGAGGTCGCCGTAAAAAGGGCATCAATAACCCGAAGTGGCTGAAAAAAAAGATTCCCGAGCCATAGAAGAAAGGTTCCCGAGGCTATGAGCATCAGGAACCCTCCGACGATGGTCCTTTCGGTGCGCAGCGCGCTGTACGACCTGAAAATTATTGTCCCAGCGCCTCCTTCGCCTGGTCAACGAGCTTGCGGAAGGCGGGCATGTCCTGGATCGCCAGTTCCGAAAGCATCTTCCTGTTGATCTGGATATCGGCCTTTCTCAGCCCGTTGATGAAATTACTGTAGGACATGTCATTCATCCGTGCGGCGGCGCTGATCCTGGTAACCCAGAGACGCCGGAAATCACGCTTTTTGTTCCTGCGGTCCTTGTAGGCGCTTGAAAGAGCGTGGAGGGATGCCTCCTTGGCTCTCCTGTAGGTGTTTTTCTTTCTGCCGTAAAACCCCTTGGTCGTCTGGAACAGTTTTTTGCGCTTCCTGTCGCTCGCGCCTCCGCCTTTGACTCGCGGCATGAGCGTTCACCTCTTTCGGTCAGAATTTCTTTTTCGTCTCGTCAAAAATACATGCCGGCTGTTCCGGCACAAACCGTACCTAGTCGTTGGGGAGAAGCACGTCCATCCTGGATTCCAGCGTCGGATGAAGGTACCCCTTTTTCCTGAGCCTTCTCAGCCTGGCAGCATTTTTCTTGCGCAGCAGGTGTCCCCGTCCGCTCTTTTTATAGGCGATTTTTCCGGAACCGGTCCTGTGGAACCGTTTCTTCGCTCCCGAGTGCGTCTTCATTTTCGGCATGTCAAAAACCTCCTGCTGTCCCGTGTGTCAGGACACGGTCAAAATAGGCATTTATCGTCAGATTGGCGCCCCTTCATTCCTTTTCCTCCGGAGAATCCTCCTTCGGAGAGTCCTCGGGGGCTTTGGCGGTTTTCTTCTTTTGCGGGACCGGGGACAACATCATTCGCATGTACCGTCCTTCCATCCGCGGCGGCACTTCGACTTTCCCCAGTCCTTCGCAGTCTTTCATCACCTTGTCGAGGACCTCACGCCCCCTGTCAAGGAAAGCCATTTCCCTGCCCCTGAAGAAGATGGCGACTTTCACGCGATGGCCCGCCTCGAGGAAATTCTTTATGGCCTTGGTCTTGAAGTCGTAATCATGCTGGTCGATCTTGGGCCGCATTTTCATTTCCTTCACGGTCTGGCTCTTTGTCTTTTTCCGGGCATCCTTCTCCCGCTTCTGTTGCTGGTACTTGTACTTTCCGTAATCCAGAATGCGGCATACCGGGGGGCTTGCCTGGGGTGCAACTTCGACCAGATCAAGCTCCTGCTCCTCAGCCATAGAAAGTGCCCTGCTGACAGGGATAACTCCGACTTTCACTCCCTGGCTGTCGATAAGAAGCACCTCTTTGGCCCTGATTTCCTCATTCACTCTCGGTTCGTCATTCCGTTTAGCTATTGTCCGTCACCTCCACAATCTGTGCTGGTAAATAAAAATGCCGGGCTTTTTTACGCCCGGCAAAAACAGCTGATTCGACAAGATGGTTTTCCGCTCTTCTCGAATTGAACTCAACCTGGAAACAGCTCTGGGCGTCAGCAGGTGGGGGGGTATCCCCCTCTTGTTGTTATAGATTTTTCTTTCCGTCGATACCGCTGAAACAGGAATATAACACAGACTTCCCGCCTGCGCAAGTTCACCTCATCGGGTCGAAACAGGTCTTGAGGTGTTCGAGAAAACCCTCAAGTGACATCGAGCCAAGATCCCCTTTTGCCCTGTCCCTCACAGCCACCGTCTGGGTTTCGACTTCCCTGTCACCGGCGACAATCATGAAGGGGACCTTCTGAAGCTGGGCATCCCTGATGCGTTTGCCCAGCTTTTCATCCCTGAGGTCGATGTCCACCCGGACATCCCTGTCTTTCAGCCGCGCTGCGACGGTCTTTACATACTCATTATGATCCTCCGAGACGGGTACCAGCCTCACCTGAACCGGAGCGAGCCAGTAAGGGAAAGCGCCGGCGAAATGTTCGATGAGGATCCCTAAAAACCGTTCGAGGCTCCCGTAAACCGTCCTGTGCAACATGACGGGCCTGTGTTGCGCACCATCTGGACCTATATAGCTGATATCAAATTTTTCGGGCATCTGGAAATCAAGCTGGATCGTGCCGCATTGCCAGGTCCGGCCGATGCAGTCCTCCAGATGAAAGTCGATTTTGGGCCCGTAAAAGGCCCCGTCGCCGGGATTGACCTTGTAGGGGACACCCGCCTCCTCCAGGGCCTGCTGTAGGTCCCGTTCTGCGATTTCCCAAATTTCGGGATCGCCCATGGCCTTTTCGGGTCGAGTGGAGAGTTCCACCCTGTAGCTGAAGCCGAAAACATCGGTGTAGATGTACCTGACAAGATCCATGATCCCGAGAATTTCTTCCTTGATCTGTTCGGGCGTCACGTACAGATGGGCATCATCCTGGGTAAAGCTCCTGACGCGCATGAGGCCGTGAAGCACGCCCGAACGTTCGTGTCTGTGAACGGTTCCGAGTTCCGCCATACGCAGCGGAAGATCCCTGTAGCTTCTGATCTGGCTCCTGTAGACGAGCATCCCTCCAGGGCAGTTCATGGGCTTGATGGCAAAGGGGCGTTCGTCAATCTCGGTGAAATACATGTTTTCGCGGTAATGATCCCAGTGGCCGGACCGTATCCACAGGTCCCGGTCGAGGATGAGCGGGGTCCTGATTTCGCAATATCCACGCCGGACGTGTTCCTTCCTCCAGAAATCCACGAGCTTGTTGATGACCACCATGCCCTTCGGGTGAAAGAAAGGGAAACCCGGCGCCTCGGGCTGGATGCTGAAAAGGTCCAGTTCCCTGCCGAGTTTCCGGTGATCCCGTTTCTTGGCTTCCTCGAGCCGGGTGATATGGGCTTCAAGGGCTTCTTTCGAGGCAAAAGCCGTCCCGTAAATCCGCGTCAGCATCTTGTTGTTTTCATCGCCCCGCCAGTAGGCGCCCGCGATGGACAGGAGCCTGAAGTGCTTCAGGGCTGAAGTGTTGGCGACGTGGGGCCCGCGACAGAGGTCCACGAACTCGCCCTGCCGGTAGACTGTAACGGTGTCACCTTCGAGTTCTGAAATCAGCTCCAGTTTGTAGGTTTCGTCCCTTTCGGCAAAGAGTTTTCCGGCTTCCTTCCCGGGCAGGACTTCACGGGTGACAGGGAGATTCTCCTTTGATATCCTGCGCATTTCCCTTTCTATGGCATCCAGGTCATCCTCACCGATTTGCGCGGGGATCTCCATGTCGTAATAGAAACCGTCCTCGATGGCCGGCCCGATCCCGAGGCGCGTTCCCGGGTACAGCCGCTGGACCGCCTGGGCCATCAAATGGGAAGCGGAATGACGAAGGATCTCGAGTCCGCGTAGCGAATCCCCTTCTATGGGAACGACTTCGGCATCTTCCACGAGCCTTGAATCCAGATCAACGGCGACTCCGTTCACCAAGGCGGCTACGGCGCCCTTTGCGGTTTTCCATTTCCTGAGAACCTCTTTTACTGTTACCGGTGCGTCAGACTCAAGAACCCGTCCCTCCGGGCCCGTCAGTTTCGGCATGTTTATCGCCTCCTGGCTTCCGTTCAAGGTGGAATGGCTCCATAAAAAGCATGAAATTCCCTGATTTTTGCTATTTCTGCATTGTAACACAGCCGGCTTCGTGAGTCGCTGGAACCCTGGGAAAAACAGGAATGACTCCACCAGGAAAGGATATTTCTCTCCGGGAATTTGAATTGTTTTTTCTTTTTAGATCGTGGACAGTCTTTTCTAATTGAGGTTTGAGTCTGAACGAAGCCTTTGAGCCTGACCTCACCCGGTGGTCCTGGTC
>JBNGCT010000046.1:0-13049 GCA_049974965.1 Thermovirgaceae bacterium
ACCTGGGTGTCGAGCCTGCGGGACTACACGCCGGACACGCCGGCCCGGCGGATCCACTGGAAGGCCAGCGCCCGGCACGGGAAGCTTTTGGCCAAGGTGCTGGAGCACACGGCGGACCTGAGGCTCTGTATCACCCTGGACGGGGACAGCTTCGACGCTCCGGGTCCTCATCTGGGAAAGGCCCTGTCCCTGGCGGCGACGCTGGCCGTGTGGGCCGACAGGCGGAAGGTCCCCTTCGGGCTGGTGTCAAACGTCTCCCAATGCGGCAGGCCGGGGCCGGTTTCGGTCCCCGTGGGGTCGGGGCCATCCCAGGTGCGGCTGGTCCTGGAATCGCTGGCAAGGGCACAGCTGCCCGCAGCGCTTCCTTACGGCGAGTTCTTGCGGCAGGAGGCGCGTCTCATGCCCTGGGGGACGACGGTCGTATCAATCCGTGGGGAAAGCTCCGCAGAGGCCCTGACCGATGACGGCATCAGGGTCGAGATGAAGGGCGCCTGAGGTGATGTGACCTTGACGGGCGTGTTGTTCAGGCTGTTTCTGGTGATCAGCGAGTCTCTCGATTACTGCCTGCTCTACCTGTATGCCGCGTCGGGCTTCGGGGTAGCGGGGTTCGTGAACCCCTGGTCCTTCGTGACCCTCATGGCCTCCGTGACCGCGGTCAACCTGGCCATGCGCCGGGGGAGCTTCCGCTACCTGACCATCGCCCTTGCGAACCTGGCGGTCTTCGGACTCACCCTGCACCTGGCCTGGAGCCCTTCGGGGCTTTTTTCGGTCCCCCATGAACCTGCGGCCATGATGGGCTTTCTGTCTACCTGGGGGCTGGCGCTTTTCGCCGGGAGCCGGGCGGCCTTTCTGGCCTGGACAGCGGATCCTCCCCGGTACGGACTCTTTGACATCAACGTGGCGATAGTGTTTTTGCTGCTGGTCCTGGCCTCATCCTTTGAGGTCCCCCTTCCCGGGGTGCACGGGCTGGTTTTTCTCGCCATCCTTTCGAACGCCCTCATGCTCTACTTCGGTTCCAAAAGCGAGAGCTCCCGGCAGGGTTCCGCCCGGGCCCTTTTCGCCCTGGCCGCCCTTTTGGTGCCGGTATGGCTGATCGGGTATTCCGATGCCCTTTGGGTGCTCGAGAGTCCGGCGGAATCGGTGGTGGATTTCAGCACGCCCCTTTTCGAGCTGATCCTGCAGGGGCTGTTGGCGATGCTTCTGGCGATATTCCGGGTCATGAGGCTGATACCGCGCCGTCAGGCGCCCACGGAGACGAGCGGCGGCCCTTCCGCCGCCGAAGGTGAGATGATGCCCGCAGGGGAAACGAGCCCCTTCGTGGAATATCTTTTTATGGCTTTGGCGGTCATCGTGGTTCTGCTCGCGGCTTTAGCCCTGCTCTACATGGTGTGGCTTCTGGTGCGCTTCCTGCTGTACAAAAAGACGGGGCCGCAGTCGGGCGAAGGCTGGTCGCGGCCTTCTTTCGGGGCCTTCCTGGCGGCGATGTTCCGGACGCTGAAACGGGTTTTTGTGATGGTATCCATCTTCCTGCCCTTGCCCATCACGGCGGAACGGGCCTACGGGTTTTTGCTCTTTTGGGGAAAACACAAGGGACGTCCCAGAAAGTCTGACGAGACGCCCTACGAATACCTCAGGAGGCTCATGGAACGGTTCCCCGACCGCCGAAGGGAGCTGTCCCGCATCACGGGGAGCTTCGTGCGTCACAGGTACTCGAAAGAGGGCAAGGTCTTCGAGCGTGGGCTGAAATGGTACGTGCTGAAGCTGTACCTGAGGGTTCCCGGACTGCGGAAGGGCAACCGGGACAGGGATTTTTCCGTCCCCCCGCACTAGCTTTCTGTTTTTTACTTTTTCTTCATGTGTTCTTTGATCTCCTCCCGCGAGACCCTGGTGAGCTCCGCCTCGGGAAGGGTCGACAGAAGCTGCCAGCAGAGGTCCAGGGACTGCTCGATGGTGCGGTTTTCTTCGGAGCCCTGGGTGATGAACTGCCTTTCGAACTGGCGGCCGAACTCGAGGCAGGCCCGGTCGGTCTTGCCCAGTTCATCCTCCCCCACGATGCTTGCCAGGGCCTTGATTTCCTGGACCCTGCTGTAGGAGGCGAAGACCTGGCTTGCCACGGAAGGGTGGTCCTCCCGGGTGTAGCCCTCACCGATGCTGTCTTTCATGAGCCTCGAGAGGCTCATGAGCACGTCGACGGGGGGATAGACGCCGCGGGCGTCGAGGCCCCTGGAGAGGACGATCTGCCCCTCGGTGATGAACCCCGTCAGGTCGGGGATGGGATGGGTGATGTCGTCGTTGGGCATGGTGAGGATGGGAAGCTGGGTCAGGCTCCCCTTTCCGTCGGCCAGGATACCCGCCCGCTCGTAGAGGGAGGCCAGGTCGCTGTACATGTAGGCGGGGTAGCCCTTCCGGCTGGGGACCTCGCCCCTGGCGACGCTGAGCTCCCTCAGGGCCTCGCAATAATTGGTCATGTCGGTGAGGATGATCAGAACGTGCATGCCCTGCTCGAAGGCCAGGTATTCGGCGGCTGTCAGGGCGAAGCGGGGCGTGGCGATCCTCTCGATGACGGGGTCGTCGGCGAGGTTCAGGAACATGACGATGTTGCCGACGGTGCCGCCCTCGATGAGGGCGCGCTGGAAGAACTCCGCGTCGTCATGTTTGATGCCCACGCCGGCGAAGACGACGGCGAAGTTTTCCGCGCCCACGAGGCGTGACTGGAGGGCGATCTGGACGGCGAGCCTGTTGTGTGGCAGGCCGTTGCCCGAGAAAATGGGCAGCTTCTGTCCCCGTATGAGGGTTGCCAGGGTATCGATCACGGAGATGCCCGTGTGGATGAAGTCCCTGGGGTATTGGCGCGCCATGGGGTTGATGGGGCTCCCGTTGACGTTTCTCGGGCTTCCCCCGTAAACGGGACCACAGCCGTCCCTTGGTTCACCCAGGCCGTTGAAGACCCGGCCCAGAATCTGCGGGGCGACGCCAAACTCCAGGTATTTCCCCAGAAAGCGCACCCTTGTGTCGGCGGGGACCAGATCCTGGGTGCCCGAAAACACCTGGATTACGCAGGCATCTTCGTTCACCACGACCACGCGGCCGCGGCGAAGGCTCCCGGCGGCATCGCGGACCTGCACCACCTCACCGTAGCTCACGTCCCTGGCTCCCTCGACGATGACGAAGGGGCCCGTCACTTCCCGGACACCCACATATTCTGCGTTGATCATGCCCCTGTCCTCCCTTTGCCTGCGGCACTCCGTTCGGAGGCGACGGTGTCCAGTGCCTTGTCCAGGCGCTCCCTGAGTTCGGCGATGGCGCTTTCGTCCTCCGCCCGAAGCTCCCGGATGCGGGTGATTTCCATGACCTCGGGGGGCTTCCGGATCAGCGATAGGGGCACACCCTCTTTGACCATGCCGTCGGCCTTTTCCCAGAAATGGAGGATCAAGTCGAGGATGGCGAAGCTTCGCCTCGGCGACTGGTAGGATTCGGGGCCGAAGGCGCTTTGCTGGAGGTACCCGTCCTTTACGAGGCGCGCACAGAGGGCGACGAGGCGCTGGTCGTCGGGAAGGACATCCTCGCCGACGAGGCGGATGATCTGCTGGATCCGGTCGTCCTCGGTCAAAAGTTCACTGGCCTGGTCGCGCCGGTCCCGCCAGCGGGGGTCCACTTCGGAGGCGAACCAGTCCTCCAGGTCCGCGCCATACTCGCTGTAGGATTCCAGCCAGTTGATGGCGGGAAAGTGCCTCGCGTTGGCCAGGCGCTTGTCCAGGGCCCAGAAACATCGGATGAAGCGCTTGGTGTGGCGCGTCACGGGTTCGGTGAAATCGCCTCCAGGCGGGGAGACGGCCCCGACGACGGAGATGCTGCCCTGGCCGCCGCCAAGGGTTTCCACCCGTCCGGCGCGTTCGTAAAACTCGGCCAGCCTGGTGGGCAGGTATGCGGGGAACCCCTCCTCGGCGGGAATTTCCTCCAGGCGTCCCGAAACTTCACGGATGGCTTCGGCCCATCTCGAAGTGGAATCGGCCATGAGGGCCACGTCGCAGCCCATGTCCCGGAAGTACTCGGCGATGGTGATTCCCGTGTAGATCGAGGCTTCCCTGGCCGCCACGGGCATGTTGGAGGTGTTGGCGATGAGGACGGTCCGCTCCATGAGGGGTCGGCCGGAACGCGGGTCCTCGAGCTTGGGGAATTCCTCCAGGACCTCGGTCATCTCGTTGCCCCGCTCGCCGCAGCCGATATAGACCACCACCTCGGCGTCGCTCCACCGGGCCAGCTGGTGCTGGGTCACCGTCTTTCCCGTGCCGAAACCGCCCGGGATGGCGGCGACGCCCCCCTTGGCGATGGGAAAGAGACCGTCGATCACGCGCTGGCCGGTCAGTAGGGGGCTGTGGAGCGGAAGCCGCCTGCGGGACGGACGGGGCGTCCTGACGGGCCACCGGTGAATCATGGTCAGGGACTCTTCCCTTCCGTGTTCGTCGCGAAGGCGCGCGATTTCCGTTCCGCCTGCGACAAGGCCCGGGGGCGCCAGGAAGGTGAGCTCCCCGGAACATTCCGGCGGGACAAGGATGCGGTGCTGGAACAGGGGCGTCTCCTGGACCACCGCCAGAAGCATCCCCGGCGACAGGGTGTCGCCCTCGGAAACTTTCGGGGCGATCTCCCAGGTTTTCGACAGGTCTATCTGGTCAACCTGAAGCCCCCGGCCGAGGAAAGGCCCTTCCCGCCCGAGCAGGGTGCCCAGGGGCCTGCCTATGCCGTCGAAGATGGACCCCAAAAGCCCCGGCCCGAGGGATATGGAAAGGGGTTCTCCCGTCCCCGTGACGGGCTCGCCGGGGCGAAGCCCTTCCGTTTCCTCGTACACCTGGATGACGGCCTCGTCGCCTTCCATGCGGATGATCTCGCCCACAAGGCCTTCGTCACCTGTATGCACCATCTCGCGCATGCCGAAGTGTTTCATGCCCGAAGCACGAACCACGGGGCCGTTGACGGCGATGACCCTGCCCTGGTTTTCCATGAACTCCCCCCTCAGAGGACCTGGCCGAGGCGTTCGGCCAACACAGGAAGCAGGTCCTGGACCCTGGCGTCCCAGTCGGCATTGACCCGCCGGGACCCGTCACCGGAGATCAGCCAGAGCCCCCCCGAAATGGGCGCGGGCTCTGGTTCCACGGTGAAGCTGACGCCGGGCCAGGCTTTTCTCGCGTATTCCGCCAGCTCGTTGCCAAGATGGATATCCTTGTCCGCAAGGAGGATCCGCACCTCGTCGATCCCGCCCATGGCGTCCATGGATTCGGCCAAAAGGCCCCGGAGGACGGCGGCGTAATCCTCCCTGTTCCCGAGGTCCCTGAGCCGGTCGGCGAGCATCCTGGCCGCGTCGTGAATGAGCTTGTTCCTGTATCTCATGGCCTGTCGGTTCCGTTCCCGCTCCGCGGCGCTGGTCTGGCGGAGGCGGATCTCCTCGGCGCGCACGCGGGCGTTGCGGAGGATGAGTTCCGCCTCCCGTTCGAGCCTTTCGGCCTCTTCCGTGCGCCACTCTTGTGCTTTCTTGCGGGCATCCTCCACGATGGAACGCGCCTCATAGCCGGCGGTGTCCAGGATATACTCCCTCATGGCCTCGAGCTTGCGGCGGGTCTCGGCGTCGCTCATTCGACCTTCACCCCGATCGCCTCCTGGAGATATCTGGTGAGAAAATCCGCGGGCCGACTTGTTCCGTGGCGGTCCGGGATCTCCACCACCAGAGGGAGCTCCCCTGACTGCCGGAGGTCCCTGACGACATCCGGAACCTCGAGGGCGGCCTTTTCCGTCAACACCAGGATACCGAGGTCCTGCTCCTCGAGGGCCCGCCGAACGGCGTCGAGGATCTCTTCCCGGCCGTGGGCGATGACACCGTGGATTCCGGCGAGACCCATGCCGACCACCGAATCGTGGTTGTCACTCACCAGGAACGCCTTCAAGGCCTACACCTTTCCCAGGATGAGCAGGGCCGTGATGAGGCCGTAGATGGCGATCCCCTCTGCCAGGCCCAGGTAGATCAGGGTGGAACCCAGCAGTTCCGGCTTCTCCCCCACCACGCCCAGCGCCGCCGCGCCCACCACGGCCACGGCGATCCCGGCCCCTATGCAGGCAAGACCGGCGGCGAGGCTGGCGCCGAGAAAGGCCCATCCCGCCGCTGTCCCCGCCTCCTGGACCCCCTGGGCGAAAGCCATTCCCGCCCCGGAATAAAGCAGCACCAGGCTTCCCAGGGCGAAGGCCGCCAGCACCGCGCGCACGGAGGGCACCCTCCGTTTTTTCAGGGTCCATCCGGCACCCAGGCAGGTCAAAACCGCCGCGAACATGAAAACCATCCCTGTCATTGCCATTCCTCCCAACTCCTGCTTCCTGCGGGAAGCCCTTCGCGCCAGCGCACGGGCCGGAAGGGGTCGCCCCCGCCGCGGTAAAACTTGCTGAAAAATTCATAATACTCGAGCCGCAAGGTCTGGATAAAGACGATAAGGCCCTCGAGACCCACGATGAGGAGAGTCCCGACGGCGATGATGACCAGCCTGAAAAGGGGTCCTCCGGGAAACTCCCTGACCAGGTCGGCCAGCATGAAGACCGCCAGGGAGAGCCCCACGTGGTTTACCGTGAAGGCCGCCAGGCGGATAAACGACGCCGTGTTGCTCATGAAGGAAAACAGAACGTGCAGCACCTCGAAAAGCTGCACCACCCCCCCTTCCCCGTGGGAGGGAACCTTCAAAAGCTTTCGCGTCAGAAACCCCTTGAGCAGCATGGCCGCCAAAAGGAGAACCAGAAGGGCCGAAAGGCTCCACCCCGGCACGGGAAGGTCCCGGCCGCTCAGGCGGGCGAATATGGCCAGCCCCGCCGCCCAGTAGAAGACCACGCCGGCAAGGCCCTGCCCGTCGAAGAGCATCCTTCCGTAATCCCCTTCTTTCCAGCTCTGGCAGATGTTGAGCACCATGCCCAGGGTGATGAAAAAGGCCCCCGCCCCGAGAGAAAACCTGAGAAGAAAGTCCATGTTTTCCATGGGGGAAAACCACAGGGGTTCTATCAGGCCTTCCATGCCGAAGACGCTGCCGTAGAGGAAGCCGAAGACAACGGAAAAAGCCCCGGCCGACTCGACGACAAGGCCCATGGACCGGCGCATCCGGCCGGTGCGAACCAGCAAATGTGCAGCCAGCGCCAGCAGAAGGCCGTGCCCCACGTCGCCGAACATGAAGCCGAACATGAGGCAGAAGCTTGCGGCAACCAAAAGTGACGGGTCGGCGCCCCCGTAGCCCGGCAGGCTGTAGAGGGCCACGATGTCCTGAAAGGCCCTCACGAAAGGAAGGTTTTTCAGAAAGGTCGGGACCTTCCTCGTCCCGGGCAGTGGCTCCTCGATGTGGACAGCCGTTTCGGGCGCCTCCCTGGCCGCCGCATCGAAAATCCCGTCTCTTGCATAGGCCGGGACCCAGCCGGAAAGGACGTAGAGTCCGCCCACCTCGCCCCGCCCCCGGCAGAGTTCATAGACCCTCTGAAGGGTGAACAGGCGGCTGTAAAGAAGGCCCAGCGTTTCAGCCTTTTCGTGAACAAAGACTTTTGCCGCGGTCCTGAGCCTATCGAGGGTCCTTTTCTGCACCCTGATCCGCCTTTGGATTTCTTCCATCCCGCCTGCGGCGAAACGCTCGCCGAGCCTGGCGAGGTCGAAGGACCTGAAATTGAGGGCCCCCAAAAGCTTTCCCGCGCCCTCGGCGTAATCGGGAAGGGAGAAAGCCATGATCCAGCTTTTGCCTCCTGTGGTCGTCAGGGGCACGACCAAAAGCGGAACGTCCCTGGCCGATTCCTCGAGCCTGGACATGTCTTCTTCCCGGATATGGCCGAAAAAGGCCTTGAAGCGTTCCAGGGACACCAGGTCCGAGGCCGTCCAGTCGAGTTCCTGCAGGGCTTCCTGAAGAATCCGGGCGGCCTCAAGGGTCCGGCCCCGATCCCTGAGGACCTCGCGCCTTTTGGCCCACCGATCGAGCTTTTGAAGGACCTCTTCGGCCTCCTGTTTGATGCTTTCAAGGGTCAGCCCCCTGCAAAGGGGCACCGGAGCCGGTTCGGGCAGCGGTTCGCCTGCGGCCTCCCAGACGGCGGAAAGCCGCTCAAGAAGCCCATCCCAGGGGTTTTCCCCGGAGGTGTCGATCTGTTCCCGGATGGCGCGGTCGGTGACCAGGGCGTCCACCGGGATGGGCTGGAAGTCCTCCCTCAAAACGAGCCACAGGGCCAGGCGCTCAACCTCCTCCCTGGGTCCCAGGGCCGTCAGGTTGAGCATTTTCACGACCGCCACGGCGCTGCGCCTCCCCTCAGAAGAGGCCTGCCGAGGAAAAAGGCCGCCTCGCGCCGGTTGTAGTCGTACCGGATGTCCTCAATGATCATCTTGATGTCGCCGACCTCCTGCCAGCGCAGGTACAGGTAGGCCCCGAGCGCGTCGAAGGAGGGAAACCCCTTCCGCAGGATCTTGTGAGCCTTCTCCCAGAGATGGGTCTTGACTCTCCGCTCCAGTTCCAGGCTGTCCGTCACGGGCCGGTCACCAAAAATCACTCCATAAACGGTTCCGCCCAGATGCCCCCACATCTCCTCAAGGTCCCGGGAGCGGCCGAGCTTCCGGAGGGTGTCGAAACGCAGCCGGTGTCGAACGGGCAGGAGCCTGTTGACCATGTCCTCGAACCCCAGGCCGAAGTAACTGAACCCGCGGATGGTCCACAGGAGGTTCTGCAGATCCGCGAGGGTGCCGAAAAGGTCGGCCAGCGTCCCGTTTTTGGGCCCCGAAAGCTGCCTCGAGGCGTGCACAAGGCGTGTCAGGGCAAGGGAGTCCACGGCCATGTCGGCGGCAAAGAGCGTCCCGCCGCTTCGTGCAATGGCTTTGAGAGGTTCCTGGAGGACCAGCCCCCAGGGGGTACCCCGAAGGGCGTCGAGAACCTGCTGGAAACTCCGCGCCTCCGTCAGCGCCCCTTGGGGAAGACGCTTGCCCGGCACGCTTTGAAAGCGGTACTTTGTGCCTGACGGGCCCTCATGTCCGGAGTAGATCTTCCTGAGGACGCGTTTGACGGTTTCCGCGTCGTAAAGGCCGATCCAGGCCTCGAGCCAGAGGCGCCTGGAGCCGGTGACGGAAACCGTCAGCTTCGCGGCTTCCGCAAAGGGAACCCCTTCGAGGGAAGATTCGAGCTCCGCGCGGTGTCCCGGGGGCGGGACTTCGAGCTTGGCATATCCAGGGGTCTTTTGGAGTTTGGCCAGGATCTCGTCCACGGAGTCGCATTCAAGGAGCTCCCAGTATTCACGTTCGGAAAGGAAGCGTCCCGACAGGGCCCTTGCCCGGGTCCCGGCCGCTGTTTTTTCACCAAGGGCGACGCAGGGGACCCTCACCTGACGCCCCTCCTGACGTATGCCTCCGCCGTTTCCTCGGCGACGGCGGCGACGACCTCGTCGGCATGGGCCTGAAACCGCCTGGTCATTTCGTCCGTCTCCTGCTGGGCGAGCCGGACGATCTGGCGGACTTCCGTTCCCGTCGCCTGTTCGGCCGCCTCGACCACCGCCTGGGCCTGTTCGCGAACCGCCCCGAGCCTGGCCTCCCGTTCCTTCTGGAAGTCCCGCCTCGCACGTTCGAGAATTTCTTCCGCCTCCGTGCGGGCTTCCTCCTTTTTTCGCAGGGCCTCTTTCTCGGCGTTCAGCAAGGCCGTGAGGGCTTCCTCGAGAAAGGGCATCCTAGGTCACCTTCCCAGAAATTTTTTTCGCGATTTTCATACGGCTGAAGTCCTCCCGTTCCTGCTCCTCGAGCACGGAATCGATGAAGGCCATCGTCTGTTCATAAAAGGGGATGACCACCTTTTCGAGGGCATTCACACGACGGTGGGTCCGCCTGACCGCAACGGCCAGACGGTAAACGCTGGTTTCCACTTCCGCCAGCCTGGCCAGAAGGACCAGGACGTTCCGGAACTCCTTGTAGGCATCGTCCATGGATGCCGAAGTCTGCCAGAAAGAGTAACAGGGGCTGATTTCCCGAGGGAGGGGGTCTATTTCAGGGATCTCCACACCCATGACGGATCGCAGGCGGATCATGAAACCGTCTTCTTCCGGAACGGCCCTGGAGATTTCCTCCACCATGTCGATCCCGATGGAAATGTTGGCCCTCTGGAGTGCGCGGTAGGCGGTTTCGAAGACCTGGCTCAGCTCCTGCTGGATCCGGCGGGCGGACTGGATCTGTCGAACAAGCTCCATCATCAGGACCTGCCGCTTCTGCTCGAGAAGGTCCTTGCCGTTTCGGGCGGCGGAAAAGGATTTTCTCGCCTGGACAAGATTGCCGCGGGTGGGATCCATCTTCTGGGGCATAAACCTGACCGCCTCCGCATCGTGCGTTGTGTATCAATTATTGTAATTCCTTTTGCCCATCGTAAAGAAGGAAACCGCCCCGGATGCCCTCAGGAGATCCCCGCGTGCCGCTCGACGTCCTTTATCAGTTTCCGGCGGTCCCAGGGCAGGGTGCCTCTGATCTTGATGATGTTCGACGGGTGGGTCGTGTCGAAGACCGTCGGTTTTTCGGGCTCGAGGTTTTCCAGCAGGGTTCGTATTTCGATCATGCGCTCCCTGCCGCTCGGGGGGGCGAATTCGCCCCTTTTCACCATGTGGTTCAGCTCCGTGTTGTTGAAGATGATAAGGCTCATGGTGATAATCTTCTGCGTGGCAAACCGGTTTACCAACTCCGCCGTGGCGACGGCGTTGTCCACCGACTGTTCCGCTCCCGCGATGCCGTACATGAGGACGGTGCAAAAGGGGATTTTCGCCGCGTTGAGCTTTTGGGCCCCTTCGACGGCCTCCCGGACGGTGTGCCCCTTGTTCACCAGCTTGAGGACATCGTCCCGGCCCGTCTCGAACCCGATGTACAGCATCCGCAGCCCCGCGTCGTGCAAGACGGACAGTTCATCCACGGAATAGCCGGCGATGTTTTTGATGGAGGCATAAGCCCCGACGCGGTGGCAATAGGGCAGGGACCGGCGGGTCATCTCCAGCAGGCGCTTCATCCTGTCGAAGCCGATGGACATGGGGTCGGCACCCGTCAGGAAAACCTTTTCGGTATAGAGATTTCCGCTTCTGAGTTCCGCTTCAATATCCGCAAAAGGAATCTGCCGGTAGGCGACGTTTTTGTACATGGAGCAGAAGGCACACCTGTTCCATGTACAGCCCGACGTGACGGGCAGCAGAAAGGTGTGCATCTCGTCCTGGGGGTAATAGAGGGTTTCCTCCTTGTAGCTGATTTGCACCATCCCTTTCGCTTACGGCTTTATCCTACTCTTCGGCTCGTGGCCGTGCAAATGGGATAGTCCGGTCCTGGAAAAGAAATATGAAACGGTTTGCCCGGTTTCCAGTACACCCTATAATGTGCTGGAACACCTCAAAAAATCAGCGAGGGGGACAATTTGCGTGGAATACACCCGACTGGACACGCCGGCCCTTTTGATCGACCGGGAAATTCTGATGGACAATCTCCGCTTTATGCAGGATTACGCGGACAAACACGGGGTTTTTCTGCGGCCCCATACGAAAACCCACAAGATGCCCCATATCGCCCGACTCCAACTGGAACAGGGAGCCCGGGGCATCGCCGTCGCCAAGGTCGGCGAGGCCGAGGTCATGGTCGAAAAGGGTATTTCGGACATCCTCATCGCCAACGAAATCGTTGGGCAAAGGAAACTGGAACGCATCAGGGAACTGTCCAAAAGGGCGAAGGTGGCCTTCGGCGTGGACACGCCTCACCAGGTGCAGGAGGCCCAGCGTGTTTTCGCGGGAAACGAAGTTTCCGCCGAGGTTCTGATAGAAATCGAAGTGGGTGAAAACCGTTCCGGGATCATCGAAGAAGAGGACTTCACCGCCCTGCTGGAAGAGATCAAAAAGTGTGGCGATGTCCGTTTCCGGGGCATTTTTTCCCACGACGGGAACAGCTATGACGCGGAAGACATCCACGAGTGCCGGAAGATCGCCCGTGACGCCCAGAAACGGACCCTGTATTTCGCGGAACTCGCCGCGGAACAGGGCATGCCCTGCGAGATGGTAAGCTATGGCGCCACGCCCACCCTGATGAACGACGTGGAGATCCTGAAGGGCATCACGGAGATCAGGCCGGGCACCTACGCCCTGATGGACGCATCCCAGGCCAACGCCATCGGGACGTTCGACCGGTGCGCCGCCACGGTGCTGACCACCGTCATAAGCCGCCCGACGGCGGAACGGGTCATCCTTGACGTAGGCGCCAAGGGCCTGACCATGCAGGCGCGAACGGAAGGCATCTGCTCCACGCCCGGCCTTGGGACCATCCTGGAATACCCCGACACGCATATCGACCAGATGTTCGACGAGCACGCCATCATCTACGACCGCTCTTTCCGTGCCGCCCTTTCCATCGGGGACAAGGTCCGGGTCATCCCCGTGCATATCTGCCCCGTGTGCAACCTGTACGACAGGGCCTGGCTCATTTCCGGGACGGAAGTCATTGATGAAATCCCCGTCCTCTGCCGGGGAAAGATCACATAAAAACGAGGCAAGGAGGAGAAACCATGGCAAGGATCCGGATCGCCCAGCTCCAGCTTCCCGTGCCTGAAGACAAGACAGACACCATCGACCTCGTACGGCGGTCGGTGGGCGAGGTGGTTTCCCAAAAGGTGGACATGGTGTTTCTGGCGGAAATGTTCTGCTGCCCCTACCAGGCGAAAAACTTCCCCGTGTATGCCGAGACCGAAGGCGGGCCGATGTGGCAGTTCTGCTCCGGCCTGGCCGAAGAGCACGGCGTCTGGCTTTCCGCCGGGTCCATGCCCGAGCGGGACGAGGCGGGACGGGTCTACAACACGGCCTTCGTTTTCGACAGGGCGGGCAGGCAGGTCGCCCGACACCGCAAGATGCACCTTTTCGACATCGACGTCAAGGGCGGGCAGCGGTTCATGGAGTCGGAAACCCTGACGGCCGGGGATTCGGTCACCACCTTCGAGACGGAGTTCGGGACCTTCGGCCTCTGCGTCTGCTACGATTTCCGCTTCCCCGAGCTGGGGCGCCTCATGGCGCTG
>JBNGCT010000047.1:0-12989 GCA_049974965.1 Thermovirgaceae bacterium
GGCGGGAAGCTTCCCGCCCTCGCACGGCATCACGAAAAACGCTGCCTTTTCTTACCCAGGTTCGGGCAAGGCTACTCCTGCTGCATGGCGTTCAAGCGGACCTCGGTGTAAAGCTTTTCACCGAGCATGTCCTTCAGTTCGGGCCAGACCTCGGCACGAACTTTCTTGGCGCAGGCATCGAGTTCCTCGTCGGAGAGCATGACGATATCCCATCCGAAGTCTTCTTCGAGGATCTTCCGGTAATCGGCATCCTCGGTCTCGACCTGCTGCCAACGGTAAGCGGAGGCTTCGTTGGCGGCTTCCTGGAGGGCCTGCTGGATATCTGCAGGAAGCCCTTCCCAGATTTCCTTGTTGATGGTGATCCAGTGCTGCTCGAAATAGTCATTGTACTGGATCCAGACGGAGTTGACATCACGGAAGGACCAAGCCTGGAAGGGAGGTCCTCCCTGCTGCCCATCGACGATCCCGGTCTGGATACCGCTGTAGACTTCCGCATAGGGGATCGGCGTCGCGATATAGCCGAGGGCTTCATAGGTCATGGAGCAGGCGACCAGCGGCATTACGCGAACCTTCATGTTCTTGGGAACGTTCGGGTCACCCGGTGCGGGGGGCATGTCTCGCAGCGAAACGCCTGCCATGCCGATGGGCCACACGGCAAGAGGCTGGATGTCATGCTCCTGCCAGAGACCCTTGATGATGTCGTAGGCCCATCCACCAGGAGAGTAGGCTTCTTTGCCTTCTTCGATGCTGCGGACGACGTAGGGCATGTAATAGGCGAAGTTCAGCCTCGGGTCGTACTGGGCATTGGCGATCTGGAAGCCCATCTCCACGACTCCGCGCTGGATGAGTTCAAAGGTCTCCGTCCAGTCGCCGAGCTGGTTGTTCGGGAAGATGTTGATCTTCACCCGGCCATCGGTTTTCTGGTCCACAAGTTCCGCAAACAGGTGTGCCGCCTTGTCGTAAGGGGTATCCACCGGGTTCGCGTGACCCATCTTGAAGGTCCATTCCGCCGCCGTCGCGGCCGCGCCAAATGCAAGAATCATGGTGGCTACAAGCAGAAACGCAAGAATTCTTTTCATCTCCGAAGAGCACCTCCTCTTGGTCTGTTACTGACTCTTGTTCACCTTGTCTCCCAATTACCTGCCGCTCTTTCGGGCTTGATGGCTTCAAGCCTTCGGGGCGTCCACCTCCCTTCGGGTTGAAAAAGCTTTCGCATGTTTCCGTGACTGCCTATTTCACGCCCATGAGGACGCCGGGCAGCCACATGGACAGCGCGGGTATGTAAGTGGTCATGATGATGACCGGCACCTGGGCGAAGAGCATGAATTTCAGAGCCGGTCGGAAATACTCGTCTACAGACGCTCCTCCGATCCGTCCTGCCAGAAACAGTATGGGCGCGCAGGGCGGAGTGACGTTCCCGAGGCCAAGGTTTGTCCCCACGATAGCCGCAAAGTGCACGGGATGTACGCCCACCTGGATCATCAAGGGCAGCAAGAGTGGCGCCGCCAGCATGGTGCCGCTGAAGTCGTCCATCATCATGCCGATGATGATGAGAAAGGCGTTGACCATGAGAAGAAGCATGATCTTGTTGCTTGAAACGGACATCATGAACTCCGCCAGTTGCTGGGGGATGCGCTGCATGGTGTAGACTTTGGCCAAAATCGACACGAAAAAGAGCATCAGCACGGCAACACCCGTGGTGGTGGAAGAATCGACAAGCGCCCTTCCGAGAACCTTGGGCGTCAGTTCCTTGTGAATCAGAAAACCCACGATGATAGCGTAGCCCACGGCGATGGCCGCCGATTCCGTTGGTGTCGTGATGCCACCATAGATTCCGCCCAGAATAATAATGGGCATGAGCAGGCTCCAGATACCGTGTTTTGTGGCATGGCCGATCTGCTTCAGCTTTTCGTCGAAGGGTATCTGCGGTTCCACCTGGACGGTTCCCATGCGTCTGACCTCGAACCAGTTGACGACGCACATGAGGAAGGTGGTGACTATTCCGGGAATGACCGTCGCCAAAAAACAGGCCGCCACGGACTGCTGCGTGACCCAGGCATAAAGGATCATGGGGACGCTCGGCGGGATCAGCTGGCCCAAGACCGATGCGCACCCGACCATGGCCACCGAATAGTACCGGGGGTAGCCCAGCTTCTCAAGGCGGGGGATCATGATCCCGCCGATGCAGGCCACCGCCGAGGAACAGGTACCCGAAATGGCCCCGAAGATGGCGCAGGCCACGATGGTTGCTGCTCCCATGCCGCCCCGCATCCGGCCGAGGAAAGCCTGGGCGAAGGTGGTCAGCCGTTCGGCGATCCCCGATGACGACATGAGGGCCCCGGCCATGATGAAAAACGGGACCGACAGGAGCGTCAGGGAGTTCAGGGCATAATAGCCGCTCGGAAGAAGGAAGGAGAAGCTGAAGTCATAAACGATTCCCATGTATATGGCCGCCGTCATGAAACAGAAAGGCACCGGCAGGCCAAGCACGATTAAACCGATGAGGATCCCGAGGTTAATCGCGATTACCATCTGCATCACTCCCTAGCGTTGTCACTGGACGGCTGAAGAGCCTATCTCGCCACATCATCGACTGCCACCGTGTCCACAGGTTCGCAGGTTTCCCCGGTTTCCAGGGGCTTGCGTCCGATGGCTTGAAGGAAATAATCGAGCAGTTCCACGCAAAAATAGAAAAACATCAGTATGGCCCCCAGGAAAATGCTGCTCTGGGAATAGATCATGGGGATCATCAGCGTGGGTGATGCCTGGCCCTTCTGGAGCCCCCACTGGAAATAGCCGTATCCCCAATAGACCATCATCCCCGAAAGGATGACAGCTATCAAAGCCGTTATGGCCTTTACCCAGATGAGTTTTTTTGGGTTCTTGATGACAGCCTGCATCAGGTCGGCCTTTATATGAGTCCGCTCCGCCGTTCCCCAGGCGGCCCCCATGAAATACAGCCAAAAGCCGGTCATGGTGGCAATCTCCTCGACTCCCATCAAGGGCAGCTTGAAAATGTAGCGTAGAGCCACCTGCACCAGCACCAGGGCCAGAATCGCCATCGACGAAATAACCATGATGATTTTCTGGATCATTCCGAGGTATCGCCAGAATTTCGTCGTTTGTATTGCCAGCATCAATTCGACCTCCTCTCTGCTTTGTTCTTTTGTGGGTTTATCTGTTTAAATGGATGGCAACTCGTTTCCATCATTATACTCCTCCGCTTCGCCGTCAATGTAAACCCTCGGGACCCGTTTCGGGGAAATGAGCGTCGGAGGGACGCAAGCCAGGGTTCCCAGCTTTTCGGCGACTTCATCGAGGGTTATTTCCTCACCTCCCTGCTTCCCGATAAGGACAACCTCGTCTCCGACAGACACATCTTTCACGGCGGTCACGTTCACCATCATCTGGTCCATGCAGATCCGCCCCACCACCGGGCACCGCCTACCGCCAACAAGAGCCTCCGCCCCTTTCGACCAGAGCTCCCGGTAATACCCGTCGGCGTAGCCCATGGGCAAAACGGCGATCTTCTCGGTGCCTTTCGTCCGGTAATCCAGTCCGTAGCTGACCCCCGTTCCTTCGGGGAGATCCCGAAGGGCACCCACGGCGGTCTTGAACTCGAAACAGGGCTTCACGATGATGGAACGGGCCACCTCCGGCGACGGGTACATACCAACGATGATGTGACCCGGCCTGACGGCGTCGAGGGCCATTTCCGGTACCTCAAGGGTTCCCGCCGAGTTGCAGCAGTGCCGTATTTTCGGCCGGATCCCCTTTTCCGCCAGCTTTTCGATGACATCCATGAAGCTTTTGTACTGTTCCCAAGTGTAGGTCATGTCTCCTGTATCGGCCAGGGCGAAGTGGGTAAAAACCCCTTCCAGTTCAAGCCCCGGAAGCGAAGCGATTTCTTCCGCCGCCTTCAGCGCCTCCGCGGGGAAATAACCGATACGGCCGAGGCCCGTGTCAATCTTGAGGTGGACGTAGCCAGTCTTCTGCCTTTTGACGGCCGCCATGGACATGACTCTTGCCATTTCAATGTCTGTTATGGCGGATCTGATCCCCCATTTGACATACGGATCCGCCGCCTCGTAGGGGGATGACCCCAAAACGAGCACTGGTGAAGCAATCCCCCCGTCGCGAAGCTCCAGGGCCTCTTCGGGGGTGGCGACGGCAAAAAACCGTGCTCCCGCCTGCCGCAGGGCCCAGGCTGCCTGAACGGCGCCCAGGTTGTAGGCGTTTGCCTTGATAACGGCGATGACATCGGCGCCCTTGACGTGTTTCTTGACAAGCCGGTAATTATATCGCAGGTTGTCGAGACTGACTTCCATGCGGGTGGGTCTCAGGGCCACTTTTCATGCTCCTTCCTGTGGGGAACCCCCCAGGTCATTGATTGTCACGCCGTTTTCATCAAGCAGCTCCAGGACCTTCTCCCTGTCAAGAGCCGCATCTTCGGCGAGGAAATCCACATCTTCCGGGGCAAGTCTCTTGTCTTCTCCGAGGCTTTTCGCCGCGTGACGGATATAGGAGCTCCGCAACCGCTGCAGATCCACTTCGTCAACAGTGACCTGGCGCGGGTCCCGGGGAATGATGATGTTTTCACCGGGTTTTTCGTCTTTCGGGTCTCCCCTCAGGACCTTGACGCCCATTTCTTTTGCGAAGGCAAGCTGGGCGTAGGGGTGCTTTCCCGCCCCGGTATACTCCGTCTCGTTCACCACGACGATCTGGTCTTCCGGCATGGTCTGGGCGAGGGCGAAAGCCGCCGTCAGGGACGTGTTCCCCGCGGGCCCCCGTTCCAGCCCTTCAAGCTGGGCCAGCGCCTCGGTGATGTAAAACACGGAGCCCTGGGGCACCGTCACGTAGCGGTCAAGATACCGCAACACCCTGGCGGCGTTGCGCGGGACATCGGAACGATCGGGCCACACGGCGAAGGGAATACCGAAACCGGTGTGCCCCGTGGTGAAGGACTTGCGGTTGAAGTCGCGGTCCGAGGCCATGTGGAGACCCTGGAGGTTCACGCTCGCCCCGATGACCTTCGTCTTTTCGCTTCCGGCCTTTTTCAGGCCCCTGGCGGTCCCCGTGGTAATACCGCCGCCCGCGTGGGTACTGACGATCACGTCGGGGTCCTTGCCCATCTGTTCTCTCGTCTGTTCGACGATTTCCGTTCCCAGGGTCTCGATTCCCGCAACCGAAAAGGGCGTGTAAAGGGAGGCGTTGAAGTATCCCGTCTCCTCGAGGACAAGGAGGAACATGTAGAACAGTTCCGGTCCCACGGAAAGCTGCAGCACTTCCGCGCCGTAGGCTTCGCAGGCCCTGCCTTTTTCGGCGATTTCCGGCTGCTCGCAGCCCCGGCTGTCGAAGACTTCCTGCACGATGATGCAGCCCAGGTTGCTCCTGGCGGCCTGGCTCGCCACGGCGGCCCCGTAATTGCCGCTGGTGGCGGCAACGACTCCGGGGTATCCCTTTGTCTTCGCGTGGTACACGGACAGCGATGCTCGCCTGTCCTTGAAGGACCTGGCGGGGTTGTTGGCCTCGTCCTTGACGAAGATCCTGGCACCCTTGCCCGGATCTGAAAGCTTTCGGGCAAGGGTGGTGAGGTTTTTGAGCTCTATCAGGGGCGTGTTGCCGACATTGGCTTCTTTCTGGATGGCCAGGGTCTCTTCGAGGGGGTAGCCCGTTTCTGACATCATTTTCTCATAGTCGAAGGAGATCCTGCCCAGGGCATACCGGCTGTAATCTATGCCGACGGATTTCCTCATGATTTCCGCACGGCGCTGCATGACAGAGGTATAGTCTCGGCGTTTCATGAGAGGTCCCCCCCCCCGAGGAAGCGGCGCAGTTCGCTTCCCACCGGCCGGAGCTCTTCCGGAGGCGGGCCATAACCGACCTCATAGGCTGGATTGACGGCGACCAGGTTGCCCTGAAGTCTCCTGCCTATGGCCGTTTCAATGGTCACGAGATCGCCATGTTTCGCCTTTTCGTCCACGAGAACGCCTTTGACCTTCATTTCAAGGGGGACCCCGGAGGTATCCTCGGGGACCTGGGGGGCTCGTTCTCCTGCTTCCAGGACGACCTGGTGGATCTGGACCCAGTCGCCCCGCTTTGCTTCATCGCTCATCTTCGCATTCTCCCCCTTACCTTCAAGAATCGTGTATCCTCATAATGTACAAGGAAACCCTGCAGACCTGATTTTACGAAGAAAGTGGATGAAAAAATCTCGCTCATCAACAATCTCTTTGTCCATTAAAGACGATTCAGCTTCTTCCGGAAAAGGTTGTATGCTGTATGCGGAAGCTCATGCTTTCGCTGCATTGCTGCGCTCACGTTTCCTGAATCGGATGTGCCGGAAATTTTCCGTCAAGGTTCCTGATGAACGGGGAGAAACAGCTGGTTCCGGCGGATTGTGGATCGCTCCGGACAACCTGGGTGATTGTACAAATATGCAATATTATGGGCTCTGTGTCAAAGTGTTGAAATATGGATACAGTATTCAAAAAACACATCCTTCCCCATTCAGTGAAAAGGAGGAAAACATATGGTCACCAGGGACATCCCCGCCCCAAGAATCGAAATGGCCTATTTGCCGACCCCCATTCATCCCCTGAGACGGCTTTCCGCAGAGCTCGGCGGTCCCGAAATCTACGTGAAGCGCGACGACCTTACGGGCCTTTCCATCTCGGGAAACAAGATACGAAAGCTCGAGTTCACCACCGCCGACGCCCTGGCAAAGGGCGCCGACACCCTCATCACCTGCGGCGGGCCCCAGTCGAACCATGCCCGCGCCACTGCGGCGGTCGCGGCAAGACTCGGCCTGAAGTGCCACCTCGTCCTCGGGGGTCCTCCCGAACCGGTCCCCGACGGAAACCTCTTTCTGGACATGCTCTTCGGTGCAATCGTCACCATCCTCCCAGAAGCGGGCCTGCTGGACCTGGAGGACGAAATGGAAAAAACCGCGGAAGCGTACCGCACAGAAGGCGCCTCGCCCTATATCGTTCCGCTCGGCGCCTCCGACCCGATCGGCTCTCTCGGATATGTCGCAGCCGCCTGGGAAATCGCCGAACAATCCGCCGAGGAGTCCCTTGACTTCGACTGGATCGTGATTCCCGCCGGCTCCGCGGGAACCTTGGCGGGACTTGCGGCCGGCGTCGCCATGACGAACAAAGAAAGCACCGTATGCGGCTTCAGCGTGAGCTTTCCGAAAGAGTGGCTTCTTGACAAAACCGCGCGGCTCTGCCAAGGACTCCGGGAGAACTACTTCCCGTCTTTGGACACCCGCAAGCTTCCTGTACGGGTCTTCGACGGCTATATCGGAGAGGGGTACGGCAGGACCACACCGGAGGAACTCCGTTTTATCCAGGGCGTGGCCTCCCGGGAAAGCATCCTGCTTGACCCCGTCTACACCGGGAAAGCCCTTCACGGCCTCGCATCGGAAATCTGGAAGGGGACCTTCGGAAAAGGGGAACGGATTCTCTTCATCCACACCGGGGGCGTCTTCGGCCTCTTCCCTTACCGCCAGGCCTTCCGGGAGAACGTTTTCACCGTCTAGAATAAAGGGCCGCCCTGGGAGGCGGCCCTTTTGCATTCAACCCTTTGGATTATTTGCTGACGAGGGGAACAACCGCAGCCGGCTCGATGATCCTGAAGGTAAAGGATTCTGCCATAAAGAGCCTGACCTTGTCCTCCACCGTGGATTGGTAGCCGATGCAGAAATCCTGCCCGAGGGTCAGTTCGAAGTCCCCGCCGCGGGCGGAAACGACGTAGGCTCCCTCCACGTTCTGGGCAAAAACAACGCCAGACGCTACAAGAGAGGACAGGCGTTTTCTCAATGGATACCCTTCGGCCTTGACGTCAAGGGCCTGCCAGAGCTCCGGCCCCGCAAGAAGCATGTAGGGCCCCTCGATGGAAGCATCCATCAGCTTGACAAGGGCCTTTGACACGGACTGCATGATTTCGCTGCCGCTTCCCATGGCAAGGGGCACGGCGTTTTCCTTGCCCGCCTGCGCGAGTCCCATGATGTTGGCCGCTTCAAACCCCTCGTATATGGCCTTTTCCTCGAAGAGGGCCAGTTTCTCGGCGGCCTTCACGACGGGATCGAGCTCGATGTCCTTGGCTCCCCTGATGGCATTGTCCAGCTCCCAAACATCAAGCTCGAAGGAGACCCGGGTCTCCACCAGGGGCTGGACAACATGTACACCCCAGCAGACATCACCCTTGTCACAGGATTTCGACACATCGAGGCGCCCGGTGACCACTGCGCCGTGGTCCCAGCCATGAGGCCCCGACACATCGACGAAGCGTCGTCCCGAAAGCTTTTCTTTCAAAACATCCCGGGCCTGGTCGTCTATTTCTTCCCACGCCTCGTCAGTAATCGGCGAAATCGATCTTTTCAGCATATCCATGGCTCTTCCTCCTTTCGTATTCGTACCGAAAACCCTGAAAGCTAGTTCTTTTTCAGGCTTCCGATACCAAGGCTGCCGCCGCTTCCGGACGTTTCAGCCCCTTCGCCGCCGGCGGCCGCTTCCTCGACCTGCGTGACGGGGACTTCCGTGAACAGGTAGGTCCGAAGCTCCTCGTCAAAGGCGGAGATCTTCCTTCTGAGCCATTCAAGCATCATGGCGGCGTGTTCGATCTCCTCGTCCCTGTTGTGGATCAAAATTTCACGGATTTCGTCGTCTTTCGTCGCGGCCGCTCTCTGGTGATACCAGTCGACGGCCTCGATCTCTTCTCTCAGGCTGTGCAGCGCCCTGACGATGTCCCTGTCTTCGGCGCTCAGTTCCTCGACGGGTTCATGATAATCAGACATGCAGTGTTCCTCCTTTCTCGGTTTTGTTGCTGCAGACGCCTCAAGAGGCGCCATCTGATTTTCATTATTATATCTCACCTTCCCCGTTTCGCCGAAATGATCGCCCGGCAAGGCTACGGGTTACAGAACGAACCATCTGTGATAATATGGCATCCAAAATTTCCGGGAGGTTGTCCTCATGACATGGAAAGACCGAATGCCGCCACCTGTTCGAGACACCTTCTTCAGGGAATACGCCACAGCCAGGGAAGAGCGTCCCGTCGCCGTGGACTGTGCGCTGGGGACAAACCCCGTCGGAGCCCCTGAAGGAGTCGTGAAACGACTCGGAAACAACCTCGGCGACGCGACCCGGATTTCCGCCTACCCCTCGGGAGACGATATCTTCCGGAAAGCCCTGAGCACTTCCTGGGACGGAGCATTCACCCCCGACGAGGTCGTTTTGGGGACGGGTTCCATCGGTCTTTTAATCAGCCTGGCCCGGACCTTTTGCGCACCCGGAAGCACCGTTGTGGGACTGAGGCCCCAGTTCCCGGACGGCCCTCTTCATTTCAGACTGGCCGGCGCCCGTTATCGAAGTGTCCTCCTGAAAGGTCCGGATTTTTCGATCCACCTCGACACAGTGGCATCGAAGCTGACAGGTGACGAGAGCCTTGTATACATCGACCGGCCCCACAATCCCACGGGCCAGGCAGTTCCACTCGAAGACGTGGGAGCACTCGCCGATGCCTGCGCGGGAAAGGGAACGCTTCTCGTGGTCGATGAAGCTTACGGGGATTTCCTCCCCCGCGAGGAATCGTCCATTTCCCTCGGAAAGGCGAATGTCATCACCCTCAGGTCCTTCGCCAAGGGCTGGGGACTTGCGGGCCTGCGGGCAGGTTACGCCGTCGTCCGGGACACCGAAGCGCGGCAATTCCTCTCGAAGGTTGCGCCACCTTTTTCCGTGAACACCGTCGCCGCAGAACTTGCCATGGTGGCCCTGCAAGACAATTTCTTTCTGGCCAAAGCCAGAAAGACCATCACAGAAATCAAGAAAGCCGTTCTCGAACAGATAAGAGAAACACCCTGCGTGAAGGCCTCGTATACACACCCGGCCGTTCCGATTCTTCTGGTCACTCACAGCGACCCGGCGGTCGATCTGTATGAATTGCTGATGACACAAGGCATCCGGACGGAAGCCGGAACGTGTTTCGAAGGGCTCGACGCTTCCAGCGTCAGGCTCCGCGTCCCCGCCCCCAAGGATCTTCAGCTCTTCGCCAAACTCTGGAACAAGGCACTGCAATAAATCTGTAAAGTCTGGTGCGGAGGACGACTTTCCTCTTGACAAGACATGATCGCCGTACTAGACTTCCCGGCAATACCATTGAACAGTTTCATTATGTATGTTGAATGAAGGAGGGGAACCCTGTGCGGATCAAGAACATCTTCCGCGAGCTTGCGTACGCCATAATTATTTATATTCAGCCTGGGTCCCCTTCCTGGTAACGGCAGCGTTTGCAGCCCTGCAACCGGGAAGAAGCCGGGACCTTTTCCGAGGGGTTCCGGCTTCTTGTTTTTTTGGGAGCTTTGAGAAAAATCCTCCTGGAGGCGATCCTCCACAGCAGAGAAAGGTGTGTCGAGAATATGAGCGAAGCGCAAGGGAAGAAAAAAGGCTTTTTCACCTGGTTCATGGCTTCAGAGGGCTACAAGAAATTTATCCTCCCGGGCCTCATCTCCCAGTCCGTCATAATTGCAGGCGGCTACGGAACGGGCCGCGAGCTCGTAGAATATTTCGTCAACTACGGGACGATCGGCGGCCTCATGGGCATGCTCCTCGTGACAACCACGTTGTGGGCTCTCGTTTTCGCCGTCAGCTACGAGTTTGCCAGGACCTTCCAGGTCTATGACTACCGCAGCTTCTTCAAGGAGCTCCTCGGTCCCGGCTGGGTGCTCTACGAGATCTGCTACATCGTCTTGCTTCTGATCGTCCTCGGTGTCGTCGGGGCAACATCAGGGAGCATCTTCATGCAGTCCTTCGGTCTACCGCCCATGGTGGGCGCCGGCCTCTTCCTCGTGGGCATCGCCGCCTTGACCTACTGGGGCAGTTTCGTCATCGAGATCGTCATGTCCTGGTGGAGCTATGTCCTGTACGCAGTTTTCCTGGCCTTCCTTATCGTGGGACTCTCGAAAGTCGGCGGCGAAATTTCCGCCAACCTGGGAAGCGGCGAGATCAAGGAAGGCTGGGCGCTGGGCGGCTTCAAGTACGCCTTCTACAACCTGGGGACTTTCCCGGCCATCCTTTTCGCGCTGAACTACATCAAAAACCGGAAGGAAGCCATCCTTTCCGGAGTCATGACTTCGCTGATCACCATCATTCCGGGCTTTTTCCTGTACCTTGTGATCATGGGCTACTACCCCGGCATCCTTTCCGAAGAGGTACCCACCTACACGATCCTCGGGAAAATGGCGCCATGGCTTTTGCCCGTATACATGATCGTCCTTTTCGGTACCATGATTGAAACCGGCGCCGGGTTCATTCACGCGGTCAATGAGCGCATCAACTCCTGGCTCGTGGACCGCAAGGGAACGGGCCTGACCAGGGGAAATCGGGGGCTTCTGGGCGGTCTGATGGCCCTCATCGGTCTTGGCGTCGCTTCCTTCGGGCTCATCGGGCTCATCGCCAAGGGATACGGCACCATCAGCTGGGGCTTTTTCATCCTCCACGGGGGCGCCCTGTTCACCGTCGGTTTGTATAAAATAAGGAAAAAGAACGCCGGCACGCAGGCGTAACCCCATCGGGAGGTCACAAGAGGATGGACTGGAAAAACCTCCGGAAGTTTGCGAAAAAGGAGATCACAAAAAGCTGCGGGATCATCGAACGCGATGAGAAAACAATCCCCGAGGCTGTGGCGATCAAGTATTTTCCCATGGCCGTGGCCAAAGCCAAGGGGGCTCTCGTCTGGGACGCCGACGGGAACCGCTATATCGATTTCCTCACCAGCGCCGCCGTCTACAACATCGGGCACAGCCACCCCGCAGTTGTTGAAGCTGTCAAGGCCCAGGTGCAAAAGCTGCAGAACTACACGACCGTGTATTTTTACAACGACCGGCCGGTGCAGCTGGCCGAAATGCTGACGGCTTCGATGCCGGGTGATTTCCCCAAAAAGGCGGCCTTCGGTTTCGGCGGCTCCGATGCGGTGGATTCGGCTATAAAGGCGGCACGGGCCTTCACGGGAAGAAAATGGATCCTCAGCTTCAAGGATTCCTATCATGGCATGACCTACGGCTCCCTCTCGGCGACGGGAATCATTGACGAAAAGACAAAGGAATGCCTCTGTCCCGACGCCAGGATCGCCTTCGCCGAGTATCCCGACCCCTACAGGAATTCATGGGGCATTGACGGCTACGCGGAACCCAAAAAGCTGGCCGCTGCCGCAATGGAAGCCGTGAAAGACTCGGTGGCGGGACTCGAGGGCGGCCTCGCCGGCATCCTGATCGAACCCGCCCAGGGTGACGGTGGCATGATCTTCCCGCCGAAAGCCTTCATGCAACAGCTCGTCGAATTCGCGAAACAGACCGGGGCCGTCTTCATCGACGAGGAAGTCCAGACCGGCATGGCGCGAAGCGGCAAAATGTGGGCCATCGAGCACTTCGATGTCGTTCCGGATCTCCTCGTTTCCGCCAAGGCCTTGGGTGGCGGGATGCCCATCTCGGCCCTGGTGGGGCGGGCCGACATTCTTGACAGCGTCCCGGTGCCCTTTTTCGCCTACACCCATACCGGGCACAGCGTCAACTGCGCCGCCGCTGCAGCGGTTCTGGAAACGATTCAGAAAGAAAACCTCGCCTGTCAGGCGGCCGAAAAAGGCGCAAGACTGGCGGCATGGTTCCGGAAACAGGCGGAAACCTTCCCTTTCATCGGCGACGTGCGCCAGCAGGGACTGCTTATCGGCGTGGATATCGTTTTAGACAAAAAGAAAAGGACCCCCGACAAGTCCATGGCTCTCAAGATTTCCTGGGCCGCCTGGGAACAGGGGCTGATTCTGATAACCTTCGGCAAGCACGGGAACGTTCTCCGGGTGGCACCACCCCTTAACATTCCGGAGGACCTTCTGGACGAAGGGCTCAAGATCATGAATGCCTCCCTTGACGACGCGGCTTCGGGAAGGGTGCCGGAAGACATCCTGCCGCTTCTCAAGGGGTGGTAGCACCACCT
>JBNGCT010000048.1:0-12856 GCA_049974965.1 Thermovirgaceae bacterium
CTCCTCCACCCTCGGAAATGTCATGACGGCCTGTCAACATTCTGTCATCCGGAGGGCCTTGATGTCACGACCGAGACTGCTCCTCCTCGATGAGCCGTCGCTTGGGCTCGCACCGATTCTGATCAGGGAGAATTTTGTCGAGCTGAAGAGGATCAACGAAAAGGGGGTAACCATACTTCTCGTCGAACAGAACGCGCGGCAGGCGCGGCAACTCTCCCAGAGGGCTATGCCCTCCAGACGGGATCGCTACTGATGGAGGGACTTTCAAAGGATCTGCTTCAAAACCCCGATGTGAAAGCGGCCTAGATCGGTACCATCAAGCGAAAACAAGAGGAAGGGGACGGATCAAGGCCGTCCCCTTCCTCAAAAAACATCCTCCCGGATCGTCAGGCCCGGGGAAGGCATCAATTGAGTGCGTGCTTTTTCTTGAGTTCCTGAATGACGTCTTCCGTGATATCCGTGCCGCCGAAAAAGACCTGTCCCCTGTCGAGAACAACGGTGATTGACTTCGCCTTGGCTATCGTCCGGATCGCCAGATCGATGTCCTTGAAGAGGGGTTCCATCAGTTTCTGCTCTTCCATGGCGGCTTCCTGGCGTTTCTTTTCGAAAATCTGCTGTTTCTGCTGGTTGTCGGCAGTCTGGTCGATGGCGGCCTTTGCTTCCTGTTGCTTCTTCTCAACCACTGATTTGATCTTTTGCTGGACTTCCTGGAATTTGGGGTGCTGGAAAAGCACCTTCTGGGGGTCGATGACTCCTACTTTCTCCTGTGCAACTGCGATCCCGCCGAAAGCGGCAAGAAGAAACACGCTCAATGCAAAAACAGCTGCAACGTTCCTGGTGTTGATGGTCATAAAAGAACCTCCTTTGGCGGCATTCATTCGCGCCTTATTTTAGCTTCCACGATCCCCCGCGTCTAGGTATAATTACTGAAAGGGCGGATGATGCGGTTTCATCTGCCTTTTCGCCTGACTCGGGATGATACGGAGGATCCGATGTATTGTATTGCAACCTTTGAAACGACCCATATGGCCATCAGCTTTGAAAGAAGCTGCAGGAAAGCGGGCCTTGCCGTCAAGATCGTTCCCGTTCCCCGGAAGATTTCCGCAAGCTGCGGTCTCGCCTGCAGGTTCCCCTGTTCGGAGATGGAAAGCATCAAAACCATCTGCGAAGAGAAAAATCTCGTTGTAAATGATTTCCACTCCCTCCAGACACCCGAATCCGACTGACGGAAACATTTTTACTGTCTTTCGGGAACCCGTGTCCAGACAACAGCTCCCACGGCCTTGGCTCCACTTTGCCTGATTGCGTCAACACACCGTCTCAAAGTCGTCCCCGTCGTACTGACATCGTCAACCAGCAGGACCCTTTTCCCCTTGAGGCTGCCATGTTTTCCGGAAAACAGAAGAGCCCCTTCAGGCAGGCTTTTTCGTTCTTCCGCAGTCTTTTCGACCTGTCTTTTCCCCCCGATGTTCCACTGCAGGGCATCCATGACAGGCCAGTTCCGGATGCCTGAAATTCCCCGGGCAATCTCAAGGGCCTGATTGTAGGGTCTTTCGGAACTCCTGTGAAGCGGAACGGGAAGGAGGAAATCGATTCGCGCCGGCAACGCCGTTTTCCTCGCAAGGGCCTCTCCCATCCTTCGCCCCAGCACCTTTTTCCCTTCGTACTTGAGACTGTGCACGAGCACTTTTGCGGCACCCCGATGAGCCGCCCCATAAACCAGAAAAGGAGCATCACTCCCGTGCACGCTGCAGGGGAGGGTCTGAAAACAGAAAAGGCAGCAGGGCATGACCGTTTCCACTATGGAGTCCAGGCATTCCGGACAGGCCACGACGCCGAGCCGACCGCACAGGGGACAACTGCTCGGCCAAAAAAGATGCAGAAACAGCTCCAGAAACCGCATGGTACCCTGGCACGGTTTCGGCTTTCGCTAGAGACTCCGGGCCGATTTCCGCAAGACTTCAGCCCTGTCTATACGTTCCCAGGAAGGCATCGGATCGAGGTCGATCCGGCCCATGTGGCCGTATGCCGCAATCCTCCGGTACAGGGGTTTCCTCAGTTCAAGATCCCGGATGATCACAGCCGGACGAAAATCGAAATGCTCCCTGACAAGTTCCGTCAGCCTGGAATCGGAAATGACACCCGTCCCCTGGGTGTCGACCATGACGGAAACCGGGTGCGCAACCCCGATTGCGTAGGCCACCTGTATCTTGCACTCTTTTGCCAGGCCCGCGGCGACAACGTTCTTTGCCGCATACCGGGTCATGTATGCTGCGGACCTGTCCACTTTCGTCGGGTCCTTTCCCGAGAAACACCCGCCGCCATGGGGTACGATCCCCCCGTAGGTGTCGACCATGATCTTCCTGCCCGTCAGCCCCGTGTCCGCCATCGGGCCGCCGAGGACGAAACGTCCTGTAGGATTGACGAGGGTTCTCGGGGCTTTTTCAATCAGATACTCCGGAAGGGTCGGTTTGATGACGTGCTCCTGCAGGTCCGTGTATATCTGGTCCCCGCCAACGGCGGGATGATGCTGGGCCGACACGACAACGGTATCTATGCCGACGGCCTTCCCTTCGCCATATTCAACGGTAACCTGGGTCTTCCCGTCCGGTCTGAGATACGGAAGGGTTTTCTCCTTGCGGACCTGGCTCAGACGCCGCGCAAGACGGTGGGACAACGCTATCGGAAGGGGAAGGAACTCTTCCGTTTCGTCGCATGCGTACCCGACCATCATGCCCTGGTCTCCCGCTCCGATGCTGTTGATATCCTTCTCCGTCATGTCACCTTCTCTCAGTTCCAAAGCCAGGTCCACGCCCTGCTGTATGTCCAGGGACTGTTCGTCGATGGCGGTGAGAACAGCACAGGTGTCGCCGTCAAATCCGTATTTCGCCCTCGTATAGCCTATCTCCTTGATGATCTCCCGTGTCAGGCGCGGTATGTCCACATAGCACGACGTGGTAATTTCGCCTGCTACCATGACGAGCCCCGTGGTCACGAGCGTTTCACAGGCGACGCGCCCCATGGGGTCCTGTTCGAGTATCGAGTCCAGAATCCCGTCGGACACCTGGTCGGCAACCTTGTCGGGGTGTCCCTCAGTAACGGATTCCGATGTCAGGAGAAACCGTTTTTCCAATCCTTCCCACCTCCAGAAAATACGATGCGTCACGAACACGAAACCCGAAGCGCCCGCAGAGACCGGGAGCCCCGGCAACTTTTCAGGCCTGTTCCACTCAGGAATATTCTATCGGCTTTCTCAAAAGCATCAGGGTCCCTTCCTTCTGAATGAAACCAAGACGTTCCAGGAAAGGAACCAGTTCGCTGGTGTAGGTCATAATCAGAGGGATGTCGCGGACCCGGGGATGTCCCAGCAGGTAGTCCATGAGAGCCGATCCAAGTCCTTTTCCCTGGTGGTCCGGATGAACCATGATATCCCATATGGATCCCCTGAAAACAAAATCTGTGAGAAGCCTGCAAAAAGCCACCATTTTCCCTTCCTTGCGAATGGAAAAGCACATGGAGGTCCCTTCGAGCATGCGTTCTATCTGCTCAAGGGACCGGCTCCGTCCCCATTTCGTAAAACGATAAAGGTCTTGCAGTTCCAGGGCGGTAACGGCATGTTTGCTGTCGTAAAAAAGGTATCCCCGGCCGGTCCCGTTGATCCGTTTTTTCAGTTCGGGCCCGTCGTACCCGTTACCTGCTCTTCGCAAAATGACATTCCTCCCACGGTCTTTCGAAGATTGGCCCGACCGTCGGAACTCACGTTCAGTTCAAGAACCTGGCTCACCCCGCAGGCCCTGCAAGTCCAGCTGACGCGGGCGATGCCGTCTGGGTCAGGGGTACCGGGCAGGATCATTGTTTCACCGCACATCTGGCAGGCCACAATCAACATGCTATCCCTCCCCTGTCTATTCCCCCGGAAGAACCCGGATTTTAACACGAACCGGGCCTTCCGTGTATATATCTTCCGCCGTTTCCACGAGAATGCGTCGAGGCTGCTGTTTTCCGGCGATTTTCTCGATGGCTTCAAAGAAATCGGAAGCTTCAAGATTGCCTACGGTCCCCCTCAAGGGATCAGGCAGAACACCGTCTTCCCTGGCTTTTCTGTTTATGTCCGCAAGAATACCGTACAGCGCGCTCTCCGCTTCAGCATCCTCCAATCCCGACGGCAGGGTCTCGTCGGCCAGGATGGCACCTTCAGGATACACGAGCCTTGATGGATAATCGGAAAGCTCGGCATATACCGGCTCCCCGGCAATGGCATTTTCGGAAGCTATCAGACGGAGGAGGATGCGTTCTCCGGAATTTCTGCTTTCTTCCAGTGTCTCCCTCATGGTATCGTCATCTTCGAGAATGATCCTGACCGATTCGCTTTGTGTTCCCGTACGAATTGCGATGGTCTGCCGCGCATTTGCGATGAGGGTCTCCTTCAACATTTCTTGGGACACGTCGCTTTCTTCCGGTACGATAACCGTTTGTGCTATCAGTTCCCCCGCAAAAACGACGATCTTTCCTGCTCGCAACTCCTCAAGCCCTTCCTTCAGAAGTTGTGCATCAGACCTCAACTGCTCTATCTGACGGTTCAGACGCGAACGCTCCTCCCGGAGTTCTTCAAGCTGCTGTTGCGTCAGTTTCTGTTCCTTCCGTGTCTGTTCCAGCTCACGTTCCACCTGGGAAAGACGCTCTTCACGGAATTCCAGTTCACTCTGGACTTCCGACAACTGCGTCTGTTTTTCGATGAGCGAAGACTGGCTCTCGGCAAGCCGCTCTTCCATGGATGCGAGTTCAGAGCGGTTTTCCTGCAGTTGTGACGTTAAATCACGTATCTGGCTTTGGACAATTTTCATGCTGAAAATGGCTGTCCGAACCGTATCAGAGGTGATTGCAAGGGCTCCCAGTGTGAACAGCATGATCAGGATGCCCGTGACCACCGTGACCAGGGACGATGTGTATCTCGGGCGCAAACCGAAGAGGCTGACGCGCTTTTTCCCTATACGCATCCCCACAATGTCGCCGATAAAGGAAACGACGGCGCTGACGACCAAAAGCATGATTACCAGCGTCCAGTTCAGTTCAGGCAAGCTGGAGAGCACTTCCTCTAGACCTCCTCAATATCCGCAACAACGGTAGCACAAAGAAGCAACCTGCGCATTATTCGCCGGGATGACAAGCATGCAGGGGGAGCGGTCTCCCGCTCCCCCTGCATGCTTGTCCTTTTGTCGTTTTCGGTTTTTCCTAGGCGTTCTCTTTTCTGAGTTCGCCAAGGACTTCCCTTGTAACGTCAAGCCCTTTCTGCAGGTCCTTTTCGGGGATGTTGAGGGCCGGTCGGAAACGGATCGAGACGTCGCCGCAGGGGAGCACGAGTACGTGCTTGGCGTGGAATTTTTGAACGGCCCTGTTCCGCATCTCGGGGCTGTGGAAGTCGTAGGCGCACATGAGCCCCTTGCCCCGGGCGTTCCAGATCATGTCAGGATATTCCTTCTGGATCTTGTGCAGCCCCTCAAGCAGCTTCGGTCCCGCGGTGTTGGCCACGTAATCCAGGACATTGTCCTCTTCGTAAATTTCAAGATACCTGGTCGACCTCACCATGTCGACAAGGTTGCCGCCCCAGGTGGAGTTGATGCGACTCGAAATCTTGAAGCAGTTGTCATCGACTTCATCAAGTCTCGGACCGGCAACAAGTCCGCAAATCTGCGCCTTCTTTCCGAAAGCAAACATGTCCGGCTTGACCGGGGAATGGTGCTCGAAAGCCCACATCTTGCCGGTAATCCCCATACCACACTGGACTTCGTCGAAAACGAGAAGAATGTCGTTCTCATCACAGATCTCGCGCAGCTGTTTGAAGAATTCCGTCCTGAAGTGGTTGTCGCCGCCTTCGCCCTGGATCGTCTCGATGATGATCGCACAGATATCATCGGGATTCTCCCAGATCGCCTGCTTGATCTGTTTGATGGAAACCCGCTCGAGCCATTCCACGATGCCCAGGTTATCCTCGAGGGGCCAGTAAATCTTCGGGTTCAGGACGCGGGGCCAGTCATACTGGGCAAAATACTGGTACTTGTTGGGATCATGGGTGTTGGTGACCGTCAGGGTGTACCCGCTCCGTCCGTGGAAGGCCTCGTTGAAATGCAGGACCTTCGTACCCTTTTTGCCCTTTATGGCGTCTCCCTTGCTGATCTTCCCCTGTTTGATCAATTTCTGGACCTTCCAGTCCATGGCAACCTTGAAGGTGTTTTCCACTGCCAGTGTTCCGTAGTCGATCAGGAAGATATGGTTGAATCCTTCGGGTACCGCGACATCGCCGAAGGTCTTGACGAACTTGGCGAGTTCCTGCGTATAGATGTCTGAATTGGCGACCTTGTTGATGGCGGAGCGGAAAATCGTTTCCTTGAACTCATCGTTCGCAAGCTTGGGATGGTTCATGCCGAAGGGCGAAGAGGCGAAGAAGGTGTAGAAGTCGAGCCATTCCACGCCGTCAAGCTTGTTGACCATGTAAGACCCCTTGGATTTCTCCATGTCAATGACAATGTCGAAACCGTCCCGAAGCAACAACCTGGAAATTTCCGAGAAGACATCCTGCGGCGCCACATCTCTGTTAACCTTTGCCATTCTTACAGCCTCCCTGCAATGATATTTGGACCTCCCCGCGGAGACCCCATCTTTGTTTACCATCCGTGCCTTTCAGTTTATATCCGTATTTTATTCTCACATAGAAACAAAAATACTTCAACTTTCTTTCTTTTATCCGGAATATTGTTTCCTATGTGAGAAATTTACAGTTCCGGATGTGGCGCCATGTTCAGGAACCAACCTATGTCCTCCGGGGAATGCCATTTCCCGTATCCGATTCCCGGACAACGGCGCCTTTCCTTTTCCCAGGTTCTTTTGCTTTCAAAAAGAGAGGGCCAGAACGGATAGAGGCGGCACTGGAGGGGCCTGAGGTCATACAAAAGACATCTCGCCGTCTTTTTGTCGTAGAAGACACATTCACCCGACGGTCTCTCCCGGAGCGAGAGCTGTTCCCTTCCCGAGAAGCGTATGGTTCTCGTGAAAGAATCGACGGGCATCCGCACCCTGTCGGAAATCTTCGACGCCTCTTCAAAAGACACCAGAACCGTCCCGGGTTCCCCCCTGCAGCATCTTCCGCACCCGAGGCAGGAAAACCGTAAACCATTTCCCCACCAGGGTTCATTTCCGTTCACCCGCGTCTGCCCCTCCTTCTTGACGTGCCCAAAAGCGCCCCGTTGGCTTTGAGCACATCCAGAGAGTCCAGGGCCTTCCCCGTCCCCAGGACGACACACTCAAGCGGGGCATCCGCAACGTATGCGGGTATTTCCGTCTTTTCTGTAAGGAGTTCGGGAAGTCCCCGAAGCAGTGCGCCACCGCCCGTCAGGGTGATTCCCCTGTCAATGATGTCGGCTGAAAGTTCCGGCGGCGTCTGTTCAAGGACCTGCCGGACCCCCTCAACGATCATCTGGATCGTTTCCTCTATGGCTGTCGCGATGAGGCTTTCCGAAATTTCTATCTGGCGCGGCAAACCATGGACAAGATCGCGGCCCTTGATGACCATTGTCTTTTCATCGTCTCCTGGTGGAAGGCATGTGGCGATTTTCATCTTTATGTCTTCCGCCGTCTGTTCGCCAATGGCGAGGTTGTATTCCTTGCGGATATACCGCGTGATGTTTTCATCCAGGCGGTCCCCGCCGAGTCTCAGGGATTCCGTGACGACGATGCCGCCGTATGAGATGACGGCAATATCCGTCGTTCCGCCCCCGATGTCCACAATCATGTTTCCCCTCGGCTCGGAGATATCCAGGTTTGCGCCAATGGCTGCGGACATGGGCTCTTCTATGAGGTAGGCCTCTTTCGCCCCGATCTCCACCGCCGCTTCAAGGACGGCCCTCCGTTCCACATCGGTGGCTCCCGAGGGGACGCATACCATGACGCGGCGGCGGAGCATCCTGCCGAATCCGGTGATGACTTTCTTGAGGAAATATCTCAGCATGGCTTCCGTCATCGTGTAATCGGCGATAACACCGTCCCTGAGGGGCCTGACGGCCACGACATTGCCGGGGGTCCTGCCCAGCATCTTCTTTGCCTCGAGCCCGACGGCAAGAATGCGATCCGTATTCATGTCCACCGCCACGACGGACGGTTCTCTCAGGACCACACCTTTCTGTTTCATGTAAATAAGCACATTGGCTGTACCAAGATCAATTCCGATATCCATTCCCCACACGCCCTATCACTCCTTCAATGGGCCGCTCCGATGCAAACAAGAAAACACGTGGAGATCCCTTTGTTTCATTCGAAAGAAGATCCGAAGGTGCCGTTCAAAACTATATCCTGAAACACCCCTCACCTCAAGAATGACCTCCCCGGCCAGCGAAGGGCTTCATACCCGACCCTCTGGAGCGTCAACCCTTCGGCCGGAGCCGTCGGCCCAGCTTCAGTCCTGTCGGAACCCTTCAGGAGACTGTCGATGATGTCGAGGGGCCATTCCCCGGTGCCTGTTTTGTCTATAGTACCGATCATGATCCTGATCATGTTCGTCAAAAAAGCATTCCCCCGAACGCGAAACCTGACAAGGGGACCACGACTGGCCACGGTCATGCTGTAAATGGTCCTTTCGGAATTTTCCGGACGCTCGCTTGCGCGGCAGAAAGCACCGAAATCATGGGTGCCCGTAAACCGCCTGCAGGCCTCCCTGATTCTGTCCATGTCCCACCTGCGGCGACCGTTCCACCATACGTAAGGCTTGATCTGCGGATAACAGGCACCGCCCATCCAGACGTGGTAGACATACTCCCTCCAGACCGCACGGTACCTCGCGTGAAAGGAAGTGTCCACAAAAGTCACATCCATCACCCTGACATGTTGCGGCAGATGGGCGTTTGCAGCCAGGAGAACCGTTTTCGCCGTCTTGTCTGAGGTCAGATCAAAAGACGCCACCTGGCCGAGGGCGTGAACGCCCTTGTCTGTCCTTCCCGCGCCATGGACGACCGGTTTTTCGTGGCAGAAAGCCTCCAGGGCCTCCTCGAGAACCCCCTGGATCGTCACACATCCGGGCTGCTTCTGCCATCCGGAGAAAGGGCCGCCGTCATAGGCAAGTTTCACGGCATATCTCATAATCCCGCCAACCTCGCATCAAGGAAACAGAACAGCACGGTTATCAGCAGGGAGGAAGCCAGCGCAAGGGAATCCCCCGTCCTCCACACGAGGGGGTTCATCCTCGTCCTTCCCGTCCCTCCCCTGTAGTTCCGTGATTCCATGGCGACGGCGAGTTCGTCGGCCCGCTGGAAGACGATCACGAAAAGTGGAACCAGAACGGGAATGAACGCCCGCAACCGTTTGAATATGCCCCCCCTGTCGAGATCGGCCCCCCGGGCGAGCTGGGCCTTCATGATCCTGTCTGTTTCATCCAGAAGGGTAGGAATGAAACGAATGGCGATGGTCATCATCATGGCCATTTCATGGGCCGGGAACCCGAAACGCACCAGTGGCGAAAAGAGGCGTTCCAGTCCGTCGGCAAGTTCCGTGGGGCTTGTCGTCAAGGTCAGTGTCCCCGCGAAAAGCACGAGAAGGAACAGACGAAATCCCATCTTGAACGCCATTCTGAGCCCTTCTTCAGTGATTTTCAAAATGCCCCACCGGAAAATCGGGGTTCCCTGGCTGAACAAAAGGTGTATCAGGGCGGTGAAAAGGATCAGAAACAATACCGGCCTTGCGGTGCGCAGGACCATTGAAAAGGGGAGCCTCGACAAGGCGACCACCGCTCCGAGAGTCAGCGTCCATAACGCAAAGACCGGTCCGTGGTCCGCAAGGAAGACGCCGGCAAGGAAAAAAAGGGTTGCGAGTATCTTCGCCCTGGGGTCCGCCCTGTGCACGATCGAACCGGTCGGCACATATTGTCCGAGGGTGAGGTGATTCAAAAACTTCATCGCCTGACCGACCTTTCAATGGCTTGGACGAGAACTCCCGGGTCCCACGTCACGGGCACATCCATGCCAAGTTCTCTCAGCCTTCCCGCAAAAAGCGGCAACGGCGGCAACACGAGGCCTGGCACATCCCTCTCCATGAGTTCTTCCAGGATGACCAGGGGCGTTCCCCAGATCCTTGATTTCCCACTTGTCAAAACGAGGATTCTTTCGCTCACCTCGACGGCGAGCTCGAGATCATGGGTGACATGCACGATACCTGTCCCGTTTTCCTTGAGTCGCCCAAGCAGCAGGCACAGTTCCCTTTTCCCCGATGCATCGAGTCCCGCCGTGGGTTCGTCAAGGACAAGATAATCGGGTCTGACGGCCAGTACGGAGGCAATGGCGACCCTTCGTTTCTCGCCTCCCGAAAGGTTGAAGGGAGAGAGGGTCCTGAAACTTTCCGCAAGTCCAGTCAGTGAAAGAGCCTCCGAGACTCTTTCAGGAATTTCGTCTTTCGGGACACCCCAGTTTCTGGGTCCGAAGGCGATCTCGTCATAGACCGTTTCTTCAAAGATCTGCTGCTCCGGGTACTGGAAAACCAGCCCCACCTTCCTGCGGATCTTTCGAAGCTGCGAGCGGCCTTGATTGACCCCGATTCCGTCGACGACGACGTTTCCCGAAGTCGGCAATAGCAGGGCATTCATGTGCTGCGCAAGGGTCGACTTTCCGCTGCCCGTGTGTCCCACGACGGAAACCCATTCACCCCGCCCGACCTCAAGAGAGACGTCGGCGAGGGCCGTCGTCTCCAGCGGTGTTCCCTTGTGATAAACGTGGGTGAGATGATCGATAACTATTGGCACAGGGCTGACACCATTTCCTCCGGAACAGGCCTGACATACTCGCCGACAAGCTTCCTGTCCACAAGTTCCCTCCACAGGACGATCAGCGGGGGGACATCAAGTCCCCAGTCAGCCAGGTTCTTTCCCTTGCGGAAAAGATCGAGAGGCGATCCCTCCCATGCCAGTTTCCCCGATTTAAGGACCACACACCGGTCACAATGAAGGACCTCTTCCATCCGGTGCGTTATAGAGACAAGGGTCATTCCTTCTGCATGAAGCCTTTGCAGTACCTTTTGCAATTCCTTACGACCGCTCGGGTCCAGCATCGACGTCGCCTCGTCGAGAACGAGGCACGGGGGCTTCATCGCAATGGCTCCGGCAACAGCCAGGCGCTGCTTCTGCCCTCCGGAAAGAGCATAGGTGGGCTTTTTCGCAAGGCCGGCAAGGCCTGTTTCCCTCAGGGCCTCTTCCACGCGTCGTTTGATTTCGTCCGGGTCGATGCCAAGGTTCTCAGGACCGAAAGCCACATCTTCTTCGACAATGGCCGCCACGATCTGGTTTTCCGGGTTCTGGAAAACGATCGACGCCTGTGTCCGCGCATGCCGTTGTCCATCTTCCGTTTTGGTATCGATTCCGCCGACAAAGCAAGCGCCCTGCGTTGGAACCAGCAGGGCGTTGAAGTGTCTGGCAAGCGTGGATTTCCCCGATCCGTTCGCCCCCAGAACGGCGAGCCACTCTCCTTTTCTGACATCAAGATCGATGCCCTCGAGAGCGGCTTTTTCACTTCCGGGATACGTAAACCCGACGTTCCGGAAGGATACGATTTCCCCTGCCGTCATGACTCCTCTACAAGTTCAATCACGGCCATCGGGGAAGAATCCCCATGGCGGAAACCCGTTTTGACGATCCGGGTGTAGCCGCCCTCACGGGATTCATACCTTGCGGCGAGTTCGTCAAACAGTTTTTTCACGGCGACCTTGTCAGGCATTCTGGATGCAACAATACGCCTGTCATGGAGCCCGCCACGTTTCGCCTTGGTTATGAGCTTTTCCGCCACCCTCCGGAGCTCTCTGGCTTTTGGAAGCGTCGTTTCCAGCCTTTCCTGCAGGAAAAGATCTGCAGCGAGATTCGAGAGCATCGCTCGGCGGTGGCTTCCATACCGGCCGAGGGTACGCCTGTCCATCCGGTGCCTCATCAGACTGTATCCTCCTTCTTTGAATCCTGTTCCGCTCCCGACGCAGTGGATGCCGTTTCCCTGGTATCACGCTCGTCGAGCGTCAGGCCCAACTTTTCAAGTTTTTCTTCGATCTCTCTCAGCGATATCTTTCCAAGGTTCCTGATCTTGAGAAGCTCCGTGCGGCCTCTGGTGACAAGGTCCCCGATGGTCTGCACTCCACCCCTCAAAAGGCAGTTCTCGCTGCGGATGGAGAGTTCGAGGTCTTTGATAGGCCTGACCATCAGGGCATTTTCCTCAGGACTGTAGCCTTCCTGGGAAAACACCGAGCTCCCTGCTTCCGCAGCCTCTTCAACCTCTTCCGCTGGAGCACTTTCGCTGATTTTCTGAAGGTCGTCAACCATACGTCCGAAATACCCTTGAAGAATGTCGGCGGCTTCGACGACAGCGGCTCCAGGTTCCACCGCCCCGTTGGTCCAGACATCAATCAGGAGTCGCTCGTAGTCGGTTCTCTGCCCGACCCTCGCATCCTGAACTTCGTACTTAACCCTTTGCACGGGAGAGAAAATGGCGTCCACCATCAGCGCATCTATGGGCAGATAGGAGGGCCGCTGCCGGTCTGAAGTGGCATAGCCCGTCCCTCTCTCCACGAACAGATCCATCTCGAGCCTGGCACCTTCAGCGAGGCTGCAGATAGGCGCATTGGGATCGGCGAACTCCACTTCGCTGTCCGGCTGGATGTCAGCGGCAGTGACATCCTTTGGGCCATCAACTTCAAGTCTGAGCACACGGACTTCCCTGGAATGAGACCGGACGGGGATCTTCTTGAGGTTCAGCATGAGTTCGATGACATCCTCATAGACACCATCGATGGTGCTGAACTCGTGAAGCACGCCCTCGATCCGCACAGCCGAAACGGCGGCGCC
>JBNGCT010000049.1:0-12287 GCA_049974965.1 Thermovirgaceae bacterium
CCGCTTCGCCGTTCGCGAAGGCGGCCGGACCGTCGGCGCAGGCGTCGTCACGGAAATCCTGGACGACTAGCCCCAAAGGGGGAAAAGACGGTGGCAAAAAACATTCGCATCAAGCTGAAGGCCTTCGATCACAGGGCCCTGGATTCGTCAGCACACCAGATCGCCGAAACGGCGCAGCGGACGGGGGCGAAAGTTTCCGGGCCGATTCCGTTGCCGACGGAGATCAACAAGTTCACTGTCCTCAAATCGCCGCACAAGGACAAGGACGCACGGGAACAGTTTGAAATGAGGACTCATAAGCGGTTGATCGACATTATTGATCCGACGCAGAAGACGATGGAATCGCTTATGCAGCTGAACCTCCCCTCGGGAGTGGACATACAGATCAAGCTTTAGGGGGAGCTCTGGGCTGAAAGGAGCGTATAACGACATGAGCATGGGAATTCTGGGACGCAAACTTGGGATGACCCAGATTTACGACGAAAACGGGGTCAGTGTTCCCGTGACCGTTGTAGAGGCTGGTCCCTGCAGCGTCATCGATATCAGGACCAGGGAAAAAAACGGATACAGCGCCGTGGTGATCGGATTCGGTGACGTCAAGGAAACACGGATGACAAAGCCTGAAAAGGGTGTCTTTCAGAAGCGGGAGGTCCAGCCGAAACGCTGGCTGAGGGAATTCAGGATCGAGGAAACCTCGGGTCTTGAGGTCGGCCAGGATATCACCGTCGATATTTTTGAAAACGGTGAGATCGTTGACGTGATCGGCCGCAGCAAGGGCAAGGGCTTCGCCGGAGTCATGAAACGTCACCATTTCAGAGGGGGACCGGCGAGTCACGGGTCGTCAAAGTTCCACCGGCAGCCCGGATCGGCGGGTGGAAGCAGTTCCCCGAGCCATATTTTCAAGGGGAAAACCATGCCGGGGAGAATGGGAAACACGAGAGTAACCGTCAAGAACCTCTCCGTTGCCGGCGTAGATCCGGAAAATCATCTCCTGCTGATCAAGGGGGCCGTACCGGGTCCGAGAAACGGGCTTGTGATGGTCCGAAAGCGCAAAGGGTCGCCGGAGTAGGGGGGCAGAGAGAATGCCGACAGTCAAAGTAGTCAATCTCAAGGGAGAAGTTGTCGGAGAGCAGGAACTGTCCGACGCCGTTTTCGCGGCTCCTGTTCATGTCCCCGCCATGCACCAGGTTGTTGTGGCCCAGCTGGCCAATAAACGACAGGGGACCCATTCGACGAAGACACGGGGCGAAGTCCGCGGGGGCGGGCGTAAACCCTGGAGGCAGAAGCACACGGGCCGCGCACGGCACGGGAGCATCAGGTCGCCTATCTGGACAGGAGGCGGCGTGACCCACGGCCCGAAACCGAGGGACTATCACCAGAAGGTGAACAGGAAAGTGCGGCGCCTGGCGCTCAGAAGTGCTCTTTCAGTAAAAGTCCGCGAGGATCGTCTTGTAGTTCTCGATTCTTTTGATATGGAGAAACCGAAAACACGTGAGCTGGTGACCTTTTTCCGGGCCATAGAAGCCGGAAAGAAGCCGCTTGTGATGATCGGACAGTCGCAGCCTGCGGCCTACAAGTCGATGAGCAACATCCCGGGAGCCAGGGTGCTTCATGTGGACAGCATCAATGTCTTCGATCTCCTGCATCACGACCACCTGATCGTGACTTCCGACGCGCTCCGGAAGATCGAGGAGGTGCTTGCACAATGAGGATGACATCCCATGACATCATCGTTCGACCCGTCATAACGGAAAAAAGCAGCCGGCTGATGGGGGAGAACCAGTACACCTTCGAGGTGCATCCAAAGGCGAACAAGGTCCAGATCAGAAAGGCCGTGAGCGAGATTTTCAAGGTCAAGGTCCGGTCGGTTCATACCATGGCCGTCCGCTCCAAACCGAAAAGGATGGGGATCTTCCTCGGGCGGTCCCGGTCGTGGAAAAAGGCAGTTGTGACCCTGGAACCCGGCGAACGGATCGAGTTCTTCGAGGGCGCAAACATCTAGCCGGGGAGGACTGAAGAGTGGGTATTAAAAAATACAAACCGACAACCGCCGGCAGAAGGTTCATGACCGGCGCCACATATGAGGAGATCACGAAAAAGGAACCCGAAAAGTCGCTCGTCGAGAACATCAGGAAAAAGGGCGGCAGGAACAACCTCGGCCGAATCACCATGCGCCACCGGGGCGGCGGGAGCAAGAGACGCTACAGGATCATCGACTTCAAACGCAACAAGCTGGATGTGCCAGGAAAGGTTGCAGCCATCGAATATGATCCCAACCGTTCCGCCAGGATAGCCCTGATCCATTACGTGGACGGGGAAAAGCGATACATACTCGCGCCACAGGGGCTCTCCGTCGGTGATACCGTCACGGCAGGCGCGAAGGCAGATGTCAGACCCGGGAATGCGATGAAACTGCGGGATATGCCCGTGGGCACCGTTGTGCACAACATCGAGCTCGAGCCGGGAAGAGGCGGCGTGCTCGTCCGTGCTGCCGGTGCATCGGCCCAGCTGATGGCCAAGGAAGGCAAATACGCCTACATCAGGATGCCGAGCGGGGAACTCCGCCTAGTGCTGCTCGAGTGCATGGCGACCATCGGGCAGCTCGGAAACGTGACCCATGAGAATGTGACCGCCGGCAAGGCCGGGCGAACCAGATGGCTTGGCCGCCGCCCTCATGTCAGGGGCATGGTCATGAACCCCGTGGATCACCCCATGGGTGGCGGAGAGGGACGGAGCAAATCGAACAAGCATCCCGTTTCGCCCTGGGGGACGCCTGCGAAGGGCTACCGGACCAGGAAGAGAAAGCCGTCCGACAAGTTTATCGTACGGCGTCGACGTCAGAAGTAGGAGCAGGGAGGGACGGTTATGGCTCGATCCACAAAGAAGGGACCCTTTGTCGACCAGAAGCTTCTTCGCAAGATTGAAGCGATGAATGCCGAAGGGAAGAAACGGGTTATCAAGACGTGGTCCCGTCGGTCCACGATAGTGCCCGACATGATCGGACACACCATCGCGGTCCACAACGGCAGGACTCACATACCGATCTATATCAGCGAAAACATGGTTGGACACAAGTTGGGGGAGTTCGCCCCGACGCGCAAGTTCGGCGGTCACGCCGGCCAGGAACGTTCCACCCGTGTGAGGTAGGAGGGAGAGGTCATGGAAGCTCGAGCAACAGTCCGGCAGGTGCGCATCTCGCCTTTCAAAAGCAGGCAGGTGCTTGCGCTGATACGGGGAAAAAGGGCCGACCAGGCGCTCATGACCCTCCGGTATACGCCGAAAAAAGCGGCGAAGATCATTGAAAAGGTCCTCAGAAGCGCGATTGCCAACGCCGAACACAACTACGGCATGGACGTCGACAGACTCGTCGTCGTCGAGGCGTTTGCGGATCAGGGCCCGTCGATGAAACGGTGGCGACCGGTGTCTATGGGGCGAGTCCACGGGTACCGGCACCGGACCAGCCATATCACCGTAGTGGTCGCTGAGCGGTAAGGAGGGGTGACAGTTGGGTCAAAAGGTGCATCCCGTCGGTTTCCGGCTCGGTGTTGTCAGAGACTGGGAGTCAAAGTGGTTTGCCGACGGAAAGAATTATGCGGAAAAACTTCATGACGACCTGAAGCTGCGTGAGTGGATTCTCGAGAGATGGTCACGCGCGGGTATTTCCAAGGTTGAGATAGAGCGTATCGGGAAAGTGATCAGGTTTACCGTATGGACCGCCCGGCCTGGTGTCGTGATCGGCAAGGGTGGATCGGAAATACAGGCCGTTCGCGAGGAACTTCAGCAGATGACCGGGCACAAGATCATGATCAACGTTCAGGAGATCAAGATGCCCGACAAGGACGCCCAGATTGTTTCTGAAGGCGTGGCTTCAGCCCTCGAGCGGAGGGTAAGTTTCCGCAGGGCGATGAAACAGGCCATTTTCCGGGCCATGAAAGCCGGCGCAGAAGGCATCAAGATTCAATGCAGCGGAAGGCTCGGAGGAGCGGAGATCGCCCGGACGGAGTGGTACCTCGAGGGTCGACTGCCCCTTTCGACGCTCAGGAACGATGTCGATTACGGGTATACGGAAGCCAAGACCATGTACGGCGTCATCGGCGTCAAGGTCTGGATCAACCGGGGCATCGCGGAACGCAGTGACCAGACCTCCAGCCAGGCGCAGCGGGGAGAGAGGGGGTAGCCGCCATGCTTATGCCGAAAAGGGTGAAATACAGAAAGCCCCAGAGAAGACCCCTGCACGGTGTAGCCAAGGGCGGGAAGTACATTGCCTTCGGAGAGTATGGACTTCAGGCGGCGGAGTGTGCCTGGATCACCGCACGACAGATCGAGGCCGCACGTATCGCCATTTCAAGGAAGATGAGAAAGGGCGGAAAGATCTGGATCAGGATTTTCCCGGACATGCCCTATACCAAGAAACCCCTTGAAACGCGTATGGGAAAAGGGAAAGGCGCTCCCGATCATTGGGTCGCTCCCGTGAAGCGGGGTCGCGTCATGTTCGAAGTCGCTGGAGTCTCCCGTGAGGTTGCGGAACAGGCTTTCCGCACGGCGGCCCACAAGCTGCCTGTGAAGGTCAGGTTCCTCTCCCGTGCCGGGATGGGTGGTGAATGACCATGAAAGCCAGTGATCTGAGGGAACTTTCGCTGGATGAATTGCAGGAACGTCACAAACAATACAAGGAAGAGCTTTTTAACCTCCGTTTCCAGCATGCCATCGGTCAGTTGGGCAACACGAACCGGATCAAGGATGTCAAGCGTTCGATTGCCCGTGTGCTGACGGTCATGCAGGAAAAGGAGATCGGGCTTGACCGGTCGGTCTAGGGGGTGTAGCGGCTATGAGTGAAGGAACGCGCAAGTTGCGGGTCGGGACGGTCACCAGCGATAAGATGCAGAAAACCGTTGTCGTCAAGGTCGACCGGATGGCGGAACATCCGCTGTACGGAAAACCCGTCCTCCGCAGCAAAAATTACATGGCCCACGACGAAGAGGGAAGCTGTCGTATCGGCGACAGGGTGCGCATCGAGGAAACCCGTCCCCTGAGCCGTCACAAGAGATGGAAGGTCGTCGAAATCATCGAACGGGCTCCCGTCCTCGGCGGTACCGCTGAGAAGGAGGCCTAGCCCATGATCCAGCTTCGATCCACCATGAGCGTCGCCGACAATTCGGGCGCGAAAAAGATCATGTGTATCCAGGTCCTTGGCGGCAGCGGACGCCGCTGGGCTTCCGTCGGTGATGTCATTGTCGCCTCCGTCAAGGAGGCTATCCCGAACAGCAACGTCGGGAAAGGCGAAGTCGTGAAGGCCGTCATCGTCAGGACGAAAAAGGAGATCCGGAGAAAAGACGGCTCCTACGTCAGGTTTGATGAAAATGCCGCCGTTGTGATCGACAACAACGGCGATCCGAAAGGGACACGCATTTTTGGTCCCGTAGCCAGAGAGCTGAGGGAAAAGAAATTCATGAGGATCGTGTCCCTCGCTCCGGAGGTTGTCTAGGGAGGCTGCGGAAGAATGGGTAAGATGCGAATCAAAAAGGGAGACAGGGTGCGTGTCATTTCAGGCAAGGATAAGGGGAAGGAAGGCAAGGTCCTTCGCCGAAACCGCGAGAGAGATATGGTCGTGGTGGAAGGTGTTAACGTGGTGACCAAGCATATGAGGCCTTCCGCAAAGAATCCGCAGGCCGGAATCGTCAAGCAGGAAGCGCCCATTTACGCGAGCAAGGTGATGCTGGTTTGCCCCTTGTGCGGTGAGGCGACGAGAGTGGCCAGGGCCTTTCTGGAAGACGGACGGAAAGTCCGCGTCTGCAAAAAATGCAGCGAGATCGTCGACAAGGTCTAGAAGGAGGCGACAGGAGAATGGTCCCGCGTTTGGCTGAAAAATTCCAAAAGGAAATCGTTCCTCGCCTCCAGAAGGAATTCGGTTACAAGAACGTGATGGAGGTACCGCGGATCGTGAAGATTGTCGTCAACGCCGGCGTTGGCGACGCGAAACAGGATTACAAGATGATGGATGCGGCCGTCTCTGAGATCGAAACGATAACGGGCCAGCACCCCATGGTGAAGAGGGCCCGGAAGTCCGTTGCCGGATTCAAGGTCCGTGCGGGCATGCCCGTCGGCTGTTCGGTGACCCTCAGGGGGGCGAAGATGTGGGAATTTCTTGACAGGATGATTTCCCTGGCCCTTCCGAGGATCAAGGACTTTCAGGGTGTTTCCTCCAGGGGATTTGACGGCAGGGGGAATTACAACCTTGGTCTCAGGGAACAGCTGATTTTTCCTGAAATCGATTATGACAAGGTTGCAAGGGTCCGTGGAATGAACGTAAGCATTGTTTCCACGGCGAAGACGGACGAAGAAGCCATGAGTCTCCTCAGGGAGCTCGGAATGCCCTTCAGCCGATAAGGAGGGTTCGGATATATGTCCCGGAAAGCGTTGGCACACAAGGCAAAGCAGAAACCAAAGTTCGCCGTCCGGTCCTACAACAGGTGTCCGATTTGCGGCAGGGTTCACTCGTACATGAGAAAGTTCAATATGTGCCGTTGTTGTTTCCGCAAGCTGGCCAGGGAAGGCAAGATCCCTGGAGTCGTCAAGTCCAGCTGGTAGCGCGGGATGCGGTGGAGGAGGCAAAAGCGATGTATGTGACAGATCCAATCGCGGACATGCTCACGCGCATCCGGAATGCGAACATGGTTTTCCACGATACCGTCGAGATGCCTTTGAGCAAGGCGAAACTGGCGATTGCGAAGATCCTGAAGGAAGAAGGGTACGTCAAGAATTTCAGGGTGATCAACGATCCGAAAAAACCCTTTCCGATCCTTCGTCTGTATCTTCATTACGGCCCGGAGAAGCAGAGGGTCATACAGGGTCTGAGAAGGATCAGCAAGCCGGGGCGCAGGATTTACGTCCGGAAGGACGAATTGCCCCGGGTGCTGCGTGGACTCGGAACGGCGATCATTTCGACGTCCCAGGGGATGATGACTGACAGTGAGGCCCGTAAGCAGGGACTCGGCGGAGAAGTCATCTGTTACGTATGGTAGGGGGTGCGCGGTTTGTCGAGAATCGGAAGAAAACCCATTTCCCTGCCTGACGGCGTCACGGTGACCGAGGAATCCGGCACGATCCGGGTGAAAGGCCCCAAGGGCGAACTGTCCATGGATCTTGTACCCGGCGTGAAAGTCGATGTCAACGGGCAGGCGTTGTCCGTGATGCGAACCAGCGAGGACAAGAAAGCCAGGGCTTTTCACGGTATGACCAGGGCCCTGGTCAACAACCTTGTCGTCGGTGTCAGCCAGGGGTTTGAAAAAAAACTCGAAATTGTGGGAGTCGGATGGAGAGCGCAGATGCAGGGGAAAACCCTCGTCTTGAATCTCGGTTATTCCAATCCTGTTCAGTATGAACCTCCTGAAGGTGTCGAGATAACGACCGACGGGCCGACGAAGATCTCCGTCAAGGGAATCGACAAACAGGCTGTCGGACAGTCGGCTGCGGTGATCCGTGGATTCAGGCCGCCGGAGCCCTACAAGGGCAAGGGTATCAGGTATGCTGACGAGTATGTCATACGGAAAGCCGGCAAGGCCGGGGCCTAACAGAACGAGGTGAAGGACAATGATAACGAAACGCTCAAGAAATGAAATGCGACTCATACGGCACCGCCGCCTTCGCCGCAAGATCTTTGGGACTCCGGAGAAACCGCGACTGGCAGTTTTCAGGAGCCTGAATCACGTGTATGCGCAGCTGATCGACGATACGAGAGGTCACACCCTCGCTTCGGCTTCGACGGCTGAGGCTGGACTGAAAAACAGCCTTTCCAGCACACGTGACATCGATGCGGCCAAGGCTGTGGGGAAACGTATCGCCGCCAGGGCACAGGATCTGGGCATCACCGCGGCGGTTTTTGACCGGGGAGGGCATATGTACCACGGCAAGGTGAAAGCCCTCGCCGATGCCGCGCGCGAAGCCGGCCTGAAGCTGTAAGGAGGCTTGGAGAATGAAAGGCATGACGTCAAACGCCAGGGGGACGGAGCTTCTTGAAAGGGTCGTCTCCATAAACAGGGTCAGCAAGGTCGTCAAGGGCGGAAAACGCTTCAAGTTCAGCGTACTGGTCGTCGTCGGAGACGGCGAAAGCCAGGTTGGAGTCGGAATCGGAAAGGCAAAGGAAATTTCCGAGGCCGTCAGAAAAGGTATCGACAAGGCGAAAAAGAATCTCGTCGACTTCAAACAGGTTGGATCGACGATACCCCATGACATCATCGGACGGTACGGGGCGGCCGAGGTCCTTCTGAAGCCCGCCGCGCCGGGCACGGGAGTTATTGCCGGAGCCGTTGTCCGCGCCATCATGGAGCTTGGCGGGGTCAAGGATGTCCTGACGAAAGTCATCGGACGGACATCGAACCCCGTCAACGTGGCCTATGCGACGATGCAGGCTGTCAAAACCCTGAGAAGCCCCGAAGAAGTCATGCGCCTCAGGGGAAAATCCCGTCGGACCGAGCAATCGGCATAGGAGGCGCAAAGGGCCATGGCAAAAGTACGGGTTACGCTTACGCGCAGTGTTGCGAGCCGGACGGAAAGACAGAAAGGGACCGTGCGCGCACTTGGGCTTCGCAGGATCAGGCAGAGCGTTGTCCATGAGCAGACTCCGCAAATCATGGGAATGGTCAGGGCTGTTTCGCACCTTGTCGACTGGGAACAGATTGAGGAGTAGGAGGGACAGCCATGGAAATTCATGAACTCAGGCCTGCACAGGGCTCGACAAAAAAAAGGAAGCGCATCGGCCAGGGCAAAGGAAGCGGCCTCGGCAAGACAAGCGGCAAGGGACACAAGGGCCAGAATGCCCGAAGTGGCGGAGGCGTCAGGCCCGGTTTTGAGGGCGGCCAGATGCCCCTCGCGAGAAGGGTCCCCAAGCGCGGGTTCAGCAACGCGCGGTTTGCGAAAAGCTGGCAGGTCGTCAATGTGTCCTCTCTGGACAGGTGTTTTGAGGCAGGTTCCGAGATCGGGCCCAAGGAGCTCTATGAGCGGGGCTTGATCCGGACGTTGCGGGAACCGGTTAAGATACTCGCCGATGGTGACCTGGCGAAGGCATTGACCGTCAGGGCCCATGCCTTCAGCGGGCAGGCCGCGGAAAAGATCAAGGCGGCGGGCGGAAAAACCGAGGTGGTCTAGGTGTTAGATGCCTTTCGGGATGCATTCAGGCTACCGGATCTGAAAAGGCGAATATTGTTCACCGTCGGGGTGCTTTTTGTTTACCGACTGGGCGCCCACATCCCGACGCCCGGGATCGATGCGGAGGCCATTTCCCAGCTCTTCGACCAGGGCGGAGTGCTCGGGTTCCTGGACCTGTTCGCGGGGGGAGCCCTTCGTCGGTTCAGCGTCTTTGCGCTGGGTGTTGCGCCCTACATCAACGCAAGTATCGTCATGCAGCTTCTGGTCGTTATTTTCCCGGCTCTCGAAAAGCTTCAGAAAGAGGGAGAACAGGGACGGAAGAAAATCGTACAGTACACCCGACTCGGAACGGTGTTTTTCGCCGCCGTCCAGTCGATAGGCATGAGCTTCTGGCTTCGCAATCTCGGCATCTTCACCGGTTCGATGCTTGACTTTGCCGCCGTTGTCATAACCATTACGACAGGATCACTCGTCGTGATGTGGCTCGGCGAGGAAATTTCCGATCACGGCATTGGGAACGGGATTTCCCTTCTGATCTTTGCCGGCATCGTTGCCCGGATCCCCGAGGCCATTGTCAGGACCTGGGACCTTTTGAAGCTTGGAGAGATCAGTCTTCTTGTTTTGACCCTGGCTGTGATCGTCATGTTGGCGGTCGTGGCCGGTTGTGTCCTCCTGCAGGAAGGACAGCGGAGGTTGCCCGTGCAGTATGCCAAGCGGGTTGTGGGAAACAAGATGTATGGCGGGCAGAGCACCTTTATCCCGCTGAAAGTCAACCAGGCGGGGGTCATCCCGATCATTTTCGCCTCGTCGGTGCTTTTGTTCCCCTACACGATCCTGCGGTTCTTTTCGGGGAACCTGGCGACCCAGGTCCAGAACATGCTTTCACCGGGAAGTCCGGTTTACATGGTTATTTACGTGGCGCTGATCATCTTTTTCGCCTATTTTTACACAGCAGTGGTTTTCGATCCCGTCGATACGGCGAACAACATGAAAAAGTACGGGGGGTTCATCCTTGGCATCAGGCCGGGGAAACCCACGGCGGAATATATCGAAAAGGTCATGTCGAGAATCACTCTGGGAGGCGCTGTCTTTCTGGCCGGTGTAGCGCTTCTGCCGACGCTGATGACTCAGCTTATGGGAATCACGACCTTCTATTTCGGTGGCACAGCCGTTCTGATCGTCGTCGGCGTTGCCCTCGATACGGTCCACCAGATCGAGGCGCAGCTTCTGATGCGGCATTATGAAGGTATCCTGAAGCGGGGCAAGGGCAAGTCAGCCGGCCTGCTGAAGATGTAACCGGCCATAATGGGGTGTTTTGAAATGCGTGTCATATTTATCGGCCCTCCGGGGGCCGGAAAGGGAACCCAGGCTGAAGTCATAAGCCGTGAAAAGGGCATCGCTCACATCTCGACAGGCGACATCCTGCGAAAGAACGTGGTGGAACAAACGGACCTTGGGAAGGCTGCGCGGGAGTACATGGACGCAGGCAAGCTTGTACCCGACGATATCATCATCGGGATGATGGAAAAACGGCTTGGCGAAAAGGACTGCCGGAAGGGCTTTATCCTGGACGGGTTTCCCAGGACGGTTCCCCAGGCTGAAGCTCTCGAGGAACTTCTCGGCCGCATGGGCATCCTTCTGGATGCCGTGATTCTTTTCCAGGCCCCCGATGAAGTCGTGATCCGGAGGCTCTCGGGGCGCAGGGTGTGCAGATCCTGCGGGGCAATCTTCAATGTCCGCTGGAAGCCTCCCGGCGAGGATGACAGGTGCGACAAATGTGGTGGCGATCTCTACCAGCGTGACGACGACAGGGAGGATGTCGTCAAAAACCGTCTGGATGTCTACAAGCGACAGACAGCACCTCTCATAGGATACTACAGGGAAAAAGGACTTCTCGTCGAGGTGGACGCCTCCAGGGAAAGCGCCGAAGTTGTGGCGGATATCATCAGCTCCGTGAAAGGATCGCAATGATTTCCCTCAAGACCGGCAAGGATATTTCCGCCATGAAGGCGGCCGGGAAGATCGTGGCCGACATCCTGGAGTACATGAAGGAACTGGTCGTACCCGGAATCGATACGCTGACTCTCGATGAGAAGGCCCGGGAGCTGATAAAAAAATCAAGGGCCAGGCCGGCTTTTCTTGGATACAAGGCCCCCGGCGTTTTTCGCCCCTTCCCGGGAGCTCTCTGCGTTTCCGTTAACGAGGAAGTCGTCCACGGGATTCCGAGCCGGGAGAAAGTCCTTGAAGAAGGGGATATCGTCAGCATTGATGTCGGCGTACAGTACGAAGGATACTTCGGAGATGCCGCGTATACCTATGCCGTGGGGCGGATCAGCGAAAACAAAAGCCGCCTTCTCGAGGTGACGAGTGAGTCCCTCGAGCGGGCGATCGCCGCTGCAAGAGCGGGCGGGACCATCGGGGATATCGGGCACGCCGTGGAATCTTTCGTCACCCCGAAAGGATACGGAATCGTCAGAAACTATGCGGGTCACGGCATCGGGAAAAGGCTTCACGAGCCGCCCCAGATTCCGAATTTCGGGAAACCCGGCCAGGGCGTGACGCTCAAGCCCGGAATGACCATAGCGATTGAACCGATGATCATGTCCGGAGGCGAGGAAGTGGAAACGCTGCCGGACCTCTGGACAGTGGTTACCAGCGATCGTTCCGATGCCGCCCACTTCGAAAAATCCATACTGGTGACCGGGGAAGAACCCGAGATTCTGACGCCGTGGGAGTGATACCCGGGTGGAGTCTTTGCAGACGGGCCAGGTCGTCATATCGAAAAAGGGCAAGGATTCCGGGAAATGGTATATTGTTGCGGGATTTTCCGGTGATGGGCGAAGGGTTTTTCTCGTTGACGGCGGAAGGCGGACGTGGAACAGGCCGAAGAGAAAGAATCCGTTGCATGTCCAGCCGACCAGAACTGTCTTAAAGGAGGTCGCCGAGATGGCTGAAGGAAACAGACGGATCAACGACGAGCGGCTCCGGAGCATTCTCGACGAAGCCCGCAGGGGCTCTTCGGGAAACCGGAAAGGTGACGGAACCGGATGCCGAAAAGTGATGTAATCGAAGTCAGGGGGAAGGTCCTTGAACCTCTCCCGAACGCGATGTTCCGTGTCGAACTTGAAAACGGCCACAAGATC
>JBNGCT010000050.1:0-12061 GCA_049974965.1 Thermovirgaceae bacterium
CCCGGCGGATCCGCCGGGGCCTTGCTTTCAATCATCGATTCCGATACGGCTTCAACTAGAGGATTTCAGCGTACTGCTCAGGCGTCTGTCCCGGCCGTATGGAACCGTCGGTGTTGACATAGACGCACACGCTTGACGACAGCACGATGCAGCACCTGAATCCGGATTTTTCCACGAATTCCATCACATCGAGAACGACGGAGGCATATCCCTCCCTGGTGAGGTATTCCCCTTCATAAGGGCGGGAACATGCAACGATAAAGCCGTTTTCGAGGGGATCCACATAGTGCCCCAGAAAGTCCACGAACTTGACGATCCGCAGCACCGGGACCGGACTTTCTATCATCACATAGGGATACCGGCCCCGCGTCACAAGCTGATATTCCCCGGTCGCGGGGTTTTTGGCTACTACATAAGTTGTTCCGCCTGTGGTCATTCTACTCGCCATCGGAGTTCCCTCCCCGCAATTCCGCGACCAGTAAACCTTCTTGACCAAAAGACTCACCTTTTACCCTAGTATAGTAATAGAGTATCCCCTTGCACTTTCACTGTCAACGTCAAAAGCCCCCTGTAAATTCCGTCATTTCCCCACTTTCGGCAAATCCTTTGCGATATCCAGGCCATGCTCCCGGACGTCTCCACCAGGCCGGACTTTTTCACCCATCAGGAGGCCGACGGGGATACAACCTCCGAGGGCATGCGTGTCTTGGTATATTTGTCGGCAACCTTGATAGTCGTACATTCGGGTTTGAGGCGGCAGGTGAATCCATAGGCGGTCACCATGCCTACGATGGCACGGATGACCTCCCGGGAAGAACCATTTTCACCGACATCGGCATCGATTGTCAGGCATTTCACGTCACCGCAGATCCCGCATTTGAGCTGCACGCCAAGCTCGTTGATACGCTGGGCCATCTGAAGGCTCCTATAAGCTTCCTCGATAAGCCGGTCCCGTATGGTGAAGTTCTTCTCCTTCAGCCTGCTGTTGATGAAGAAGATGGCCCCCTTTGTCACCCTGTGAACAACAATGGAGGTGACAAAAAGCGTCTTGCCGTTGACAACCTGGGAATCGGTTCCCACAAACAGGTTGTACCGGCCCTCCTCTTCTGAAAAATCACGTATTTTCAGGATGGCTTCTTCAAGGGTCAACCTTCCATGAGTGCAGCTGTAGACATGTTTCACCGGCCTCACAACCCTGTAATGGATTTGCCTGACGGCAAAAAAGACGTGCAAGGCGACGACTGAAAGGGCATGTCCGGAGAATTGAAAACGCAACGTTTCCGAGAGTGTTCACGTGATAAAGGCACGTTTGCAAGGATTATACACGCATTTTGTTGATTCCCCGAAATATCAAGGCTACGGGTCGATGACAACCACGGTGCCTTCGTCCACGTTTTCCACGATCTCGAGGAGGTGCTCGTTTTTAACCCGGATGCACCCCTCGGTGGTCATCTTCCCCAGACCAGACGGGTCGTGGGTGCCATGAATGCCGATCCCCTGCCATCCAGTCTTCAAACGGATGAACCACGGTCCATAGGCTCCTTCAACAGGGCCGTCACCGAAATCATGAACCCATGCGCTCGAATCATGCAGGCTTTCCGCCGTAAAAATCCCCTCGGGTGTCCGGCAATCCCCGACTTCCTGCTTGTCCCCCTGGTTCTCCCCGATGGCGATTTCGTACACGGCAAGCCTTTCCGTCCCCCTGAGGGCGGAAAGGCTGAAATCCTTCTTGACGATCCAGAGCCAGTACTCCTCCTGGAGCTTCTTGTCACCGACAATCTGCTGAACCCTGGTCTGGTATTCGGGGGGGAGCTCCGGCAGTTTCGCCTTCTCGGTCACAGTCTTCGCCGGTTTGTCCCGTTCCAACACGGAAACCATGGCACCGAACTGCGTTTTGGCGAGATATACGCCCAATCCGGCCACGGCGACAACCAGAAGCAGTAACAAAATGCGCCTGGGCCATGGCGAACGTCTTCTGAAATCCACGGTAGGTCGTCTTCTGAAAAGTCCCATTCGGAGGATCTCCTCCCTTCGCAGCCATTATAATCGCCCTGGCCCTATCCCAAAAATACATCAAAGAAAAAATGGGAGGCGCACCGGCACACCCCCCATCTCTTCTTTTTGCATCTCTGCCCGCCTCGTGCGAACGGGCAACCACTCAAGGCATGAAGGTGCCTGCCGGAAGGGCAAAAGCCGGGACGCGCTCTAAGATCCCTTCCGGCAGGCAGGTCGGGCCTATCTAGAATGCTGGTACCACGCCACCTTCGTACTTCGACAGGATGAAATCGGCCACTTTCTGCGATTGCAGGTGCTTCAGCACCACGGCGATGCGCTCGTCCTGCTCGTCGCCTTCACGGACGACAAGGATGTTGGCGTAGGGGGACTCTTCGCCTTCAAGAAGGATGGCATCCTCTGCGGGGTTGAATCCAGCCTCGAGGGCATAGTTGCCGTTGATGACGGCGCCGTCAACGTCGGGAAGCACCCTGGGAAGCTGGGCGGCCTCGATGGCCTTGAATTTGAGTTTTTTCGGGTTTCCCACGATGTCACGCTCTGTCGCGGCGAGCCCCGCGTCATCGTCTACATCGATAAGTCCATTCGCCTCCAGCAAAAGAAGGGCCCTTGCCCCGTTGACGCTGTCGCTGGGAATGGCGACGTGTGAACCCTCTTCAAGTTCTTCCATGGAACCCGCTTTTTCGGAGTAAAGCCCCAGTGGCTCCACGTGAACCGTCCCGACGGGAACGAGCTTCGTCCCGTGGGTGGTGTTGAAATCCTCCAGATAGGGAAGGTGCTGGAAATAGTTGGCGCCCAGTTCGCCGTCGTTCAGGGCAAGGTTGGGTTTTACGTAGTCGGTGAACTCGATGACCTCGATTTTTACACCATCGGCAGCCACATCATCCTTGATGAAATTCAGGATTTCCGCATGGGGCACAGGCGTCGCACCGATTTTGAGCACGTCAGCGGCCGACGCCGCCACTGGCCCGGCAGCAACGGCAAAAAGGGCAAACCCCAGAAGCGCAAATACTGTACGTTTTTTCATTCTCATCATTCCTCCAATAGATAAAGATGGCTGCAGGTTTTTGTTTCATCTTCAGTGCGAGACCCGGCGCGCGAGAGCGTTTCCCGCGGCCTGGATCGCCTGGACCATCACTATGATCACGATGACAGCCGCGATCAACACGTCCGTCTGAAAGCGGTGAAATCCATAACGAACGGCGAGATCACCCAAACCACCCCCTCCGATGGCTCCGGCCATGGCCGAATAGCCGATGATGTTGATCACCGTCAGCGTTTCCCCTAACACCAGGGAAGGCATTGCCTCCGGGACAAGGACCTTGAAGATAATCTCTTTCGGGCTGCTTCCCATGGAAACCGCCGCTTCAACCAACCCCCGGTCGACCTCCTTGAGGGCACTCTCAACGACTCGCCCGACGAAAGGCGCGGCAGCTATGGCGAGGGGAACGATGGACGCCGTGGTCCCGATGGTGGTCCCCACAACGAACCGGGAAAGAGGAAAGAGGACGATCATCAGGATGATGAACGGAAAGGACCGCAGAACGTTGACGACCCCGTCCAGGACGCGGTACACGTACTCGTTCTCGAGAATTCCGCCTTTTTCGGTCACTACCAGGATGATGCCCAGGGGGAATCCCATCACCGTCGCGAAAAGGGTCGAAAAAAACACCATGTAAAGCGTTTCCAATGTCGGAGCTGCAAGCAGGCCAACAAGTTCGGTCAAATTATCCATTCCAGATCACCTCGGTTTCCACGTTTTGCGAACGGATATACGACAGGGCCCCGGCGATCTCCTCTTGGGTCCCTGATAGCTGTACCGTCAGGCTACCCACCTGCGAGGCGGGAAGATCGTCGATCTCGCCGGAAAGAATGTTGATTTCCGCCCCCGTCGTTTTGATCGCCCTCGATATGATGGGCTGGTTCGCCGTCCCCCCGTTGAAGGAAAGCGAGATCACCGGCTTTCCCGGCTCTTTGGGGAGATTGTCCACGTCATAGCTCATCCGGGGAAGATGGCTCAGCAGTTCTCTCGCCGTGCGGGAACGGGGCTTCATGAAGACGTCCCGGACCCTTCCCAGCTCCACCACTCGGCCGGCCTCGAGGACGGCCACCCGGTGGCAGATTTGCCGGATGACACCCATCTCGTGGGTCACCAAAACGACGGTGATGCCCATCTTCCTGTTGATGTCCTCAAGCAACGCCAGTATGGACCGGGTTGTCTTGGGATCCAGGGCGCTTGTGGCCTCATCGCTCAAGAGCACCGAGGGCTTGTTGGCCAGGGCTCTGGCGATCCCGACCCGCTGTTTCTGGCCTCCGCTCAGCTGGGAGGGATAGCTTTTCGCCTTGTCCGAAAGCCCCACGAGCTCGAGCATCTCCGCCACACGCCGCGGAATGTCTCTTTTGGGCCATTTCCCCACCTCGAGGGCGAAGGCCACGTTACCGGCGACGGTACGGGACGACAGAAGGTTGAAATGCTGGAAGATCATGCCGACTTTCCTCCTGAGGCTTCGGAGCTCGCCCGGACCCAGCTTTGTCACGTCCGTCCCGCCCAGGAAGATCTCCCCCGAATCGGGCTCGCCGAGCCTGTTGATGGCCCGAAGCAAGGTGGATTTCCCAGCCCCGCTGAGACCGATGATGCCAAAGATCTCTCCCGGTTCGATATGCAGGGAAATTTCCTTGAGGGCTTCAAGCCCTTTCCCTCCGGCCGAAAAGGTTTTTCCAACGTTTTTGATCTCGATCATGTTTCACACCTCCGGAATATCCGCCGCCCCTGGCGGCAAAAAAAACATAAAAAAAGGCCGGGACCTTCAAAAAATGAAGGTCCCGGCCTGAAAGGTCTTGCGACGGCAGCATCAAGCTGCGCCGATCACCCCAGGGGGACCGCCGCACATGCACATCATCATGGTGTTGGTAACTGCTGCCGATACCGTCGTCCAGATCACTATCCCAACCACGCTTTCTGTTCCCGGGGCCCGGCCCCGCAGATTGGAGAGTATCTTAACCAACTTGCCACTCACTGTCAACGAAAGAATATTCAGACTTCGTCCCCGGATTGCTCCGCACCGCCTGATGCGTTTTCAGATGCCTGGGGCAAGCACCTTTTCGGTGAGGTTCTCCAGGACTCTGACACCCGTCGAAAGACAGGCTTCGTCAAAGTCAAAATACTCGTTGTGATGCCCAGCGGCGATGTCGGACCCCAGCAAGATATAGGTTGCCTTTCCGCCTTTTTCCTGGACCCGTTTCATCATCCAGGTGGCATCCTCACTGCCGCCGAGTTTCCCGTACCGCTGGACTTCCGTTACCCCATCGACACCGGAAGCCGCCTTTTCCACCAGATCGATCATCTCTTCATCGCTTTCAGCCGCAATTCCCCTGCCCTGGATTTTGATGTCGCAGTCCACTTCATACATCGCCGCACTCGACGAGACCACCTTCGAAGCCCGGTCGAACATGTAGGCGTCTATATCCTCCGTCTCCCCCCGGGTTTCGGCTTTCATGAACGCGGCGGGGGGGATGACGTTACGCCCTTCTCCGGCCTCAAGGACACCGACGTTGACCCGCGACGTACCCTTTCCGTGAGGTGCGATGGCATGCATGTTCAAGGCGGCGTTGGCGGCGGCAAGCAGTGCATTCCTGCCCTCATGGGGCGCCACCCCCGCATGGGAAGACCTGCCGTGGAATTTGACGTCGAATTTCGTTGTGCAGAGGAACCCCGCGGCACCTGCGGCAATCATGCCGGTGGGATTTCCCAGTCCCAGGTGCATCCCGACGAAGAAGTCCGTGTCGTCGAGGAGTCCCTTTTCCACAATCGCCTTCGCTCCCCGCGCGCCTTCCTCGGCGGGCTGGAAGACCAGATTGACCCGTCCGGTGAGACTGCCTTTTTTCTGTGCCAGGACTTTTGCGAGGCCCAGTCCCATGGCCGTGTGCCCGTCGTGCCCGCAGGAATGCATGGCACCGGCATTGACCGAGGAAAAACCTTCCCGAAATGGACGATGGCTCTCATCCTGGACCTCGTTCACCTCGACGGCATCGATGTCGAAACGCAGTGTCACCACGGGCCCAGGTTTCCCGGTTTCCAGAATGCCGAGGGCACCCGTGTAGTCGCCCATCTTTTGGAGCCATTTCTCCCGGGCTCCCTGGTCGAGGGCGCGCTTTTTCTGTCCGGATATCGCCGACTCGTCACGACCCATGACGCTTTCTTCATCGATGATTTCCTTCCCCACCAGGACCTCGTATCCCAATTCCTCAAGGGTTTCGGCAATTACAGAAGTGGTCCTGAATTCGAACCAGCCCGCTTCGGCGTACCGGTGCAAATCCCTGCGGAGTTTTACCATCCATTTCTGGAGTCCTTCCATACTGCCATCCTCCTTTTGGCGCTATGCCCCGTCCACCCCGGCAAGTTCCAGAACAGCCCCCAGCAGGACTTCCGCTCCCAGGACGATATCATCGAGCTCGGCCTTTTCCTGGGGACTGTGACTGATCCCGTCCCTGCAGGGGATAAAGATGAGACCTGCGTGAGTCAGTTTCGCCATGTTCATCGCATCATGGCCGGCGCCGCTGGGCATTATCCTGTAGGAAATCCCCCGCTTCTCACAGGCATTCTGCAGGGTGTGAACCATCTCTTCATCCAGGACAAGGGGGTCCTCGTCGGACAACTCATGCATCCTGTACCCCACATGTCTGCGTCGGGAAATGTCCTCAAGCTCGCGGCGAATGCCTTCAATCGTCCTGTTCATGCTTCCCTTGTCGATGCCGCGGACATCCAGTCCCAGACCGACATGGCCCGGGATGACATTCATGGCTCCCGGTTTGAGGTTTGCCGTGCCGATGGTGGCCACCGTCTGGTGGCCCGATTCCTGCCGTCCCAACCGCTCCACCGCCAGGATCAGCTCCGCTGCGGCGGGCAGCGCGTCGTACCTCAGGTTCATCGGCGTCGCCCCGGAATGGTCGGCCCGGCCCTCGATTTCAATAAACCAGCGGGTGGGGGCGGCTATGGCGGTGACGACTCCGATCTGCTTTTGCGTCTCTTGCAATACACGCCCCTGTTCAATATGCAGTTCGAGAAAGGCCTTGAACTCCTCCGGCCGTCTTCGAGCCGAGGCAAGGGCCTGGATGTTGGCGCCGACTCGAAGTGCCGCCTCCTTGAGGGTCACTCCCTCGGCATCTCTCAGACCGAGCAGATACTTCTCGTCTTTCAGGCCGCACATGACCTTGCTTCCCAGGGTAGAGACGCCGAAGCGGCTCGATTCCTCGCCGACGAAGGCGATAACCTCGAGGGGATGTCGGGTCACCAGGCCCCTTTCACGGATCGCCTTCACGGCCGCGATCCCCGCCACCACGCCCACGACGCCGTCGTAGCTCCCGCCCCTGGGGACCGAATCCAGGTGAGACCCGAAAGCCACCGCGGGGAGCGAATTTTCGCTTCCGTCGAAACGGGCAACGAGGTTGCCGATCGCGTCCCGCCGGATTTGTCCTCCCAGGTCCTCAAGCCATGAAGCGACCCGCCTGTGCAGCTTTGCCTCTTCGGGGCTCAGCGCCAGACGCGTCACTCCGCCTTCGGGGGCGGCGCCCACCTCTGCCAGATCCGAAATGTAGCGGTCCAGATCGTGCTTAGCGATCATTTTCAATGACAAGGCTTTACCCTCCCGGGTCGCCCCGTGAAGCGGCTTTTGCGACGGTTTCGATCAAAAAACCCGTGTCGGCCTGACAATTCCCGCCGGGGGTTTCACTCTTTCGAATCGGCTTCATTGTAACCGATCCGGAACCTTCGACGGCAGGCAGTCCGCCGGCTACAGGCCCGCATGCCTTGTGCCGCCTGCTTTCTTGACACTCCTTTTGTGAGTATATATTGTTAATCCAAAGAGACAATGGGAAAGGGGAGGTCAGAATGAAAAGGTTCAGTGTCAGCGTGCTGGCGTTTCTTTTCGTCATTACGGCAGCAGGGTTCTCTTTTGCCGCCGATGACGAGGTCACCTTGAGACTGTCCACCCATCATCCACCGGATGTCTACAGGAGTGTCGGCGCGAGACTCCTGAAAGAGGAAATCGAAAAAGCAACAGACGGCAAGGTGAAAATCGACATCTATTACAGCGAATCCCTTGCGGACGGTGCGGAGGTCTTTGATTCCGTGAAAGCCGGAATCGTGGACATCGGAGATGTGAACCCGGCCTACTACCCCGGGAACATGCCCATCCACTCCCAGCTTCTGGTGTTTACCGAATCCCCGCCGAAACATGACCAGAAAGTGGAGGTCATGAAGAGGATCTACGAGAACTATCCCGCCGTGAAAGCGGAAATCGAAAAGCACAACCAGAAGATCCTCTGGCAGTACTTCCCGACACCCCTGGCGCTTTCCGCCACGAAACCCGTCAAGACGATACAGGATTTCAAGGGGATGAAGATCCGCGCCAGCAGCGAGGCGTACCTGAGAATGCTTGAAGACCTCGGGGCCATCCCCGTATCGGTTCCCTTTACGGATTGCTACATGGCCCTGCAGACGGGAACCATCGACGGGGTCTTCACCAACATCGCGGCCTGCTCGGGCCAGAAATTCTACGAAGTCGCGCCCTACACCTTCACCTCGCAGGATCTCGGCCTCTGGCTGGCATTCACCTACACCATCAACCAGAAGGTGTGGGACGGTTTCTCCGAAGAAACACAAAACCAGATCCTCGACGCCGTCAAGAAGGTCGACGAGCGTTTTGGCCCCATGTTCGACAACGAATACCAGAACCAGGTCAAACTCTTCGCCGACAAGGGCGAGGAAGTCGTCATGGCCGACGAAGAGGATGTAAAGACCTGGCAGAACCTGCAGATCATCGACACCATGAAGATGGAGCTTGCCGAAAAGGCCGAGCAGGCGGGTGTCGAAAACGGGAAGCAGTTCATCAAGGACATCGAAATGTACATGAAAGAAGCCAGGCAGTAGGCGCAAAGCCCACTGGTATCCGGCGGACTGCCTCACCCGTTTATCCGGGTGGGGCAGTTTCATTTTTTCAGGATTTTTCGTTATTTTTGACCGGACCGCCCCTTCCGGGACCGCATGAGGTCAAAAGGGGGCGCAAGGACTTCGGACAGCGGCAACGGTTTTGAGGTATGGACTTTCAGCGGATTCTCGCACACAATCTCTTTTGTACAGGGTGCAGACTGCCTCTTCATGTCACATTATCCGCATGCGTTTTTGGGGAAAGGAGCCTTCGCTTTTACCCCCGGAATGGAGGGAAACAGCCTTGAAACAGATACTTGCCAGGATTAACGCTCTTTTTGCTGAGTTCAGCACCTGGGCTTTAAGCGTCATCATGATTCTGCTCATCGTCAACCTGGTGACCCGGTTTTTCGGTATCCCGATTCCAGGCCTTCTGGAACTCTCCACCTTCGTGTTCGTGGCCGTCATCTACCTGGGCCTCGCCCACGCAGAAGAACACGACGAACACATCAAGGTCAACGCCATCCTTAGACGGCTTCCGCCGGGGATCGCCAGGGTCGTGAAGATATTCAACTACGCCGTCGCCGTTTCCGTCGGCGGTATCATCACCTTCGCCGCAGGCAGGATCGCCCTCGACGCCTACGTGAGCGGCGAATCCGTTCCCGGGACGTCACCTCTTCCCACGTACCCCGTGAAGATAGCGATTTTCGTCGGGATCCTGTTCTTCGTGCTGCAATGCATCGTAACCCTTTTCACATTTCTCGGCAGCGGGGACAAAGGGAAGGTCTAGACCGGACGCCCTGCCGGGAAAAGGAGGCCGAGCCAGATGTCCACAGGAATGATTACCGTACTGGCCTTTTTGATCCTCATCATGACGGGCTCGCATATTTTCATCATCTTTTTCGCCGTCGGACTCGGAACGACGGCCGCGATCATGGGGTTTGACACCGCCGTCGCCATGATCGGGCAAACCATATATCACGGCGTCGCGACCCCCACCTACACCGTCTTGCCCCTTTTCATCCTCATGGGGTCCTTCGCGGCCCGGGCGGGTTTCGCAAAGGACGCCTACGACACGATTTCCATCTGGGCACGCAAGGTTCCCGGCTCACTGGGCGTCGCCACATGCTGGGCGAGCGCCATGTTCGGGGCCATCTGCGGGTCCTCACTGGCCGGGGCGGCCGTTTTCGGCAAGATCGCCCTTCCCGAAATGAAGGCCCTCAAATACGACAAGTCCTTTTCGCTGGGCTGCATCGCTTCAGCCGGGACCTTCGCCGCCATGATCCCGCCCAGCAGCGTCATGATCGTTCTGGCGATCCTGACGGACCAATCGGTGGGCATGCTCTTCATGGCGGGCATCGTCCCTGGGCTTTTCACCGCCGCCGTCTACACGGCATCCATCATCTACAGGGCTGCCAGAAACCCCAAGATCATGCCCCGGTCGACGGATGTCACGGAATACACCCTGTCGGAAAAGCTCAGATACTCCGTCCGAGTGTGCCCCATCCTGCTTCTGATCTTCGTGGTCCTCGGGGGAATCTACTCCGGATTTTTCACCCCCACCGAAGCCGCCGCCATCGGGGCTTCGCTGACGCTGGTCATCGGCATCTGGAAGGGGGACCTGAAACAATTTTCCGTCATCCGGGAGGCCCTGCAGGATGCGGCCAAGACCACATCCATGATCTTCGCGATCATGGTGGGCGCCCTGTACTTCGGCCGGGTCCTGGGGGTTACACGCCTGCCCTCCAACCTGACGCAGGCCATCATCGAAATGAACATCCCCCCGACGGCCGTCACCATCGCCATCCTGGTCGTCTTTTTCTTCTTGGGCATGTTCATGAACGCCTCGGCGTTTTTCATGTTCTCCCTCCCCATATTTTTTCCGGTGATCGTCAAGCTCGGGGTCGATCCGGTGTGGTTCTGCATCGTGGCCATGAAGATGGCTGAAATCGGGGCCGTCACGCCGCCGGTGGGCCTCAACGCCTTTGCGCTCAAGGGGGTGGCGGGAAGGGACGTCACCGTTGAGGACGTCTTCAGCGGCGTTCTGCCCTTCATCTACGCTGACCTGGTGGTTCTGGTCTTCCTCTTTATCTTCCCATGGCTCGCCACCTGGCTGCCGAACCTCTACATGGGAGGCTAGAACCCCACAAAAGGAGGCGCATCCGCGCACAATGAAATACACCCTGCTGCTGAAAAACGGGCGGGTCATCGACCCCGCCGGCAAGATCGACACCTTCGGAGACGTCGGGATCCGCGACGACAGGATTGTCGATTCCGGGAAACCGCTTGAGGCCTCCGAGGCGCTCCATGTGGTGGATGTTCGGGGACGCTGGATTATTCCGGGCGTCATCGATCCCCACATGCACGTTTCCTCCTGGATCGGGGGCGCCCCCGGACTGAGGATGATGGCCAAAGAAGGGGTGGTCACCGCCCTGGACATGGCGGGCCCTGTGGCCGACGTCATCGAGAACATCAAAAACCACGGGTCGGGAATGAACATCCTCTGCCTTGACGCCTTCACGCGGGGGGAAGAGGAACCCGGGAAAGTCGATTTCTCAGACGGGGAAATCGAAGACCGGCTCGGGCATTCCCTGGAGAAGGGCGCATACGGCGTCAAGCTCCTGGGCGGCCATTACCCCCTCACTCCGGACACCACGCAAAGGGTCATCCGGAAAGCGGCGGAAAAAGGCATGTATATCGCCTTCCATGCCGGGACCACCGAAAAGGGAAGCAACCTGGAGGGGTTCGAGGAAGCCCTCGCCCTGGCCGACGGCCGCCCCGTCCACATGGCGCACATCAACAGCTACTGCCGAGGGGCCGTGAAACCCGTCCTGCAGGAGGTCCAGGAAGCCCTGGAGCTTCTGGACAACCACCCGAACGCCTGGTCGGAATCGTACCTGAGCCCCTTCAACGGGACCTCGGGCAAGTGTGAAAAAGGCAGGATCCTGAGCCAGGTTACAGGCCACTGCTGCGTCAGAGGCGGGTATTCCGCCGACGAAACGGGGCTCGGAGAAGCCATCCGTGGTGGATTCGCCCGCGTCGTGGCCTTTCAGGCCGGTGAAAACGTTCTCGTCACGGGGGAACAGGGATACTCCCTCTGGAAAGAAAGGCAAACGGACGTCACCC
>JBNGCT010000051.1:0-11725 GCA_049974965.1 Thermovirgaceae bacterium
CTGGGGAACCTGTTTCCCGTCAAGGTCCAGAAACAGGCGGAATCACTCACGCAGGGACAAGGCCAGAAAACTGCCTGTCCCCGATGCGGCCTGGATTCCGGGGAGTTTGCCCAAACGGGTAAGTTTGGTTGCGCGGCCTGTTATGACTCTTTCAGACCCAGCGTCAGGCAATTGCTCCGCCGCATCCACGGGAGCGAGATCCACAGGGGATCCAGACCCTTGGTGAAGTCCTCCGCACAGCCCGTAGATGATCTCCAGACACTGAGGAAGCTCCTCAGGGAAGCCGTTGAGAAGGAAGAATACGAGCGGGCTGCGGTACTCAGGGACCGGATCAGGCTCAGGGAGGAAAAAGGCACATGAGTTGCGCCGATTTCGCCTCATTGCCGCTGGCATGGCTTTCGGGAGGAAAGGACCAGGGCGACATCGTCTTGTCCAGCCGGATACGGCTCGCCCGAAACCTGGGCGAGTATCCTTTTCCCGCCCGGTGTGATGACGGAACGCGGCGGGACGTGGCGCGCAAGATCCTGGAAAGGCTTTCGGAAACGCCCGTCATCAACGTCTTGGGAACGTGGGAGATGGATGATCTGGAGGACCTGAAGCGCGAAGTCTTGGTGGAGCGACACCTCATCAGCCCGGATTTTTCGCGTCAGACCGGCGGCGGGAAGGTCGTCGTCATTGACGAGAGAGGGATCGTCTCTCTCATGATCAACGAGGAAGATCACCTCCGGATACAGGTTTTTCTCGGCGGGCTCGATCTCCACGAATGCTGGCGCATTGCCGGCAATGTGGATTCGGCCATGGAAGAACTCGGATATGCCTTCGACGAGGAGTTCGGCTTCCTGACGGCCTGTCCCACCAACACGGGAACGGGTCTCAGGGCGTCCGTGATGGTTCATGTTCCTGGGCTTGAGATAAAAAGAAGGCTCGGGAAAATCATCCGGGAATGCAACCGTGTCGGACTGACGGTTCGCGGGATGTACGGGGAGGGAAGCGAGTCCGTAGGTGCCCTTTTTCAGGTTTCGAACCAGGTCACCATGGGACAGCGGGAAGAGGAACTGATCGAGAAAGTCTCCGGTGTCATCGCAAGCATGGTACAGCAGGAACGGGCGGCACGGGAGGCGATCAAGGAAAGCGACAGCGTGAAATTCGAGGACAAGATGTGGAGGGCATGGGGCATCGTCCGATATGCCAGAAGCATAGACATTCGGGAAGCGATGCAGATGCTCTCCTGGATCAGAATGGGTTCCGAAATGGGGATTTTGCCGAAGGTTTCTCCGGGAGACTGGAACAGTCTCGTACTCGACATCCAGCAAGCCCATCTTCAGTGCTTCGAAGGAAGAAGACTCGTGGAGGAAGAGATATCGAGCGCGCGGGCGAGCCTCCTGAGGGAGCGCCTCGGAAACTGAAAAATTGAAACCGGAACACTGGAGGGAGAAGGGTATGTGGCAGTTTTTCACCGAAAGAGGGAAAAAAGTGATCCAGCTGGCCCATAAGGAGGCTCTCAGACTGGGACATGATGTTATAGGCACGGAACATATCCTGCTGGGGCTCGTCGCCGAGGGGGAAGGTGTCGCCGCGCAGGTTCTGGCAGCCTTCGGGGTCGGTGCCGAGGAAGTCACCCAGCGGGTCGAGCAGATCGTGGGCAGGGGTGAACCGAAAAGCAAGCCCGTGGACCTGCCCCTCAGCCCCAGGGCGAAGCGCGTACTGGATCTCGCCATGCGTGAGGCAAGGAACATGGGAGTCAACTACGTCGGGACGGAACACATACTGCTGGGGCTCATTTCAGAAGGCGAGGGCATCGCCGCCCAGGTCCTTTTGTCCATGGATCTGGATCTCCAGAAGGTCCGTACCGAAATTCAGTCCGTCCTGTCGGGGGGCGAACATGGCAACGAGACGGATCGTGAGTCCGGTGAAAGCACCGGCAAGGGTGGGGGCCGGTCGAGAACGCCGACCCTGGACCAGCTCGGGATCGTCCTTACCGACATGGCCTCGTCGGGGGAACTGGATCCCGTCATCGGCAGAAACAAGGAGATCCAGAGGGTCATCCAGGTTTTGTCCAGGAGAAAGAAAAACAACCCTGTCCTCATCGGAGACCCTGGTGTTGGGAAGACATCCATCGTTGAGGGTCTGGCCCAGCAGGTTATTGCCGGTGACGTTCCCGAAGTCCTCAAGGGCAAGCGGGTGGTCCAGCTCAACGTGGGCAACCTCGTGGCCGGTACCAAGTACCGGGGGGAATTCGAGGAACGGATGCGGAAGCTGGTCAAGGAACTCAGGGACTGTCGAGACGTGATTCTCTTCATCGACGAGATTCACACCATCGTCGGCGCCGGCGGAGCCGAAGGTGCCGTAGATGCAGCGAACATCCTCAAACCGAGCCTCGCACGGGGCGAGTTCCAGGTTATCGGCGCCACGACCCTCGAAGAGTACCGGAAACACATCGAGAAGGACGCCGCGCTGGAACGGCGGTTCCAGCCCGTCATGGTCGAAGAGCCCAACGTGGAGGATTCCGTACGGATACTCGAAGGCCTGAGGGACCGGTATGAAGCGCATCACCGGGCGAAGATCACCGACGGGGCGTTGTCAGCGGCGGCCCGTCTTTCGGAACGGTACATCACGGAGCGGTTCCTTCCCGACAAGGCCATCGACCTGATCGACGAGGCGGCGGCCAGGGCGAGGCTCAAGACCATGGAACTGCCCGAGGACATCAAGACCAGGGAAAAGGAACTGGAATCCCTCAGAAAAGAAAAGGAAGCCGCCGTAACGGCCCAGGAGTTCGAAAAAGCGGCGAGCTTCAGGGACAAGGAACGGCGGCTCTCGGAGGAAATCGAAAAAAGCAGGCAGGAATGGCAGAAACGGCGCCACAACGAGGAACCTGTCGTCGATGCCGAGCAGATAGCCCAGATCGTCGGTGAATGGACGGGCATACCCGTCGTGCAGCTGACAGAGGAGGAGTCGAGCCGGCTTCTTCGCATGGAGGAAGAAATTCACAAGCGGATGGTCGACCAGGTGGAGGCCGTCAACGCCGTCGCCAGGTCCATCAGACGCGCCCGAAGCGGTCTCAAAGACCCCAAAAGGCCCATCGGGAGCTTCCTTTTCCTCGGTCCCACCGGGGTGGGAAAGACGGAACTGGCGCGCTCTCTGGCGGAGTTTCTCTTCGGAAGCGAAAATTCCATGGTCCGCTTCGACATGAGCGAATACATGGAGCGCCATGAAGTGGCGAAACTGATCGGAGCGCCCCCCGGTTATGTCGGTTACGAGGAGGGCGGCAAGCTCACCGAGGCCCTCAGGAGACGGCCCTATTCTGTCATCCTTTTTGACGAGATCGAAAAGGCCCATCCCGACGTCTTCAACATCCTCTTGCAGATACTCGAGGACGGGCGACTCACCGACGGCCAGGGACATACCGTGGATTTCAGGAACAGCGTGGTCATCATGACGAGCAACATCGGCGCCCAGGACCTCATGAAGGGCCGTTCGCTGGGTTTCATGACGGCGGAAAGCGCCGACGTGGACCTGGACAAGATGAAGGCCGGCATCATGGAAGCTGTCCGGAAGACCTTCAGGCCGGAGTTCATCAACAGGGTGGACGACATCATCATCTTCAAGCCCCTCGGACGAGATGAACTTCTCAAGATTCTCGACATCATGCTCGAGGAAGTCGGGCACAGGCTTGAGGACCAGGGTATAACCATCGATGTCCCCGAAAAGACCAGGGCGAAGCTGCTCGAGATCGGGTACGACCCGAAATTCGGGGCAAGACCCCTGCGGAGAACGCTGCAGAAGTCCATCGAAGACCCCCTGGCGGACCTCATGCTCGAAGGCCGCATCGAAAAAGACAGCGTGATCAAAGTTACCGTCGAAAACGGCGAATTCTCCTTTGACACGGTGGAAAAGAAAGACGGTTCTTCGAAAGATGAAACCGAAAAAGAATGAAAGGCGCGTCCATGAGTGATGAAACCGGGGCGGAAATGACTCCCGCCCCGGTTTCTGTTATCCTGTGACATCAGGCAAGAGGGAAACGGGAAGGAGAGGGGGAAGGGACGTTGGAAATCAACTTTTTCTGGATCCTGTTGATGTTCTTTTTTATCTACCCTTCGGTGAAACAGTGGTATCGGGAAAAATCGAGGGTAAACGCCATCAGGGGTCTTGAGAAGAAGCGGGGAAGCAGGGTGATCACCCTTATTCACAGGCAGGAAAGCATCGGTTTCCTGGGGATGTTCTCCAAAAGCTATATCAATATCGAGGACTCCGAGGAGGTCCTGAGGGCCATACGGCTCACGTCGGCGGATACGCCAATTGATCTTATCGTCCACACACCGGGAGGTCTCCTGCTTGCGGCGGAGCAGATTGCTGCGGCCTTGAACAAGCATCCGGCCAAGGTGACTGTTTTCGTCCCTCATTACGCCATGTCCGGGGGGACCCTCGTCGCCCTTGCCGCCGACGAGATTATCATGGACGAACATGCCGTTTTGGGGCCTGTCGATCCGCAGATCGGCCAATATCCGGCGGTCTCCATTCTAAAGACGGTCGAGCAGAAACCGGTGGCCGAGCTCGATGACGAAACCCTCATCATGGCGGACGTCTCACGGAAGGCCATGGTCCAGACCAGGAAGTTTGTAAAGGATCTCCTTGTGGACAACGTCTCCGAAGAAGAAGCCGAGCGACTTGCCACGGTCCTGACAGAGGGCCGCTGGACACATGACTACCCCATATCAAGTGCGGAGGCCAAGCGTCTCGGAATGTTCGTCAGCACGGAAATGCCCGACGACATCTGTGACATCATGTGCCTCTATCCACAGTCGGGACAACGTCGTCCCTCGGTGCAATATGTGCCCCTTCCGTACAGGGGGGCGCCGAAAAACGGCTCGAAAACGCCGGTAAACTAGAAGAAACAGGAGGTATTTCATGAACTTTTTGAGGAAGAAGCAGGGGAGACTGATCCACGCAGTGCTTGCGGTCATCCTGGTTGCGATGATGGCCGGAGCGGCTGCAGCCGACGAAGCGAAGCCTATCGTCTCCGTCGGCGGTGACAAGGTCGGGGAAGAGGAACTTCTCAGTCTCGTCGTCCGTCAAAGCGGTGTCCAGAAGCAGATGATGCCCTTCGTCCTTGCCCAGATGACCCTTCAGCAGAGGGAGGAACTCGTCGACCAGGTGGTGACGGCCCTCCTTTTGAGTCAAGCCGCAACAATGGAAGGCCTTCACCTTGACGATGAGGTCGCACTGACTCTCAGGTGGAACAGGGCGAACACACTGGCCCAGGCTTATATCAACAAAATCGCCCGGGACTGGAGCTTCAAGCGTGAAGATCTACAGGAATACTACGAAGGCCACACCGATGATTACTTTGTGCCCGAGCAGGCTCATGTGAGGCATATCCTCGTCGAGACGGAGGAAGAGGCGTCACGAATCCTCCTCGAGGTTATGGCCGACGAAGCAGTCTTCGCCGAGGCGGCACGAACGAAAAGCATCGATACGGGCAGTGCGGAGAAAGGCGGAGACCTCGGGTGGATCTCGCCCGGACAGACCGTGCCTGCCTTTGACGAGCTCGTATTCTCCATGAAGGAAGGTTCCATAAAAGGGCCCGTCGAAAGCCGCTTCGGCTGGCATGTCGTGCAGGTCCTTGAAAAGAAACCGGGCCGGCAGTTGAACTTTGAGGAAGCCCTCCCGCAGATCCGGGAGGACATCCAGCAATGGTACCTGGATCAGGAAGTGGAAAAACTGAAAGGCCGCTTCAATGTCGAGATCGATACGGAAGCCTTGTCGAACCTCGGCGGCTTTCCGGCTGTACAATAAACACACGAACAGGTCGCAGCATTATTATCAAAGGGAGGGCTCCGGAGTCACCGGGAGCCCCCCCTTTTTTACCCTATGGCCGGGGATACAGATTCCCTTCCAAAACCGTTCTGGCTTCGCCGGTGATATCAAGCCGCTCGCCATCGCCGATTCGCAGGAAGAGTTCGCCGCCCCTGCGCGATGCCTGGAAGGCATGAAACTGTCGCTTCCCGAGTTTCGCCGACCAATACGGTGCGAGAACGGTATGGGCCGACCCCGTGACAGGGTCTTCTTCGATCCCTTCCCATGGGCCGAAATAACGGGAAACGAAATCAAATTCCGTTGAAGGCGCCGTGATGATGACCCCCTCGAAAGGCATTCCTTCCCGATCACTCGCAAGCAGCGCCGCCATGTCCGGGGAGAGGCTTCTCAAGGTCTTCTCGTCGTCGATTTCGATGAGCAGCATTTCGGCTTTCCTGGAGAGCGCCGTCGCTTTGCATTTTTTAATCCCGAGGGCACCGAGAATTTCTTTCGGGCAGGAAGCGTCTTCGGGGGGGTTGAGAGGGAAATCGAGAACGATGCGGTTTCCTTCGCGCCTCGCCGAAAGAGGGCCGCTTTTGCTGTCGTAATGGATGACGTCCTCTGCCTCGTGAGTTTCGTTGAAAAGGACGTGAGAGGCGGCGAGGGTGGCATGACCGCAAAGAGGGACTTCCACGGCAGGTGTGAACCACCGGATTTCAAAGCCGCCTCCTGATGGTCGACGAACCACGAAGGCGGTTTCCGAAAGATTCATTTCCGCCGCAATATCCCTGAGCAGGGCGTCTTCAAAAAACTCTTCGAGCAGACAGACTGCTGCAGGATTCCCGGAAAAGGGTCTCGAGGTAAATGCATCGATCTGAAAAAGCGGAACCGGTCGGTCCTTTCCCTTCGGCATGGTGGAAAACCTCCTTTTTTCATGACTGGCTGAAAAACGGATCCGAAAGCAAGGGTACCACGACGGGCCGGCGAAGACGATTCCATTCAAAAGCGTGAAATCTGTCATAATGAAAACAAAGACATGAACAGCAGTCCCGAAAGGGTGGGCAAGAATGGATGATCGCAAGGCACGGGAAGAGATCGTCCGATTCGGGCGAAAAATGCTTGAAACGGGTCTGACTCGCGGTACCGGTGGAAACCTCAGCTGCAGGAGCGCAGGCGGCCGGATCGCTGTTTCGCCGAGCGGCATGGACTATGACAGGATAACTCCGATGGATGTGGTCATCCTGTCGGAAACCGGGAAGATCGTTTCAGGAGACAGAAAACCCTCGAGTGAAACACCCCTTCATCTTGAACTCTACAAAAGCAGCCCGGAAACGGGGGCGGTGGTGCATACCCATTCGATTTACATCTCCGTTCTGGCCTGTCTCGGGTGGGAGATCCCGCCTTTTCACTATCTCATGGCCTCTTTCGGGGGCAGGATACCCGTTGCTTCCTATGCTCATTTCGGTTCCAGGGAACTTGCCCTTTCTGCTGTCGCGAACTTCGGGGAAGGCAAGGCCGTCATCCTCGCAAACCATGGGCTCGTCACGGTGGGCGAGACCCTTGGTGAGGCCTTTGCTGCGGCGGAAACCGCCGAATTTCTGGCTGAAATCTATTTCAAAACCAGATGTGTCGGCGAGCCCCGATGCCTTGACGACGGTCAGGTTGACAGGCTGAAGAAGCTTTTCAAAAACTACGGCCGGAACAATGGGGAGGGATGAATCCGCCGGCAAGACTTGGAAACAAACGCAAGAGCGAAAACAGGATCAGGAGGGACAGATCGATGACAAACAAGACATTGGCCAAAGAGATTGAAGAATACATTGCGGCCAGGGGGCCGGGAAAAGTCGGGTTCGCCGATATCAGCGGGACCGAAGAAGCGCTTGCGAAGGAATGGCCCGTGGCTGTTTCGATCCTTCTCCCTCTTGCAACGGAGCCGCTCCGGGGAATCAGCATGGGACCGACGAAAAATTACCGTGACGAATACGTTCGGGCGAACGGTTTTCTGGCGGTCCTCGGAGAGGGTGTGTGCGACCTGGTAACAAAAAGAGGGTACAGGGCGTACCTCGTCGGCCCGACGACGGAAAACTGGGACAAGCAGACCCTTTCGGCGGAATTTCCTCACAAGACGGCGGCGACCCGCGCGGGCCTGGGCTGGATAGGGAAATGCGCGCTGCTTGTGACCAGGGAGTATGGATCCGGCCTGAGAATGTGCACCGTGCTGACCGATGCACCTCTTCCGGTAAACGATCCGGTAGAGCGATCTTTTTGTGGGGAATGTACGGAATGCCTGGCAGCCTGCCCGGTTTCCGCCCCGACAGGAAGAGAATGGTCCCCTGCGCTCTTGCGGGAAGACATCATCAATATCACCGCTTGCCATGATCAGGCGAAAGCCTTTTCCGATGCGGCAGGCCTTGGGCATACCATATGCGGGATCTGCATGGTGGCATGTCCCTGGACAAAAGCGTTCATGAACCGGACGCAGGGATAACGCCTAATCGGCCCTTTTGCCCGGGAGAATATGTGTCAGGTCATCGTCGACGGATTCGAGAAAACGCCTTGTTCCTCCCGGAGGGGTCGTGAAAAGGCTGACCGTGATGAAAACGACCGAAGCCAGAAGGAGGCCCCATAGCGGCGGCCAGTGGCCAAAAGGCTTTGCCCCTGTCACGTAAAGCATCCCCGTGAGGATTCCTCCGGTGGTTATGCTCCAGACAGCCCCCCGTGCGGTCGACCTCTTCCAGAAAAACGCGCCGATGACAGCCGGCAGCTGCATCAGCAGGCCGCCTGAGGCCATTGACGAAAGAATGGCGATCAGGTCGAACCGGTATTGCGCGAAGATGAGGCAGGCAACGGTGATGATGGGGATGAATGCCTTGCTCAGGACCATTTCTGTGTTTTCGTCCAGGTCGGGGAAGGCCCCTTTGAGAATGTCCCTGCCGAACATGGAGCTCAAGGTCAGGATAATGGAGTTCATCGTTGACACAGCCGCCGCCATGATGCTGAGAGTTACCACCAGGGCGAGTGCCGGAGGCACCAGGGAGAGGACCGCCGCCATGGCGTTGTCGGCCGTCTCGAGTCCCGGTTTCAGGATGGCTGCGGAAAACCCCAGGTAGACGCACAGAACGGTATAAACAAAACCGAAGAAAGAAAAGCCGAGAATCATCTTGCGGATGCTGCCGATGCTGCGCGGGCTGTAAAGGCGTTGCACAACCTGCGGGTTGGTTACGGCGAAAAAGAACCAGGGAAGCGTCAGGCCGATGAACATGGGAAGCGGCCATGACACCTCGAGAAGATCTGGCTTCGTCTGCGGGAAGGGGAAAGGCCCTTCCGGAAGGAGGACGAAACCCACGAAGCCGGCCAGTACAATGCTTGCGATGAGCATGATGGCGGACTGGAGTGCATCGGTGAGGGCGACGGAGCGGAGCCCCGCCCACCAGGAGAAAACGAAAGACATGGCCGCCGCGATAATCGTCGCCGTCCGGAATGTAATCGCCCCTCCCGAAAGGGTTTCCAGAAGATATCCCGTGCCCATGAGCTGGACCGCCGCATAGGGGACGAGCATGATGATGCACAACAGCGCCGCCGCTGCGCCGACGGCCTGGCTTTCATAGCGGAAGGAGAGCATCTCCGAGGGCGTCAGAAGGTTGTAGCGCTTTCCTGCGGCCCAGTACCGGGGAGCGAACAGGGCAAGCAGGAAGACGGTTCCCACGAGGTAGGTGAGCTCGAACCCGAGGCTGGCGACGCCGGTCTTGTAGGAAAGCCCCACGAGGCCCACCATCATGAAAGCACTATAGGTGGTTGCGCTGTAGGTCAAGGCGGAAAGCAGTCCACCGATGCTACGGTTCGCCAGGAAATACTCGACCATCCCTTTGCCGAGTTTTTTTCTGGCCGTCCAGGAAAGGACCGATCCGGCCAAAAACCACAAAAGGATTCCCGAAAGAAGGATAAAGGTGTTCATCGGTCATTCCCCCGGTTTCTTCCGGCGGCCGGATCGTTCCAGGAAGCGGTGTAGGCGATCCCACCTGCAAGGACCACGGCCGTCAGGACAATCCAGAAAACCCATGAGCCTTCTTTTCGGAAGAAGGTGTAGGGCAAAAGAACATCGACTGCAGTCAGAAGCAGTGCGGCGATGATCCAGATTTTTTCGCGGGCATGCACGGTGAAATCCCCTCCGTAATCGATGGTCAGTTCACGAGAAACCCTTTTTCTTCGAGAATCCTTTCCACATCGTCAAGTACGTGTTCGTCCTCGGCCTCGACGGTATGAAGGTGAAAACCCCGGGACAACGAAAGCAGCGGGCTCTGTCCCGTGCTGTTCAGGAGGTTGACGAACCGTGTCACGTCGTCACGGTTTTTGACGTGAATGTTTCCCCGGATTTCCCCGTAGATCGGGTGATCAACGATGACATCCAGGACATGTCCGCCTGCGCCGACGATAGCTCCCAGCTCCTCCGCGATATCCCCCGGTTCGTGGCGTACGGCGAAAACCCTGGTGACCAGTTCGGGACCCTCATGAAGCACATATCCCTGCGGCGTCGCCGCTATCGGGACCCCGCGCTTGCGCAGCAGGGCGATATCCTGCACGACGGCCTGTCTGCTGACGGAAAAGCTTTCAGCCAGTTCGGACCCGCTGACCGGCTTTTCGGCTGCCGACAGAAGTTGTATCAGTCTTTCCAGGCGTTCGTATCGCTCCAACTTCGCACCTCCGTCTGTCTGCTAGTAGCAGATAATAGCAGATATGGCAATCAATGTATAGAGCCACTTAATGGTCCGTTCCAAGCGATCAGGAAGGAGGCGAAACGTTATAGGACCTGTTCTTCCGCGTCTTGTGGGAGTCCTGTCCGGGAAGAATCCTGCGCTTTCTCGGCTGCATCGACTGGGCTTCAGTACGTGTCCTGATGTGTGGTTTCGTCCGTTCCCTGTCCAGGGGCTTGAAGCGTCTTCCAAAAATCTCCGACGCCTCGTAGAGGACAACGAAGGCCCGGGGATCGGTTTCGCGAAGGAATTTCTTCAGATCGGCGACCTGTCGCGGGAACAGCATGGCCAGAAGAACACGCATGTCCTTTCCCGTGTATCCTCCCTGTCCGTAAAGCATGGTGACACCCTGGCGGAGTTTTTTCATGATGTACCATTTTACGTGGTCTTGCTTGCTGGAAACCACCAGAACCTGTTTCCTGCGATCGAAGGACTGGGTGGTGCTGTCGAAGACGAGGCAGCTCAGGTACAAGAGGGCGGCGCCGTACAGGAGGTTTTCGAAGCCGACAACGGGAAGGGCAGCGATGACGGTCACCACGTGGACGGCGAAGGTGAACCGGCCGATTTCCATGCCGGTTTTCCTGTAAATGGCCGAGGCGAGAATATCAGTGCCCCCCAGGGAGCCGCCGCCGCCGCTGATGACAATGGCCCAGGCGATCCCCCTGAGTGCGGCCGCGGCGACGACCACAAGAAACCGGTCGGTTACCTGGGGCACCGGTACGGGTTCCAGAAACTGCAAAGTAAAGGAAAAGACCGTAACGGACCAGAGCGTCCACATGAGGAATCTTTTGGAAAGGACTTTCCGGCCGTAGATAAACAGGGCTATGTTGAGCGCAAAGATTACCGGAGCCGGAGGGATATTCCAGACATATTTCAGCAATACGGCGATACCGGCGACGCCTGAGTCCGGGAATTTCGCAGGCAGCACGAAAAAGGCCAGCGACGAGGCGTACATGGCGCTCCCCAGGGTCGTCCTCCAGAAGGTTGGCCATTCTCGCTGTATTTTCTTGATTCTTCTCAAAAATCCGAACTTTGTCATGGTACGCCACTCCAATAGAGAAAATCATGGCCACAGCGCACCATCTTAGCCGATAGTCTTCCCTTTGGAAATGCCTAGTCTTTTCCAACATGGTATGAGTCTGAAGAGGGGTTCGATTTCCAGTAAGGAATGAGTCTGAAGG
>JBNGCT010000052.1:0-11682 GCA_049974965.1 Thermovirgaceae bacterium
CTCGAGAAGCCATCGAAAGGGCTTCCGAAAAGGCCGAAACCGTTTACGTAACCATCGACATTGACGTGGTGGATCACGCATTCGCGCCGGGAACGGGATCCTACGTATTCGGGGGAATAACATCAGCACAGTTTCTGGAACTGATGGACGTGTTGGGCAAGACCGAATGCATCGGAGGACTCGACCTCGTCGAAGTAGCCCCGCCATTGGACCCGACGGGCGTGACATCCCGTCTTGCGGCCACAGGGCTCATCTCTTTTTTGAGACCCAGGCTGTTCGACACTTTCAAGGCATAAAACGAGGGAGCGGCTCGAAGGCCGCTCCCTCGTTCCGGCAAAAAACCGTTTTCCAAAAGCTGTTTCTATTCCACCTGCGGCGCAAGTTCCTTTTGGCGATTGCGCATGAAGTGCTGCAGCACCAGGACTGCAAAGATCCCCAGGCTCCCCAGCTTGTAGCTTCCAAGAGGAGCCACCATGGAGATACCCGTAACGATAAAAAGAACCCTTTCCCAGATGGGCATGTTTCCCTTGAATGTCCCGATTATGCCCGCTGACAGAGAGAAAACGCCTACGATAGCCATTCCGAGCACAAAAAAATACCCCTGCCAGGTTGTATTCACGAAAAGCAGAGAGTTGTTGTAGACAAACAGGTACGGCAAGAGCAGTCCCGAGAGGGCAAGACCAAAACCCATAACGGCGACCCGCATGGGTTTTGCTCCCGCAAGCCCTGCGGCGGTATAGCTCGTCAGTGCAACCGGCGGGACGACAGCTGACATGGTCCCGTAGTAGAAAGCGAAAAAATGGGCTGCAATGGGCTCAACGCCCATCTGCTGCAGGGCGGGCGCTGCAATGGTAGCCGTGATAATGTAGCACGCTGTCGCCGGAAGCCCCATACCGAGGACGATGGCGGCGAGCATGCAAAGAATCAGGGCTGCCCAAAGCTTGCCTCCGGAGAACATGATGATGTTAAGGGCAACAATCTGCCCCACACCGGTCATCCCCACGGATCCAACGATGAATCCCACCACACCACAAGCAATTCCCACCGGGGCCGCATTGCGGGCTCCCAAATCAAGGGCGCTGATAAAATCCCTGATGCTCATTCGGGTCGATTTTCTGATCGATGAAAGCACTATAACCGAAACGAGCCCCAGAAAAGCTGAGAAAAGCGGCGTATAGCCTGCAAGCAGAAAATAAATGATCAGCCCAAGCGGGATGATCATATGGCCCCGCTCCAGAAGGGTTTTCCCGAGAGGGGGGATCTCCTTCGCCGAGAGGCCCTGCAGTCCCTTGCGTTTGGCCCTGAGATCAACCATAAACATGACGGCCATGTAGTACAGCACTGCAGGCGTGGCGCCGGCGATCATGATCTTGGCATAGGGAACTCCCAGAAAAGTGCTCATGATAAACGCTGCGGCGCCCATGATGGGAGGCATAAGGATACCGCCCGTACTGGCCGCCGCTTCGACCGCTCCGGCGAAATGCGGGGCATACCCGACACGCTTCATCAGGGGGATCGTGATCGCTCCGGTGGTGGCAACGTTTGCTTGTGCACTCCCCGAGATACTTCCCATCAGGGCCGAGGCCATGACCGCCACCTTGGCCGGGCCTCCCCGGTACTTCCCCGCAAGTGCCAGCGAAAAATCGTTAAAGAAATCGCTTGTCTTGGTCGCGGCCAGGAATGCCCCGAAAAGGATGAACATGAAGACGTACGTGGAAGACACCATCAAGGACACGCCATAAATGCCTTCATCGGTCAGCGCCATCCTGATAATGACCCGTTCCCAGCTGAACCCCTGGTGGGCAAAAAGTCCCGGGAAATGAGGTCCATATTTCGTATATACAACGAAAAGGATGCTCAACACCGTCAGGGGGAGACCGACCGCCCTGCGGCTCGCTTCAATGAGCAGAAACATGGTAATGCAAGCCATGACAAGATCCGGCATCAGCACATTCAAATGAGCGGCGAGGATCCGGTCATACTGTGTCAATATGTACAACGTTCCGAGAAGGGACAGACCGGCAAAGGCCCAGTCAAGGATACTGGGGGCTTCACGCGGTGAACGGTTCGTAGCCGGGTAATACAGAAAAACGATTGCCATGACGGTACCAAGGTGTATAGCATTCATCTTGATGGCCATCAGGAGGCCGAAACTGTTCATCCAGGCATGAACAATTGATGTTCCCACCGTCAGGGCAAGTGCGATCAGCCCGATCCTGCCTGCCAGTTCTCTTGTCGGGACGAGCTCTCCCTTGGGAATAAGCTTCTTGATGAATTCCATAGAGAATCTCCCCATCCGAAAGGTATGAACCGGCCGGCATGACTCGTACTACGTTGTCGTACGTGCATGCCGGCCGGTCGTCAATATGAGTCTGTCTTCAGCGCGGTTATCCCGTCAGGTTCTTATTTCATCTCCGGAGGAAGGAGATTTTCAGGGATCTCGAGCCCCTTCTCGCGGTAGAACTTGACGGCGCCTGAATGCAGCGGAGCGCCGTAGAGACCGTTGAGAGGATTGTCAAAGTCGACCTTGTTGAAGACTGCGTGTTCCTTCAACAGATCTTCCCTGTCATCGTAAATGACCTGCAAGGCCTTGTAGACGATGTCGTCACTGACTTCAGGATGCACGATCAGGGAGCACATGACGCCAACCACAGGGATATCCTTGTCCTGCTTCGGATAGGTCTCGGCAGGAATCGTGACCGGGGCATACCAGGGAGCTTCCGCGATCAGTTTGTCCTTGACGTCTCCTTCAAAAGGCAGCATGTCCACTTCCGTTCTTCCGGCATAAAGTTCAGTCACCGCCGAGGTGGGATAGCCTGCCTCGAGAAGGGCTGCGTCAATGCGGCCGTTCTGGATGGCCTGCGAAGCCTCGCTGTATCCAAGGTATTCCGGCACGATGTCGTCGAAGGTCAATCCGGCGACAGCCTGAAGAATCGTCCTGGTGCTGAATTCCGTCCCCGATGCGGGTGGTCCGACGGCGATTTTCTTGCCTTCCAGATCGTCCCATCCCCCGATGCCTGAATCTTTTGCATAGACAAATTGCGAAGCTTCCGGCCACAATGCAATCACATACCTGAGGTTCGGGTTGGGTTTGCCCTCATACCGGTTCGTGCCGGTGTAGGAAAAACCGGTCAGGTTGCACATGGCGATACCCATCTGGGCTTCGCTGTTTTTCAGCATGTCCAGGTTCTCCGTGGTCCCGCCTGAACTCTGGGCGGAAAACTTGATGCCGTCCTTCAAAAGCTTCTGGTTGAAGTGGTTCGCCAGGATGGTACCCACGGGATAATACGTCCCGCCTGTCGAACCGGTAACAATCGTCACGAACTCAACGGCTCCTGCAGAAAGCGCCATTCCAGCCACGAGAAGTAACGAAAGGCCTAACATTACCAGTCTTTTCTTCATGTTCTTTTCCCCCTTCTTTTGTTGTCTCATTTCTCCCGCGTCAATCCGGGGCTTTACTTTTTACCCCGGAATACCGCCACTCTGGCTCTGTCAGGGCTCTATCAAACGTGGATTTCGTCAAGCCAGCCCGATGGATTTTCCCATAAGGGCAACTTTTTGCCAACCCCCTGAGCTTTGGCCGACTCGAACACCCTGAACGCTTCAGACAAGTCGTGTATGCCAAGGCCGATGGGATTGAAAAAGATCTTCTCCGCCCCCGATTCTCTGCCTGGCAACTTGTCTGCGACAACCTCGCCGAAATTACCTTTAACCTTTTCTTCTGATATAAAACCATCCCTTACGGCACGCCATGAAACGTCAACACCATGATGCTTCACCTGGTACCAGTCGTCCACGTAGATTTTATCGAAAACGCTTAACGCCTCGGGAGGCGTGTCCCAGAAAGAAATCTCCGCGTGGAAAACTCCCTCAGGGTACCATCCGGGCATTACGTAGGGCTCACTTGCGATCGTCGCCGTACTGATCACATCCGCACCCTGAAAGACCTCTTCAGGAGTCTTGACCGGGATGATCTCCATGTCCACTTTTTCCGACATGGCCTCAGCAAATTCGACCGCCGCCTCGTGCCGGATATCAAAGACTTTGCAACGTTTCAGAGAAGGAACGCCACATTTCATCGCAGCCAGCTGGGTGCGTCCCTGTACGCTGGCTCCGACAAGCCCCATGGTTTCCGAATCCTGCCTCGCCAGGTATTTCGCCGCTACCCCGGAAGCGGCTCCCGTTCTCATGGCGCTCACAATGGCGCCGTCCATGACACATTGTGGTATGAGCGTTTCGGGGTCAACAATGATGATCAGGGCACTTGCCCTGGGTAGACCAAATTTCTTTGGGTTCCAAGGACGACTTGGGATAAACTTGATCCCCGCCGTGTTGACGGGGCCGAGAAGATCGCGCTTATGCAGCTCTTCCGCATATTTTTCACCGCCCAGGAAGGATGGCATGGACATGATACGGCCCGTCGTTTCTTCCGTTTCGGGTCCGCCCCAACGGATAACAGGCTTGCCGGGCTGAATGAAATCACCCACACCATGGAGAAAGAAGGACCTTTCCGTCGCTTTCATCGCCCCCTGCATATTCGTTCCGCCCGCCTGGATGCAATCTTCCTGACTCAGATAGAGAATCTCCCATGATTTCCCCATTTCAAAGCGCCTCCCGAGTGGTAATTGTCGATGACAAAAATATATTTCAATTCCGCTCAAATAAGAAAGATTCATTTCAACAACCGGATCGTACTTGATGAAACACATCAAGTCAAGTAATATGTGTAATGAAAAATTTTTTTCTTTTCTGAAACCATGGACTTCAGGAGGCAAAGCAATGTCAATCTCAAAGACAGGGAAGGAACATGATCTTTTTGAGAAAATCAGGCAGGGTGTTTCAGATTTTCCCGCACGTCAACGGAGTTTGTGCAACTTTATCCTTGGAAATTACCAGCAGGTTGCTTTCATGAACGTTGAGGAACTTGCAAAAGCAAGCGGGGTTTCACCGGCAACGGTGGTCCGGACGACATCGCATCTCGGTTACGAATCTTTTCATGAATTCCTCGACGCCCTCAAGCGTGTCATCCTGCCGACCAGGATCTCCCTCTGGTGGCAGGTGGAAGAATCGTGGAAAGGCAAGTTCCCGGTCGACAAATCAGACCGCTCTATCCTGACCGAGACAACAATGAGGAATGTGGAAAGCCTGCAGAATTCCCTGACACCTATCTTGCTGGAAAATTTTCAACGCGCAGGAGAAGTTCTGAAAAACGCCAGGAAGATTTCCATACTTGCGCTCCGATCCACCCAGGGCATAGCCCTTTACGCGTACACGCTTTTTTGCCAGTTTCTCCCCCACGTTTCGCTTCCCGGTCATTCCGGATCCGACGACATGTACTCACACCTTGCCGACCTTTCGCAGGAAGATGTGCTGCTGGTACTGTCAGTCGGTGGCCCCCATTATGCCGCAAGAACGATAGAGGGAGCGGAGTTCGTTCACTCACGCGGTGTCCCCGTCGTCCTGATTACAACAGACATTTCATGTCCGGCGGCAAATTTCGCATCCGTGATCCTTCCCGTTGAAACCGCCTCGGGACACTACTCCACCGTCTCCGCCATGAACGTCCTCGACGCACTCATCGTCGTCCTCGGAAGGCATTACAAGAAAACCGCCATATCAAAGCTGAGGACCCTTGAGAAACTGCTCCAGGAAAAAAACATCACCCTTTAGCATTCAATTTATTGTTTCCCGGGCGCTTTACCAGCACAAGTTCCGTGACCTGTTTGCCTGCTATCGGGGCGAGAGCAACACCGTCGCCTCCGTGACCGGTGGCGACGATGACGTTATCGAATCCTTCCAGGACTTTCACGATTGGGCGGCCTGTCTTCGAAACAGGCCGGAAGCCGGAGAAGACCCGCTGGACGCGGACGCCTGCAAGACATGGGACGCGACGCAAAGCCTCGCCGGCAAGTTGTACCGATACGCTCTCGGAAACTCCCGGCTGGTGCCCTTTGTTTTCCTTGCTGCTTCCGACAAGGATTGACCCGGAATCCGTTTGGTCGAGGACGCAGCCAGCCCTCGCTTTGGCGTTTTTCCGACCCCCCGCATGTTTCGCTAAAAGGTATGAAGAGGATATCAACACGTTCTTTAACAACGGTTCCACCGGTTCCGTTACAAGGATCTGCCCGCGCTGTGGGAAAACAGGCACATGGCCTCCCATCCCGGCAGCCAGGATCCCTGCCCATGAGCCGCATGAATTGACGAAAATCCGGTATAGGCCGTCTCGCACCGGGAAACCACCTGAAGGTTTTCCCTTCTCCCGCAAAGGACTCTCTGGACTGGATTGTTCTTCAGTATCCTGCCGCCCAGGCTCCTGATCTCTTCACACAAGGCCACAGTCAGCCGGAGAGGGTTGACAGAAGCATCTTCAGGACACCAGGAAGCTCCGATGACAACCGGCCCCAGGCAGGGTTCGAGTGCTCCCAATTGGCTTCCGCCCAAATACCGGGCCCCGACACCCGATTCTGCAAGAAAACGGGCCCGGTCTTCCACGAAACCGACTTCGGCTTCATTTTCAGCAACGATCAGGCTTCCCTTTTTCCGGAATTCGATACCGGGCCGAAGAATAGAACTGATTTCTTCATAGATTTTCAGGCTTTGTTTGGTCAAAGTCAGCAGTTTTTTATCAGCCTTGGTCTGAAGAAGAATTCCGCCCTCACTCGAACCGGAAGCGCCGTAGCCCGGGTATTTCGCCTCGTAAACGGTTACGGAAAGACCTTCCAGAAGCAGGTACCGGGCCGCGAATAGGCCGACAAGCCCGGCTCCGGCGATAACTACATCAGGATTTGTTGTCAATAATTGCCTCCACCCCTTTCACGAATCATGAACCGGGAAAGAGAGGCTTATTCGCCCGATCCACCGCGTAACTTCCGGCGGCATTGAAAAAAGGAGGTCCCCCCTGCAGGGAGACCTCCTTGGGAAATGGGCAATACGCCCTATTTTTCGACGATCCCTGCTTCGACCAGCTCGTCAAGCAGGGCAAAGATTCTTTCCTGCATCCCGTAGACGTCTTTTGCTGTTGTCTCGCTGTCTTTCCATGTCCAGCCGCCCCCACCTGTTTCCTGAAGCCAGGTTTCCCATTCTTCCTCGTGGGCGGTTTTCTTGCACGCTTCTTCAAGCGCTGCCATCTTGTCGGCGGGGACGCCCTTCGGGACCGCAAGAATCCTCATGCTTCCCCACACAACATCGTATCCGAGCTCCTTAAAGGTGGGAACGTCGGGATACTCGTCAAGCCGCTCTTCCGACATGACGGCAAGGATCCGCGCCTTCCCGGCCTTCACCGCCGGGAAAATGCCGCCTACGCTGATACATGCGACAGGCACCTCTTTTTTCAGAAGGGCTTCCCTTTGTTCCCCAGATCCGCCGGGGAATGCCACATGATTGAAGGAGACGCCGGCTTTCTGTTCGAAATCAACGGCGGGGAGGTGCCAAACGCCACCAAGCCCCACGTTCGAAATACCGACTTTCCCGGGATTTACCTTGGCCGCTTCAACCAGGTCTTCGAGATTTTGATACTCCGAGTCCGTATGGACAGCGATGACCGTCGGGTGTTCCGTTACAGTGCAAAGAAAGTCAAGGCGATCCATGGAGTAATTTTTCAGCAGCCCGAAGTATGGGACAGTGACAATACTGTCATATGTAAGCGTTCCGATGGTGTATCCGTCAGGCTTGGAGCTCATGAGCTCACTGACGCCCTGGCCACTTTTCGCCCCTGAAATGTTGACCGTGTAGATCGAAGTGCCCACGTTGTCCTCGAGGTGATTGACAAAGGCACGCATGACCGTGTCGGTCCCACCGCCTGCCCCCCAGGGGACGATGTGCTTGATATCCGACGACGGATAGGCATCGGCACCAAACCCTGCAACGGCAAAGCCGGCTACAAGTGCTGAAGCCAAACAGATCAATAGTGCGGTACGCTTCATTTTCCCATTCCTCCCAGCAATATGGTTTTTATTCCATTCCATCGGGCCAAAGCCCGTAACTGCCTGTCACATACAGGAATTCATCAGGAACCGGCGATTCTTTTCATCCCCCTGGGGAGCTTGACCCCGAGAAGGTACGCAAAAACAATTGAAAGGATGAGAAAAACCAGGCTGAAAGGTGATGTAAGAAAAATCATCGGGTTTCCCTGGGTTATCGCCAGGGTTGATCTCATGTATTTCTCGAGCAGGGGGCCAAGGATGAACCCCAAAAGAAACGGTACCGCCGGGTAACCCTCTTTTTTCAGCGCGTAGGTCCCCACCCCCACGCCGATGGTAAACAAAAGCTGAAAGACGGAAAAAGTTGCCGCATACAGGCCGATCATCGCTATGACGGCGATAAAGGGGTAGAGAAGATCCTTGCGGACGGAAACAATGTAGATATACCTTCTGCCGACCAGAAGCAAGGAAACAACGATCAAAACCGGCGTTAGGATCATTGAAAGCAGCATCGGCCCGAGCAGGTCCATTTTTTCCATCAGGAGCATGGGTCCCGGTATCAACCCGTGGATGATGAATACGCCAAGGATGATAGCCGTCACAGCATCACCTGGTATCCCGAAAATCAGCATGGGGATCAGCGCACCCGGGCACATGGCATTGTTGGCTGTCTCAGCCGCGGCGATCCCTTCTACAGAACCGTGGCCGTATTCCTCCTTCCGCCTTGAAAGGCTTTTCGCCAAACCGTAGGAAAGAAGAGCCGCCATCGAAGCCCCCGCTCCCGGGAGCACGCCCGTAAAAAAGCCTATAACCGTGCTGCGAAGATAGGTCCAGGGCCCGATCCTTCGTATTTCTCCAAAATCCGGAACCATGTCTTTCCAGCTTTTGGGCATGTACCGAGACGTGTCAACGCCCACCGCGGTATCCTTTTTCGATTCGAACTGTGTCAGTATTTCCGAGACGGCGAAAGTGCCGACAACCACCGTCAGCAAATCTATCCCCTGTCTGAATGCACCGATACCAAAGGTGGCCCGCGGAATTGCCTGGAAATGGTCGATCCCCACCGTGCCGAGCATCAGTCCTAAAACAGCTGCGATGGCCCCTTTGACGAGAGATTCCGTATTCAGGAACATGACCACCACTATAGTCATGAAAATCAGCGAAAACTTGTCAGGAGTCTTGAAATAGAGACTGGCTTCTGCGATTGGTCCGAGAAGCACTATCGCCAGAACGGCTCCGATCATCCCCCCGACCATCGAACCGAAAGCACCGTGCCCCAAGGCTTTGCGCGCAAGCCCCTTTTCGGTCAGCTTGTACCCTTCGTAAGCGGTCAGGGCCGCTGCAGGCGCGCCAGGAATATTAATCAGAATGCCAGTGACTCCCCCACCGTAAATCCCTCCGATAAAAATACCGACACAGGTGACGAGGGCGTACAGGGGCTCCATTCCAAAGGTAAGCGGCAACAAGAGGGAGATGGCGAGGGTCGCCGTCAGACCCGGGACAGCACCGAAGAAAAAACCGATGAAATAGGAAACTACGAGATAAAGTAGCAGGGGGCCTTCAAAAAAGACATCTATGGTCTGGAGTATTTCCATTCAGAACTCCCTCCTGTCCTACGGCAGCCTGAAGCCGAACATGAGGTGAAAGAGGACGTACCCTGCAGCAGTAATGCCGGCACCGATGAGGGCTGCAACGAACACCCTGCGCAGGAAACTGTATGTTTGCGCTTCATCACTTTTCATCGAACCAAAGAACCAGGACATGACTGAGGCATACAAAAAGGTCGATATGTAGTACCCCGCCCATTCAAGGGAAACGGCATACAGTATGGTGACAACAACAGTACCCGTCTGTTTCCAAAAACGCGGCATATCCTTCGGCCGGCCTGTCCGTTTCCGCTTCAGGTCACGCACCAGCACGACGGAAAGACATACAAGCATGAGAACCGACAAGGCCATCGGATACGCTCCCGGACCAACCCTCGCGATGTTTCCCATCGGAAGGGGCAACACCTGCACCATGTAGGCAATCGTTATCGCGAAAAGGGCAAAAGTAACGATCATGGCTGCTGATTCACTCCCATCAGTAAATACAGGGCAATCCCTTTCGCTTTCCGGATTTGACCCAACGAGGGATCGGGGGCACCAACTTGTCTTCAGGGAGGACGTTGACGGTAACAAAGGCTGGTCCTTCCATCGAGAAGACACTTTCCAGAACACCCGAAAGCTCACCGGGGGCTTTGACCTCGAAAGCCTTCAGCCCAAAACCTTCCGCAATCTTCGAATAATCGACGGAAACGAACTCCGTCGCAAAGGGCTCGAATTCGTGCACGAGAGCCGTTTCGCCCCGTATCCATCCAAAGGAGTTGTTTTTGAACAGGAAGACCTTGATGTTCCAGCCCAGACGGGCAATCGTCTCAAGCTCCCCGCAGGTGAATCCCAGGCTTCCGTCTCCTGCCAATGCGATTGAACATCTTTTTGGATCAGCTGCCGCGACACCCAGAACACCCGGGACGGCATATCCAAGGGCTCCCATTGAATAATTGAAATAGAGTCTCCTGCCGGCATTTTTCTGTTGGAAATAGGCGGCCGTGAAGATGCCGCCCACGCCCGGGTCGCAGACGATGTGACTGTCATCGGGGAGCCGGTCGGCGAATTCCCGGACGAACCGCATCGGATGCAGCGGGATTTCCTCGCTGCACATGCATGAACCGAAAGACTGTCTGAACTCCCCGCGCCGGGCGGGTATTTCCGTCCTTTCGTTTCCCTTTCTGGAGTAACCATCCGCTTCCGCGATCCGGACCATTTCCGCAAGGGTCCCCTTGGCATCGCCGAGAAGGAGCGCGTCCAGGTGATAGGTGTTCCCCGCGTCGGTGCCGGAAATATCCAGCTGGATAAATCGCTTCCCCGAAGAAGGGCTCGGCATTTTCCACCCGTCGGTGGTCGCCGAATCCGTGTTGGAGCCGACATAGAAAATGACATCGGCGGTCTCGATGAAACTGTTCGAAAAGCTTGTACCGCCACGGGCCCCGATGACGCCTATGGACAGGTCATGCTCTTCCGGGAAAGCGCCCTTTCCCGTCATGGTTGTTCCGACCGGCATGGAAAACAGCTCCGCGAGCCTGGCGGCTTCATCCCAAGCCTGCGAAACGAGAGCCCCCTGTCCCAGGCAAAGAAGGGGCGCCTTTGCGCCCCTGAGCAGGCTGAGGGCTTCCCGCATGGCTTGCGCATCAGCGACGCTCCGGTGCGGGGGGAAGGAGGAAAATTCTTTTTGCGCGTAGATATCCGGCTCGGAAATTTCCTGAAAGAAAACATTCTGGGGTATGCGTATGTGGACCGGACCGGGCCTGCCCGAAGTTGCCACCCTGAAAGCCCTTCTCATGAGAAAGGGGATGTCGTTGGCATCGGTAATGGTGAGAGATTCTTTCACGATCCCCTGGAAGAGAGCCGTTTGATCGCAACCGGTGAGCATGTTTCGCTTGTCGTAATTCAGGGGCACATCCGAAGTAAAAAAGACCACCGGCATTGACCCCTTGTAGGCCTCCGCCACACCGGGGGCGCAATGTGTCACGCCCGGACTGGGGGCTTCGAAAACCCCCGGTTTGTTCGTGGCCCGGGCATAGGCCTCAGCCATATAGGATGCACTCCGCTCATCCCGGGTCAGTACATGTTTGACTTCGGGAAAATCCTTCCATTCGGCGTACCAACCCAGGGTCGTTTCCCCTGGCAAACCAAAAACGTGTTCCACTTCGTAAGCCCTGAGC
>JBNGCT010000053.1:0-11553 GCA_049974965.1 Thermovirgaceae bacterium
AGGTTCAGTCTTCCCTGCCTGAATCCGGGGAGGTGTTCGCGACGGAGTACGTCTTTGCGCCCGCGGTCCCGCTTGTCCTGCAGGTCCATGGCCAGGTCGAAATGGGCATCCACGACGATGCTTTCCTCGAGGATCTTTTCCGCCTCTTCCCGGTTCACACCCTTTCGCCCCCCTTGCCCGGATTTTCCCGGGCTATCCCTCGCTGGTCATCAATGATGAGCGTATTGCGCCACACAGCTTACCCCGCGACCCCGGCATTGTCAACACGGATTTTACATTCAGGCAGATCTATGGCATTATATTACACCGTGCGTTTGCAGCATCGTGAAGTTCCGGCTTTTCGAAAGGGATGCCACCGTCCGTTTTTCCGCCGCCGCTCGTTCCCGAATTCTTTGAAGGACAATCGGCTTCTTTGCCGGTCCCCGAAAATGCTTCTTTTCCGGTCCACGACACCCGATTCCCGGTTCATGACATGGTCAGGAATAAAACGGACCACAAAGCAAAACGACAGGACAGGTCAAAAGACATGGGAAAACGCCATCCGCAAAAAAGGGCGGATGGCGTTTTTTGTCTTCATCTCTTTCCGCAGGCTGCGGCTACAGGGAATCTGACTCTAAAATTCTCTCGGGCAGGTTTTCTTCCCTCATCGGGCCGGCAAAATCCTCCCCGCCGGATGCTGCGGGAAATTCCATCGCAGGCGGCATTCCGGCGACGGGAATTCCCACGGGTTCTCCCAGGGTGCCCAGGGCTATCTTTTCCTCCAGGGCGGGCAACTGGAGGAGCGTATTCCCCAATGGATCATGGATCTTCCCCTTGCCGAGAAACCTCATGCCGCCCTCGTCACCGGCCTTGTTGACGCCTACGACGAAAAGGCCGTTTTCGATGGCCCTTTTCATGTATTCCATATCCCAGTCGTGTTCGAATTCCGCCCTCCAGGCGGCAGGAGCGAAAATAATCTCCGCGCCCTTGCGCCTGAGGGCTCTGGCCGCTTCGGGAAATTCGATGTCGTAGCAAACGAGAAGGCCGATTTTCCCGAATTTCGTCCTGAACACGGGATATTCGGTGCCTTCGGCAAAATACAGGTTCTCCAGGCCCCAGAGATGGGTTTTTTCGTACCGGCCTATCTCCTTCCCCTGGTCATCAAAGATCTGGACGGCATTATAGACGGGGCCCATTTCGCCCCGTTTCGACCCGAAGGGGGCAATGACGTGCACATGGTTCCATTTTGCGGCTTCGGACATCTTCTCGTGGATGTATCGGTAATACCGCTCGCTGAGGTCGGTGATGTCCCGTCCAAGGATTTCCATGTTGTATCCCGTGGCAAAAAGCTCCGGAAGGCACACGACGTGCGCACCCTGTTTTGCCGCTTGCTCGATGAAGGCCTCGGCCTTTTTCGTGTTGAATTCCACATCTCCCACGCGTGAAGACATCTGGATGATTGCGATGTTGACATTCTGCTTCATACACGCCACACCTCCCTGCCTGGTTTTAAGGCATATTTCCACCAGTGCTTCGATTCTCTCAAAGCCAAAAGGGACACTTCCCCCAATACGACATCGGTCGCGCGTTCCTGCCGCATTCCGGTTCATGGTTGGTTTTTGACGCAAAAAAACAGGTTCAAAAGGAAGGATGTCGGGTCGTACGATCTGGACCTCGGGCCCGCCCGGCGGAAAGCCGCTCTCTCCGGGACCCCGTCCCTGGACGGAGTGAGCCGTCGGCGGAAACATTCTAGCAGAACTACCTTACGGCGTGAAGGAGCACGAATACACCGACCATGTATACACATCTCACGGGCCAGCAATGGGCTTGACAGGCCCCTTCATGGCGTGTACAATGCTCCGCAATTTACACCGATTCAGCCGGTGCCGAAAGGAGGCATACCCGTGAGCGAAAACGCACTGCACCTGAACGCCATAATTCTCGTACTCGTACTCGCGCTTATTATTCGCTGCGGGGTTCCTCCCGGAGTGCTGGCGGGCTAGTACGCGTACGCAGCATACCGGGCCGGGACCCCTTCTTTACGGGGTCCCGGCCTTTTTTTATACCTTGACCCCGGACAGGGACCGGCGACAAAAACCCAGGAGGAGGACACGTGCCATGCAGCACACCATCAGCGTCCTGACAGAGGACCATCCCGGAGTTCTTTCACGCCTGGCGGGCCTCGTGGCGAGGCGGGGGTACAACGTCAACAGCCTGAGCGTCGGCAGGACGGACAAAAAGGGCTTTTCCCGGTTCACCCTCGTCGTCACTGGAGATGACGAGGCTGTCAACCAAATCGTCAAGCAGCTCGAAAAACTGGTGGAGACGGTGGAGGTCACCAAACTCAACACCGGGCCTTTCGTGGAGCGCTGGATGACCCTGGTGAAGGTGAAGGCGCCCATGGACGTACGCCCTTTGGTTCTCCAGACCGCTGAGGTCTTCCGGAGCCGCGTCGTGGACGTGGGCGAAGACGCACTGGTCTTCGAATCCACCGGAGACCGTGGCAAGGTGGAAGCCTTTCTTGAAGCGGTGAAACCTTTTGGTGTTCTCGAGGTCGCCTCGAGCGGGGCCGTCGCAATGGGACGCGGCGGTTTCGCCGGAGGGCACCCGGATCACGGGCCGAAAGTGCCTGAATATACCACAACATTCGGAAGGAAGTGACAGTGTATGCCGCGCATCTATTACGACAGTGACGCTGACCTCGGCAGGCTTTCAGGAAAGGTGGTCGCCGTCATCGGGTACGGCAGCCAGGGACACGCCCATGCACAGAACCTCAAAGACAGCGGAGTCGAGGTTGTCGTCGGTCTTCATGAAGGAAGCCGCTCAAAAAAGCGGGCCGAAGCCGACGGGTTTACGGTCCTCTCCGTCGCGGACGCCGCCGCCAGGGGGGATCTCGTGGTTTTCCTCATGCCCGACCATGTCCAGGCGGAAGTCTACAAGAAGGACATCGAACCCAATCTCAAGGAAGGTGCCGTCCTGGTCTTCTCCCACGGGTTCACCGTTCACTATCACCAGGTGGAGCCGCCGAAAGACGCCGATGTCTTCATGGTGGCCCCCAAGTGTCCGGGACACCTGGTCCGCCGGATGTTCACCGAGGGCAAGGGTGTCCCGGGCCTTCTGGCCGTCTACCAGGACCACTCCGGGACCACCAGTGAGACGGGTCTTGCCTATGCATCGGCCATCGGCTGCGGGAGGGCGGGCGTCATCGAGACCACCTTCGAGGAGGAGACCGAAACGGACCTTTTCGGCGAACAGGCCGTCCTTTGCGGCGGTGTGACGGAACTCGTCAAGGCCGGCTTCGACACCCTCACAGAAGCCGGATACCAGCCGGAGATCGCCTATTTCGAATGCCTCAACGAACTGAAGCTCATCGTGGACATGATGTTCGAGGGCGGACTGTCGTGGATGCGCTACTCCGTGAGTGACACGGCCAAGTACGGCGACAAGGTGGCCGGGAAGCTGGTCATCGACTCCCATGTCCGGGAAACCATGAAGGGACTCCTCGAGAATGTCCGAAACGGCGAATTCGCCAAGGACTGGATCCTCGAGAACCAGTGCGGGCGGCCGTCCATGAAAAAATGGGCCGAGCGGGAAGAACGCCACCTCATCGAGACGGTGGGCAGGCAGCTCAGGAGCATGATGCCCTGGATGGAAGCAAAAGAGGCACCGAGAGACTGACCAGGCACGCGCGGGGCGGCGGAGCCGCCCCGCGCCCCCAGACGGGAGGAACCTTACATGAGCGAGGATCACGTACGGATTTTTGACACCACCCTGAGAGACGGAGAACAGGCGGCGGGTGTGAACCTGAACACCGCCGAGAAAATCCAGATCGCCCACCAGCTTGGCCGCCTGGGCGTCGACGTTATCGAGGCGGGTTTTCCCGCTTCGTCGCCCGGTGATTTCGAGGCCGTCCAGCGCATCGCCCGGGAAGTGGAAGGGCCCGCCATCGCAGGCCTCGCCAGGACCCGGGCGGAGGACATCGACGCGGCCTGCAGGGCCGTGAAAGACGCAGGAAAGCCCAGGATCCACACCTTTATCGCCACCAGTGACATCCATCTTGAGTACAAGCTCAAGATGAGCCGCCAGGAGGTCCTCGAAGAAACCCGGCGCGCCGTGACACAGGCCAGAAGTCTCGTGGAGGACGTGGAGTTTTCCGCAGAGGATGCGAGCCGGTCGGACATGGACTTTCTTGTCGAGGTCTTCCGGACAGCCGTCAGTTGCGGCGCCACCACGCTGAACATCCCGGACACCGTGGGGTACGCCCTGCCCGGCGAGTTTTCGGCCTTCGTGGAGGAAATCATCCGCCGCACCGGCGCACCGGAAGAAGTGGTCTGGTCCTGCCACTGCCACAATGACCTCGGCCTTGCCGTGGCCAACTCCCTGGAAGCCATCAAGCGCGGCGTGCGCCAGGTGGAGTGCACCGTCAACGGCCTCGGCGAACGGGCCGGCAATGCATCCATGGAAGAGATCGCCATGGCGCTGAAAACGAAGCACGAACACTACGGCACGCAAACACGCCTGGACACGACCCGTCTTTACAGCGTGAGCAGGCTCGTCTCCAACCTTACAGGCTTTACCGTTCCACCGAACAAGGCCATCGTCGGCGCCAACGCCTTCGCCCACGAGGCGGGGATCCACCAGCACGGGGTCCTCTGCAACCGGGCCACTTACGAGATCATGCGCCCCGAAGACGTGGGGGCTCCCGGCAGCCAGCTCGTGCTGGGCAAGCATTCCGGGCGGCACGCTTTCTCGAAACGAGTGGAAGACCTCGGGTTCAGCCTGACAAAAGAACAGATCAAGGAGGCCTTCGGTTTCTTCAAGGACCTCTGCGACAGGAAGGAAATGGTCACCGACAACGATATCGAGGCCCTTGTGGTCGACGAGATCCTCGCCGTGAACCCGTCGCGGAAATACGCCCTCAAGGGGTTTTCCGTCCAGGCCGCAGAAGGACGGGGAACGGCCACCATCACCCTCAGCGACGGAGGTAAGGACGTCACCGACGCCGCCACGGGCAACGGACCCGTCAACGCCTCCTACGCGGCCCTCAAGCGGCTCATGGGCATTGACCCGGAGCTGACCACCTACCGGATTACCGCCGTCAGCGAGAAATCCGACGCCATCGGCGAGGCCAGGATCACCCTCCGGCTCGGCGGCTTGACCGCCCAGGGACGCGGGGCCAGCACCGACGTCATCGAAGCCAGCATCAAGGCCTATGTCAACGCCGTGAACCGGCTCTACCAGCTCGCCGCGGCGAAAGGAGTGTCACTGGATGGTCCGAACGCTGGCTAGTGCGATCATCGCCTCTCATACGGACCAGAAAGCCGACACCGGGGAGATCTGCCGCGTCAGGGTGGACTTCGCCTTCGCCAACGACATCACGGGGCCGCCGGCGGCCCGGGCCTTCCGGAAGATGGGCGCCGAGGCGGTATTTGACCGGAACCGCTGCGCCCTTTTGCCCGATCATTTCACGCCCAACAAGGATATCGCCGCAGCCACCCAGACAAAGGAAGGCCGGGAATTCGCCCTGGAGCAGGGCATGCTCTACTGGGAACAGGGCCGTGTCGGCGTGGAACACACCTTCCTGCCCGAACAGGGGCTGATCCTGCCCGGCGAGGTGGTGGTAGGAGCCGACAGCCACACCTGCACGGGGGGAACCCTCGGGGCTTTCGCGACAGGCATGGGAAGCACCGATCTCGCGGGGGCCTGGGCTCTCGGGGAGACCTGGCTCCGCGTCCCCGAAACGGTCCGGGTCATCTTCTCCGGACGGCGCCCGGCATGGATCGGGGGCAAGGACCTCATCCTCAATCTCTTGAGGAGGATCGGCGTCCAGGGAGCCCGGTACAAGGCGATCCAGTTCGAGGGCCCCGCCGTGGCGGAACTTCCCATGGACGATCGCTTCACCATCTCCAACATGGCCGTTGAAACGGGTGCCAAGACGGGCCTTTTCGTCCCCGACGAAAAGATCCTGTCTTATGCGCGAAAACGGGCGGCAAGGGATTTCTCGCCCCTTTATCCGGACGAAGGCGCTTTTTACGCCGAAACCGTCGAGATCGACCTTGACGAACTGTGCCCCCTCGTGGCACTCCCCCATTCTCCGGAAAACGTGAAACCCGCCGCCGAATGCGATGACGAGCCAATCCACCAGGTTTTCATCGGCTCCTGCACCAACGGGAGGCTCAGGGACCTCCACCAGGCGGCGCTTGTCCTGAAGGGCGGGCAGGTTCACCCCGGAGTCCGGCTGGTGGTCATTCCCGCCTCCTACGAGGTCTACAAGGCGGCCCTTGAAAAAGGTTATATATCGACCTTCGTGGAGTCCGGGGCGTCGGTGTGCACCCCGACCTGCGGGCCCTGTCTCGGCGGCCACATGGGGATTCTTGCTGCGGGAGAACGCTGTGTCTCCACCAGCAATCGCAACTTCGTCGGCAGGATGGGGCACCCCGAAAGCGAAGTCATCCTGGCCGGACCCCTCGCGGCGGCGGCTTCGGCCCTGAAGGGCCGTATCGCCGATCCCCGGGAAATCCTTTCCGAGACCGAGCTTTCGTCAATGGAGGTGGAAGGCGATGCATAAGACGATCACCGGCCGGGCCTGGACCTACGGCAACGACATCGATACGGACGTCATCATCCCCGCACGGTACCTTGTCACTGATGACCCCAAGGAACTGGGGGCCCATTGCCTGGAAGGCATCGATCCGGATTTTCCGGAAACCTTCCCCGAAGGCGACATCCTCGTGGCGGGAGAAAACTTCGGCTGCGGCTCATCGCGGGAACACGCCCCACTGGCGCTTCTGGGAGCCGGCTGCGGCTGCGTCATCGCCGCATCCTTCGCCCGGATCTTCTACCGGAACGCCTTCAACGTGGGGCTTCCCATTTTCGAATGCCCCGATGCGGCAAAGGGGATCCGAAAAGGTGATGACGTGGAGGTCCGGCCCGCCGAGGGACGCATCCTGAACCTCACCACCGGCGAATCCTGGACGTTCCCGCCTTTCGCCGAATTCCTCCAGGATCTCCTCGACTCCGGCGGCCTCGTTCCTTGGGTCAGCCGCGAGCTCAAAAAAAGGAGTACCTCCAGATGACTGCAAAAAGGATCTACCGGATCGCACGAATCGGAGGCGACGGCATCGGGCCCGAAGTCGTGGCGCAAGCCTCGCGGGTCGCAGAAGCCGCGGGAAGGGCCTGGGGCTTTGACATCCGATGGACGGACTACCCTTTCGGCGCGGGACACTACCTTGAAACGGGAGAAATCCTTCCCGAAAGCGCCCTCGATGAATTCGCGGGCCACGACGCCCTGCTTCTGGGCGCCATAGGCGATCCCGCCGTCAAGCCGGGGATCCTCGAGCAGGGGATCCTCCTGAAACTGCGCTTTCACTTTGACCAGTACGTCAACCTCCGGCCGTCAAAGAGCCTTCCCCGTGTGCCCCTTCCGGTGAAAGCCGGTTCGGTGGATATCGTCGTGGTCCGGGAGAACACCGAAGATTTCTACATGAACCTGGGAGGCATAAGCGGCGGCAAGGCCTTTGAAATTGACTTCGAAGCCTCGCGGAGGGCCTATGACCTCAAGGGAAAGGTCTCCCTCGCCTTCGAACCCGCCTGCCGCGCCGCGGTCCAGCTCGGCATCGCCACCGAGGCCGGCGTCCGCCGGATCACGGAATACGCCTGCAAGACGGCAAAGGCGCGAAATGAAGACGAAATCGTCCTGGCCTCGAAATCCAACGCCCTCTCATGGATCTACGGTTTCTGGGAGGAAACGGCCAAGGACGAAGCGGCGGGGCACGGCGTGGAATGCTCCGTGGCCAACGTGGACGCACTCTGCTATCACCTCGTCAGGGACCCGGGGCGCTATGGCGTCATCCTGACGCCGAACATGTTCGGGGATATTGTCAGCGACCTTCTGGCTGGAATCGCCGGCGGGCTCGGCACGGCGGCGGGGGCCAACATCGGGGAAGGGCTGTCCATGTTCGAGCCCGTTCACGGCTCCGCTCCGGACATCGCCGGGACGGGTCGAGCCAATCCCGTTGCGGCGATCCTGTCGGGTGCGGTCATGCTGCGGCACCTCGGCGAAACCGGCGCCGCCGGCGCCGTCGAAAAGGCCGTGGAAGGGTTTCTGTCCGAAAGCGATAGCGGCGACCTTCCTTTTGAATTCGGCGGGACGGCCCCCGTCTTTCGAGTTGGCGAGGCGATAGCGGACCGGATCACGATGGAAAGGAGTGACGCCTCATGCAGTTGACGGGAGCTCAGATGATCGTCAGGGCCCTGGAAGCCGAGGGTGTTGAACATGTCTTCGGCATCCCGGGCGGTTCCGTCATTCCCCTTTATGATGCCCTCGGTGACGCGTCCTTTCAAACCATCCTGACGCGACACGAGCAGGCGGCCGTTCATGCCGCCGACAGCTATGCCCGGGTGACGGGAAAAACCGGCGTCTGCATCGCCACTTCCGGACCCGGCGCAACGAACATTATCACGGGCCTGGCAAACGCCCACATGGACTCCGTCCCGCTGGTGGCCATTACGGGACAGGCGGCGACAAGCGTCATCGGGACCGACGGTTTCCAGGAGGCGGACATCTTCGGCTGTTCCCTGCCGCTGGTGAAACACAGTTTCCTCGTCCATTCCCTGAAGGAACTGCCGCGCGCCCTGAAAGGGGCCTTCCTCATTGCCTCTTCAGGAAGGCCTGGCCCCGTCCTGGTGGATATCCCCTCGGACATCCAGAAGGCAAAGGGCGAGTTCGAATACCCTGAAGAGGTCGGCTTCCCGGGCTATGACCCGGAAGGGAAACAGGATTTGTCTTCTCTCGAAGACGCCGTGAAAGCCCTCTCCGAGGCAGGCCGCCCAGTCATCATCGCCGGCGGTGGGACGATTATCTCGGGAGTTTCCGGGGAACTCTTCAAACTTGCCACGGAGGCGCAGATCCCTGTGGCGACGACGCTCATGGGAAAGGGGGCTTTCCCCGAGGATCACCCGCTTTCACTGGGCATGCTTGGCATGCACGGCACACCCTGGGCCAACACGGCCGTCAGCGGGGCGGACGTGATCCTCGCTGCAGGGGTGCGCTTCAGCGACCGTTCCACGGGGGACAGGAAGCATTTCGCCACAGGCGCCAGGATCATCCACGCCGATATCGACAAGGCGGAATTCGGAAAGAATGTCAATGCCGATTTCCCCCTTTTGGGGCATCTTTCGAGGATTCTCCCGGAATTTCGCAAACGCCTGTACGGCCCCGCGAAACACCATGAGAAATGGCTTGAAGAAATCGGGAAAGTCAGGGAGTCCTATGCCCTGCACGAGACCTCGGGTTCAGGCCTCAACCCGGCGGAGGTCATCCGCGGCGTCCGGTCCCGCGTCGCACCGGACGATCTGGTCACCACCGAGGTCGGCCAGCACCAGATGTGGGCGGCCCTGCACTGGAAGACCACCCTCCCGCGGACGTTCATCACCTCGGGGGGTCTCGGGACCATGGGCTACGGCCTTCCCGCAGCCATCGGAGCCGCCTTTGCCAGGCCCGGGCGTCCCGTCACCTGCCTTTCCGGCGACGGCAGCTTCTTCATGAACGTGCAGGAGCTCGAAACCTGCGTCCGGTACAGGCTTCCCGTCCGGGTCGTCGTCTTCAACAACGGCAGCCTCGGCATGGTGAGGCAGTGGCAGGAACTTTTCTGGAACAAGCGCTACATCCAGACCTGCGAGGAACCGGCCTGCTCGATTTCACGGGTGGCGGGGGCTTTCGGTCTTTCCACCTGGACCGTTCTCGACCCCTCGCAGCTGGAAGAAGCCCTGGACGGCGCCTTCGCCGCCGATGGGCCTTCCCTCGTGGAATGCCCGATCGCCACGGAGGAACTGGTTTACCCCATGGTCCCCGCGGGCGGTCGTCTTGACAGGTTCCTTCACCCTTAAGCTGACTCCCGCAGGGTCATGCAGACAAAGAGGGGACGGGGCTTAAAAAACCCCGTCCCCTCTTTGTCTGCTCTTGTCGAAAGAACTCAGTGACGGCGGATCCCGGGGTCATGAGCACAAGGCGTTAGCGTCCGGGCGTCTGTTTTCCCCTGCGGCTCGTGCCCAGAAGGAAAAACGCGAAAGAGAGGACAACCGATACAGTGAGGAAAAGGGGCAAAAAGCCCGTCATGTCGACGAAAAAACCGCCCAGGGGCGGGAGAAGGGCCACAAGGATATCCATGGTTCCCCGGATGCCGAGAAACAGGGGACGTTCATCATCGGGAACGATGTCAAGCAGGTAGGGCTCGAAGCCCACACGCCTTCCGCTGTACATGAAGCCCGTCAGGAAGAAAACGGGATAAAACCCGGCCGGCCCGAAGCGTACCGTAAAGAGCGCCAGAACCGGTGTCACGGCACCGATGAGGATACAGGCCGCAACGACGGCCCTGGAGCTCCACTTCCGGGAAAGGGCCCCCCAGGCGAGATTGGACAAAAGGATTCCCGCCGTCTGGACGACCAGGTAGCGGCCCACGTAGTTTCCCCCGAGGTCGAAGCTTTCCTTCGCAAAAAGCATGTAAAACGGAAGGACCATGAGGCCGAAACCCGAGAGGTTTTCCACAATGACGAAACGGCGGAACTCCGGATTGCTCCGGAGAAGTCCCGGGATGCTTTTGAACAGGGTCCCCAGGGGCTCCCTTTTCCCTCGGACCTGCGACGGGGGCTCTTCGATGAACCAGAAGGCTCCCGAAGCCACCATCAGTCCAACGAAACCGATGAACAGCAACACAGCATACCCCCGGGGGAACCCCATGGACGCGGACCCCAGCGTGGCGGCAACGATAAACCCGCCGGCCACCGAGGCCCCCCCCGAGATAAACTGCTTGACGGCGTACAGGGTGCCCCGCTCCCCCGAAGGCACCAGCTTGCCGACGATGTCGGCATAGACCAGGCCCGCCAGGCCGCCGCTCAGGGCAAACAGGACGAGCCAGACGAAAAGGCTTGCCACCACGACACCCGGCGACGAGCGGCCGAAGAACCAGACGAAGAGGGCCATTCCCAGAAAGGCCGCCGCCCTGATGTAGATTCCCAAAATCAGGAAAGGGCGCCTGTGCCGGAAGGTGGAGAGGAAATGCCCGAAGATAACGTTAAAAAGGTAAGGCCCTGCCAAAAGGATCGAATAGAGCAGGCCGAAAACCGTCCGCGACGGCGTGAGTTCATCCACAAGGGCGGGAAGGACCGTCCCGAAATTGATCATCGCAAGTGTCAACGCGAGGAAAAATCCGTGCCAGATGAAAATGGCGTACACCGCACGGCGTTTCATCGATCCCCTCCCCTTGGGCCCCATGCAGGACCGGACTCATTTTACCAACACTCTGGTAAAGACAGCGCAAAAAAAGACGACGCGCCCAGGGCGGATAGCCTCCGGGCGCCTTTCCGTCCGGTTCGCCGACGGGGCTTCAGGCCACCTGGTCTCTGTCGTCGGCCGGCCCGTCCTTTTTGTCCCGTTTTCCGGAATCCCCTTTTCTTGGTGCGGATCCTGCATCGCCTTCAAGTCCCAAGGTCTCGATCCTGAGGGCCCCCCGCGGGCACACGGCGACACAATCCATGCAGCCGTAGCACTCGGGGCTCACGGGAAGCGTCTCTGAA
>JBNGCT010000054.1:0-11226 GCA_049974965.1 Thermovirgaceae bacterium
TTTTTTTCCAGAATGGCACCGACTATGGCTCTCGCTGATTTCTTCGGGAGGGGCCTGCCGCTTGCCAGGTCATCGAAGACTAGATATGGGGGGCATTCCCCTCCGGGCTCAAGGGGCGTTTCATATCGGGTCCCCGCGATGGGCCGGGCCCCGAATCGCTCGTAAAAACGGAGACGGGCCCTGCTCTGCCTGAGCCGTTCAGCCCCCGGGCACAGCGAAGGGTCATCGGGAAGGCACTCGAAAAAAATTCCGATGCAGCCGAGGACGGCGGCTTCTTCACGGAGCCGCCTGTAGAGGGCATCTCCCACACCGCGCCCCGTATGTGAACCCGCTGCAGCGATCCAGTCCAGGTAGCAAAAGGACAAAAGGGGGTCGTACAGCGCGAGGGCAAAGCCGCGCACCTTTCCATGAGGCCCTTCGGCTGCGAATAGCATGGTCTGGAACCCGAATCTCAGTTGTTCCCTGAGCTTGCGCGGCAGTTCCTCTATCTCCCCGGCCCTTATCTGGGGGAACTGTTCCCTGAGAATTCCAGCGACCTGCTCAAGGACCTTGACGTTCGCCGGACTGATGTCATCGTGCACCCGTCGTATTCGGAACATTGTGACTCCCCCTCGGGAAGATCCGGAATAAGGCACGAAAATATTGTCCCATGAAAACGTTTTTGCGTCATAAGATGATAAAGCGATACAGGAGTTGACGCCCTTGTCAGATTATGTATACTGGGATCCAGGATACATGGATTCATATAAAGAAGAAAACCGGGAAGTGAACCATGACTGAAATTCTCAGCCCACTTTCGGAAGAAAGTTACATGCCCGTCAGGATCGTCGTCTACGAGACCCTGCGTGAGGCCATCTTCAAAAAAGAGCTCAAGCCAGGGGACAAGCTGGTCGAAAACGATCTTGCCGAGAAACTCGACGTCAGCCGGACCCCCGTCCGGGAAGCCCTGAGAATGCTTGAATCCGAAGGCCTCATCGACCGCGTCCCCCGAAAGGGACTTTTCGTCAAAGGCTTCACCGCCGAAGATGTCATCGAAATCTACTCCATCCGCCAGGCTCTCGAAGCCCTCGCCATCCGGATCTGCTGCCGCAGGATCACTGAAGAGGAACTCGCCGGACTCAAGGACCTCTACGCCAAAATGCTGGACGCTTTTGAAAGCGGCGACGACGGGCGCCTTTTCAAACACTCCCAGAAGTTCAACGAGGCGATCGTGGCTCCCGCGAAAATGCCGCGGCTTCTGAACCTGCTCAGCACCTACCATGAATACCTCAGGCGTTTCAGGGCATTTTCCTTCAGCAAGTCGCCCCGCAAGGCCCAGGCCCTGAAAGAGCACGGGCAGATCCTGCAGGCCGTCATCGACCGCGACGAGGACCGGGCCGAGCACCTTGTCAAGATGCATCTCGAAAACGCCATTGAAGCCCTCGTTACGGAGATGGAACATGATGACTCACCTGGACGAAAGAAAAAAGGAAACTTTCGGAAACTTCTGCGGACCTGAAATAACAGGCAGAAAATGTCAAGCTTCGTCGTGCGGACACCCTTTTTGAGAGAAAAGACAAGGAGGGATATGGGGGGAGAGGAAAAGAAACGTGTTTTTCACGAAGTGATTCACCGGTTGCTATCACGTTTGTTCGAAACCCGGAGAGAAACAAAGGAGGTATGTGCAAATGAAACGGCAATCAAAGAGTTTCCCGGTGCTTCTTCTGGCAGTCCTCATGGTCTTCGGTCTCGTGGCCATCGCCTCGGCGGCGGACTGGAAACCGACTAAACCCATCGAGATCGTCGCTCCTGCGGGTCCGGGCGGTGGGTGGGACCTCCTGTCAAGGACCGTCAAGAAAGCCCTTGAAGAGGAAAACATCGTCGACCAGCCGATCATCATCACCAACATGCCCGGCGGCGGAGGCGCCACGGGGTGGACCTATCTCAACGGCAAGAAGGGTCAAGGTGAATATCTTGCCGCCAACTCGAGCCTCATCCTTCTCAACAACCTGCTCGGCAAAAGCGACCTGACCTTCAGGGATTTCACCGTCATCGCCAACCTGCAGGCCGAATGGGAGACGGTGGCCGTCGCAGCAGAATCCCCTTATGACAACCTGGAAAGCTTCTTCACCGCCCTCAAGGAAAACCCCGAAAAGATGCCCATCGGCGTCGGCCCGACGCTCGGCAACGACGATCACATCCAGTTTTTGATGCTGGCCAAGCATTTCGGGGTGAATCCCGCCGACATCAAGTTCGTCGTCTACCCGGAAACAGCAGCCGGCCAGATCCCGGCACTTCTGGGCGGGCACATCAAGGCCATCACCATAAGCCTCGCCGAGCCACTGGAACAGGTGAAAGCGGGCAACCTGAAACTTCTCGGCGTCTCTTCGCCGGAGCGGGTGGATGTTGTTCCTGACGTCCCGACATACAAGGAACAGGGCGTCGACCTGGTCTTCCCCCACTGGCGCGGCCTGATGGGGGCTCCCGGCCTCTCTGAGGAGCAGCTCGCCTTCTGGAAGGAAGCCATGGACAAGATGGTGGCCAGTGAAACCTGGAAGGAATCTCTCAAAAACCTCGGATGGGACCAGTTCTACCAGCCGCACGAAGAATACAAGGAATACCTCGCTGAACAGGAAGTGGAGATCAAGGGTCTGCTTGAACAGGTTGAACTGATCAAGAAATAGTCACGCTACCACTTCACGTATTGTAGCGCATCAGTCGCGGCGGGGCGGGGGTACTGCCCCGTCGCGTTTCCCAAGGAGGATTCTCCCATGACGAAAAACCAGGTTTCCGGCCTGATCGCCGTCGTCATCGGATCGGTTTACCTGTTTCTGGCGCTTTTGATTCCCCGGGCGGCCATCGGCGACAAGATCGGCCCGAAAATGTTCCCGATCCTGGTGGGAATCATCGCCGTGGTATGCGGCGCGCTGCTCTTTTTGAGAGAACTCAAGATTACGAAAGAAGACCTGACTCCCTTTGACTGGGCTTTCGGTGCTGAAAAACAGATTTACACGAAGATCGTGATAACAATAATCCTGGGCATCATCTACGGGTTCACACTCAGAACCGCCGGGTACGTCATCACCACCATGCTCTTCATGCTGGCCATAACGTGGCTGATCAACGGCAGGCACTGGATCGAGAACACGCTGATCTCACTTCTGTTTCCCGTGGTCACCTATACCGTCTTTGCCATCATGCTTGGATTGAGCCTGCCGAGGGGCTGGCTTTCTTTTCTGCCCTTCTAGGCGAGGAGGCTGTTGACAATGGAAACGATTTTCCAGAATCTCGGAATCGGACTGAATGAGGCCCTCACCGTCGTCAACATCACCTGGGTCTTCATAGGGGGCCTTTTGGGCACGATCATCGGAATGCTTCCAGGCCTGGGCCCGGCGACGGGAGTCGCCATCCTGATTCCCATAAGCTATGGAATGAACCCGACTACGGCGCTGATTACCATGGCCGCCATTTATTACGGCGCCATGTTCGGCGGCTCCCGGGCATCGATCATGATCAACACGCCCGGAGACGCTTCGGCTATCGTTTCATGCTTTGACGGGTACCCCATGACCCAAAACGGCGAAGCAGGCAAGGCCCTGGCGATTTCGGCCATTGCCTCTTTTATCGGCGGTGTCGTGGGAATGGTTTTTTTGATCTTTCTTGCCCTCCCCGTCGCCAATGCAGCATTGAAATTCGGCCCCGCCGAGATGTTCTCCCTCATGCTTTTCGCCCTCACTGCCACAGTCACCTTGTCCCAGGGAAGCATGCTCAAGGGGTTCATCGCCATGGCGATGGGATTCATGCTCAGCACTATCGGCATCGACCCCCTTTCGGGCATGATGCGGTATACCTTCGTAGCGGAACTGCAGGACGGCATCGATTTTCTCGTCGCCATGATCGGACTTTACGCTGTGGCGGAGGTTTTTAAAAACTACAGGAACCTCGAAGCCCGGTTCAGTGTCGATTCGAAATCGATCGGCAAGGTCTGGGTCCCATGGCAGGATTTCAAGAAAACGATCCTTCCCATTATCCGCAGCTCACCGCTCGGCTTTTTTATCGGCGTCCTGCCGGGAATGGGCGGGACCATAGCAACCTTTGTCTCTTATGCACTGGAGAAAACACTGAACAAGAATCCCCAGAAATTCGGCAAGGGGGCCATAGAAGGCCTTGCCGCCCCGGAAGCGGCGAACAACGCCTCATCCTGCGGAGCCCTCGTTCCACTCCTTACCCTCGGCATCCCGGGCAGCGGCACGACGGCGGTCATGCTCGGGGCACTCATGATGCTCGGTATCCGCCCCGGCCCGATCCTCTTCCAGATGCACCCGGAGATCGCCTGGGGGGTCATCGCCTCGATGCTTCTCGGGAACATCCTGCTCGTTCTGATCAACCTGCCCCTCGCAGTGCCCCTTGTCCAGCTGTTGAGGGTTCCGCAGCGCCTGATGCTGCCGTTGATCCTGGGCATGGCCTTCATGGGGACCTACTTCCTCAATTACAGCGCCTTCGATTTCATCCTGGTCACATTGTTCGGTCTAGCGGGATATGTCTTCTGGAAACTCGACATCCCCATACCGCCCCTTGTTCTGGCCCTCATTCTGGGAGGAACCACGGAACAGGCGTTCAGAAACGCCATGACCATATCCGGCAACGACATCCTCTTTTTCGTGCAAAAACCGATTTCACTGGCTTTGCTCCTTCTGGCGCTCCTGTCGATCGCCTTCTCCATCTATAAGGAAAGAAAAGCCGCCCGTCGAAGCTGAGAATCGAGAGCGCCCGCTTCGGCGATACCGGCGGATGACAAGGATGATTGCAAATGGGACTGACTGTTTTCGGAAAAATCCTGAAAGCGCATCTGGTGGAAGGCTCCATGAAAAAGGGAGAGCCCGTGGCTCTTCGCATGGACCAGACACTCACCCAGGACGCTACGGGGACCATGGCGTGCCTGGAGTTTGAAGCCATCGGAATACCCAGGGTCCGCACGGAGCTTTCCGTCAGCTACGTTGACCACAACATGATCCAGGGGGATTACAAGAACCCCGATGATCACCGGTTTCTCCAGGACTTCGCGTCCAGGTACGGGATCATTTTCTCCCGGCCCGGCAACGGCATCTGTCATCATGTCCATCTCGAACGCTTCGCCAGGCCCGGGAAAACGCTTATCGGCAGTGACTCCCACACGCCCACAGCCGGAGGGGTGGGCATGATTGCCATCGGTGCAGGCGGACTGGACGTGGCCCTGGCCATGGCGGGCGAACCTTTCACCATCACTATGCCCGAAGTTGTCAGGGTGCATCTGGCGGGGAAGCTCCAGCCCTTTGTCTCGGCAAAGGACGTCATCCTTGAAATCCTCAGGAGGATTTCCGTCAAAGGAGGCGTCGGCAAGGTCCTGGAATATGCCGGACCGGGGATCGCAAGCCTGAACGTTCCGGAGCGTGCCACCATGACGAACATGGGGGCCGAAACCGGGGCCTCAACCTCAATTTTCCCCAGCGACGGCGTGACTCGGAGATGGCTCAGGGCCCAGGCCAGAGAATACCAGTGGGCCCCAATCGAAGCTGATCCCGATGCCTCCTATGACGACATCCTCGAGATCGACCTTTCCCGCGTCGAGCCCATGGTTGCGAAACCTTTTCAACCGGACAACGTGGTTCCTGTTTCGGAAATAGAGGGGACACCCGTCGACCAGGTCATGTTCGGATCCTGTACCAATTCATCCCTCCGGGACATCATGGCCGTACATCACATCCTGGCAGGCAGGACAATCCACCCCCGCGTGGATGCCGGCATCTCGCCGGGAAGCCGCCAGGTCCTCCTTGAGAGTGCCTCGGCAGGGACCCTCGACGGATTTATCGCCTCAGGTGTCAGGATCCTCGAATCCAGTTGCGGCGCCTGTATCGGAATGGGTTTCGCCCCGCCGACCGACGGCGTCTCCCTCAGGACGATCAACAGGAACTTTCTCGGCCGCTGCGGACACGCATCAGGGAAAGTCTATCTCGTGAGCCCGGAGGTCGCCGCCGCCTCGGCCATTACAGGGGAAATTACCGATCCCAGGTCCCTGGGCATCGAACCATGGGTTTTCGAGATGCCCGAACAGTTCCTGATCGACGACAGCATGCTCCTGGCCCCTTCCGCCGAACCGGAAAAAATCAGGATTCGGAGGGGTCCGAACATCGCCGCACTCCCTGAAATGCCGCCCTTGCCCGAAAAAATAAAGGGGGAAGTTTTGCTGAAAGTGGAAGATAACATCACCACGGACCACATCATCCCTGGCGGTGCCGGCATTCTTCCATTGCGCTCGAACATTCCCGAAATCTCGAAGCACACCTTCGAGGTCCTGGACCGGACCTTCCCCGACAGGGCTCTTGAAAAAGGCGGCGGATTCATCATAGGCGGGGAAAACTACGGGCAGGGCTCAAGCCGCGAACACGCCGCAATCGCGCCCCGCTACCTTGGTGTGACAGCGGTCATCGCAAAGAGTTTCGCCAGGATCCATCTGGCCAACCTTGTGAATTTCGGCATTCTGCCACTCGTCTTTGAAAACGCTGAGGACTATGGCTCAATCAGACAGGGCGACCGGCTTTCCTTCGAGACCCACGCTCTTGCTGAAGGGAAACTGTTGGAAATTATGAACGAAAGCGAGGGGCGGTCGATTCCGGTCCGTTCCCCCGTAACCGAAAAAGACCTGCAAATCATCCGTGCAGGCGGGCGACTCAGTTACATCAAAAGATCAAAAGCCGCCGCAAAAAACCGGCATTGAAGGAAGCTGATGCTCATGTCCCGATTTGAAGGATTGAAACTGCTTAAATTCAATCCTCCCGACGAGGGCGAACCGATCCGTCGAGGCAGAAAAGGGCTTGAAGTACCTGACAACCCAGTCATCCCTTTCATCGAGGGAGACGGGGTGGGACCCGAAGTCACCAGGGCCATGCAACGCGTCGTCAATGAAGCCGTGGACGTCGCCTATGGCGGAAAAAAACGGCTCGTCTGGTGGGAAATCTTTGCCGGTGAAAAAAGCTATAATGCCTGGGGAGAATGGCTCCCCGAGGATACCCTCGATGCCGTTCGTTTTTTCAAAATCGCCGTCAAGGGCCCCCTGACGACTCCGGTGGGGGGCGGCATCAGAAGCCTGAACGTGGCGATCCGCCAGCGGCTCGACCTTTTTGCATGCGTCCGGCCCGTCCGATACTTCAGCGGTGTGCCCGCACCGTTGAAACACCCTGAAGACATTGACATGACCGTCTTCCGCGAGAATACGGAGGATGTGTACGCCGGAATCGAGTGGGAGGCCGGCTCTCCGGGTGCCGAAAGGTTCATTGAATTTCTGGCCAAAGAGATGGGGACCACGATTCAACCCGGTTCCGGAATCGGCGTCAAGCCCATGTCTGAACATGCATCGAAGCGCCTGATGCGGATGGCCCTGAAATACGTACGGCAAAAGGGCAAAAAAAGCATCACCATCGTTCACAAGGGGAATATCATGAAGTTCACCGAGGGAGCGTTCAGAAAATGGTGCTATGAAACCGCCGTTTCGGAATTTGGTGATTTCACGGTTACCGAGGAAGAAATCGCCGGTGGCCTGGTGTCGAAGGGGAAAATCCTTATCAAGGACCGCATCGCCGACGCCATGTTCCAGCAGATCCTGTTACGACCCGGCGAATATGATGTCATCGTCACCCCGAACCTCAACGGCGATTACCTCTCGGACGCCCTGGCGGCCGCCGTTGGGGGGCTCGGCCTGGCTCCGGGAGCCAACATGAACGACGATATCGCCTTTTTTGAAGCCACGCACGGAACGGCTCCGAAATACGCAGGCCTGGACAAGGTCAATCCCGGATCACTGATCCTTTCCGCTGTCATGATGCTTGAACACCTCGGGTGGGACGAGGCGGCCGGACTGACGCTCACTGCGATGGAGGATGTCATCCATTCGGGTACCGTAACCTATGACCTGGCGAGACAGATGGATGGAGCTACGGAGGTTTCCTGTTCCGGCTTCGCACAGGCTCTCTGTAAAAACATCAGAAACCAGGTTAAATGAAAAAAATTGAACCTTCCGGCTGCCATTAAATACTCGACAGGGAAGTGATGTCATGCCTGAAAACACCGCATCCCGGTGCGGGTCGGTCCAGTGTGGAACCCTTGAATCCTCCGACTGCCTTGTCACGCTCTCCGCTTCGGAAATGTTCCGCCTTGATTACCGCGGAGGAAATGCCGGACTTTTCCGGGACCGCACCGAAGCTCTGGCAAGGGAGCTGCTCGACCTTTACGGTTTGCGGGCCGTCGCCATTTCGATACAGGACAACGGTGCCCTCGAAGTCACCCTGAGGGCACGTGTGGAAACCGCCATCGAACGGTTTCTGCAGGGGAGGTGACGGTTTCCGTGGATAAAGTGCTTCGTACCGTACTCTACATTCCGGGGAACAGCCCCGGAATGATCCAGCACAGCCCTGTTTTCGGGGCAGACGCTGTGGCTCTTGACCTTGAGGATTCCGTCTCCATCAGAGAAAAGGATGCGGCCCGGAAACTGGTGGCGGCTTTCCTCGAGGTGCTTGATTTCGGCAACGTCTTCGTCTCCGTCAGGATTAACGGCGCCGGAACGCCCTGTTTCGAGGACGACCTCAGGGCCATTGTCCCGAAGGCGCCTGCAGCGCTGCGGATACCGAAATGCGAGGTTCCCGAAGATATTGAAAAAGCGGAAAAGATCATGTCTCCCCTGGAAGACGCATCGGGCATTCCACAAGGCTCAGTAAAGATCCATGCAATGATCGAAACGGCCCTTGGAGTGGAAAACGCCTTCAAAATCGCCTCTGCCGGAACCAGGATCGAGGCGCTTACCCTGGGGGGACAGGATCTTCTTGCCGACCTCGGCGTTCAGAAGACGTCCCACGGGCGGGAACTTCTCTATGCGCGGTCAAAAGTCGTGACCGCCGCCCGGGCGGCCGGGAAAAACGCCTTCGACACCGTCTGGACCGACATCAACGACACGAACGGCCTTTTGGAGGAGGCACGCCTCGCGGCGGAGCTCGGTTTCGCCGGAAAGGCCGCCATTCACCCGTCGCAGATCCATGTCATCCATGAGGCTTACAGGCCTGATCCCGCCCAAGTATCAAGGGCACGGCGAATCGTGGATTCCGCATGTGAAGCCGAATCCCAGGGCCGCGGCGTATTTTCCGTTGACGGCCGTATGGTGGACGCCCCGGTCATTGAACGGGCCCGTCATCTCCTGCGGCTCGCCGCCCTCTACGAGGATCAAGTGCAAAGGGGTGAAACTTCATGACCATGCATGCCAATGCCAAAGGGCGCCTGGTGCCCCTGTCCATTCCCGGCTGGGGGAGCTTCCGACCCTATGAAGGCCCCTTCAGCATGATCGAAACACAACGGGCCCGCCCGAGACAGTGTCCCCCCATGAAGGCCGCATGCCCCGGGTCCGCCAAGGTCACCAGGGATCTCCGGAAAGCCATCGAACGCTCCGGACTGCAGGACGGCATGACCATCTCCTTCCATCACCACCTCCGAAACGGAGACGCCGTGCTTCCCCTGGTACTCGAAACCATCGCCGAAATGGGCATCAAAGGCCTGACTCTTGCGCCGAGTTCACTCACCGACGCCCATGAGTGTGTCGTCAGGTTTATCAGGCAACGCGTTGTGACCAAAATCAGCACCTCGGGGCTCAGGGGGGAACTCGGAGCCGCCGTCTCACGAGGGGAACTGGACGTGCCCGTCATCATCAGGAGCCACGGAGGCCGGGCCCGGGCCATCGAAGAAGGGTCGCTCCCCGTTGACGTGGCCTTTATCGCCGCCCCGGCCTGTGACGAGAAGGGCAACATCACCGGCTGCATGGGCCGTTCGGCCTGCGGATCCCTCGGCTATGCCATGGTCGACGCCCGGTATGCGGCCCATGTGATCGCCCTGACGGACGACCCCGTCCCGTTCCCCCTGGCCCCGAAAGTGTCCATAAGCCAGAACCTGGTCGATCAGGTCGTGATCACCGATCATATCGGCGACCCAGCGAAAATAGCCACGGGCGCGGCTCGAATAACCCGGAACCCCGTTGACCTGAAGATCGCCCGAAACGCCTTCGATCTGATCGCCGCATCGGGGCTGATCGACCAGGGTTTTTCTTTCCAGGTCGGAGTCGGCGGGGCGAGCCTTGCCGTGGCCTCTTTCCTCAGGGACTACATGTCAGACAAGGGCATCAAGGGCAGCTTCGGGCTCGGCGGAATCGGCGGATACATGGTAGAGCTTCTTGAAGAAGGACTTTTCGACGTGCTTTTCGACGTCCAGAGTTTCGACGCCAACGTAACCGGATCGCTCCTTGAAAATCCCAGGCACGTGGAAGTCGACGCCTCGCTGTATGCGAACCCCTTTACGAAGGGGTGTCTTGTGAACGACCTCGATGTGGTCTGCCTGGCAGCCCTGGACGTGGATACCGACTTCAACGTCAACGTCCTGACCGGACATGACGGTGTTCTGCGGGGGGCGTCCGGAGGTCACTGCGATACAGCGGCCGGGGCGAAGCTCTCGGTGATCCTGGCGCCTTCCTTCAGGGGCGGAGTACCGACCATCAAGGATGCCGTCCAGACCATGGTGACACCCGGTGAAACCGTCGACGCCCTCGTCACCGAGCGGGGAATCTGCATTCACCCGAAGCGGGAGGATCTTCTCGAGAAAGCCCTGAAGGCCGGACTGCCCGTCAAGGATATCGGCCGGCTCAAAGAGGAAGTCGAGAAACTCGCCGGCCGCCCCGAGTCACCGGAAATGGACACGGACCAAGTCGTCGCCATCGTAGAATACCGGGATGGCAGTCTGCTGGACTGTGTATACCGGACTCTCGGCTCCTGAGCATTCAAAAAGGCGGCACCCGCTTTCCGGATGCCGCCCTTTTTCCTTTGACTGCTTCTGGTTTATCGTAATCGACCAGTTAGGCCTTTTCCACGTTTGCAGCCTGGGGTCCCTTGTCTCCCTGCACCACGTCAAACTCGACTCTCTGGCCTTCACTCAGCGTCTTGAAACCTTCCATCTGGATGGCGCTGAAGTGAACGAACACGTCGTTGCCTTCGTCAGTCGTGATGAACCCATAACCCTTTGCCTCGTTGAACCATTTCACTGTTCCCTGCATTTCAGATATTGCCTCCCGAATAAGAATACGTCGATAATTCCGATCGACTATTCAAAACAGTAAAGAAAATTCGCTTCCCTGTCAATGGTATTTTGGCTCTGTGTCAAAAAGTGTGGAAACAGTGTTGGGGC
>JBNGCT010000055.1:0-10674 GCA_049974965.1 Thermovirgaceae bacterium
TAGACCTTTTCCTGTGCACCGGCCACACCCACAGCCAGCATCAGCACCATCAGGAACGCAACAGGCAACAGCAACCAGAATCTCTTTCTCATTTTCGCCTACCTCCCCTGTTTGATCTCTCAAAGTTCTTTCGATCAGGATCCCTGCGTGATTCTAATGGCACCACCTCCGCTTTCTTTCAAATGACACCCTCCGGCTACAGCGCCATTTTCGAGGGCAGCCACAGGATGATCTGCGGGAAAAGGATGCACGATACAAGGCAAATCATGATCAGGATGATGAAGGGTATGACCCCGCGGATGATATCCGTCGTCTCGATCCCGAGCTCTTTCGGGGCCGTGCCTTTGAGGAAGAAGATGGCGTATGCAAAAGGCGGCGTCAAAAAGGACATCTGCAGGTTGATGCAGATCATCAGGGCGAACCAAATGGGGTTGAATCCCATCTTTACCGCAAGGGGGGTCACGATCGGTACGAAAAGCAGGACGATGCCGATCCAGTCAATAAACATCCCCAGGAAGAAGGCGATGATCATGATGATGGCGAAAGCCCCCCACCGCCCCCCAGGGGCGGCCAGGATGATATCGCCGACGACACCGCCGCACCCGGCCCTGAGGAACACGCCGACATAGGCCGTGGCCATGGCGAGGATCAGGTACACCATGCCGCTGAGCCGTATCGTGTCCACCGCTGCACCCTTTAGCACGTCCCAGCTGAACTTGCGGTAGAAAACCGCCAGGGCCGTGGCGGCGAAAGCACCCACGGCGGCGGCTTCCGTCGGGGCGGCGATGCCGAAGAAAATGCTCCCGAGGACCGCCACTATGAGGATCACCGGCGGAAGCAGCGAGACGAACAGCATGGAGAGTTTCCGGGAAAGGGGGATGTCCTGGATCTCCTCGGGCGGCACGGCCGGGCCGGCGTCCTTTTTGATGAGACAGTAGATAATGATGTAGGCGCAATAGAGGAAGGACAGGAAAAATCCCGGCATAAAGGCCCCGAAGAAGAGCCGTCCCACCGAAACCCCGGCCGCAGGGCCGTAGACCACAAGCATGATGCTGGGCGGGATCAGGATCCCGAGCGTCCCGCCGGCACACACGGAGCCGCAGGCCAGCGACTTGTCGTACCCCCTGGTGATCATGGGGCCCAGGGCCAGGAGGCTCAGGCAGGTGACCGATGCCGCTATGACGCCCACACAGGCCGCGAGAATCGTCCCGATGAGGATCGTGGCGATGGCGAGCCCGCCCCGTAGCCTTCCGAGCCAAACGTAAAGGGCCTCGAAGAGATTTTCCGTGATCCCCGACCGTTCAAGCATGTTGCCCATGAACGCGAACAGGGGCACGGCCAGCAGGGTGTAGTTCGTCAGCTGGGCGAAAATGCGCCCGTAGTAGAGTTCAAGGGTGCTGTTGAACCCGAAGATCAGGGATCCTATGACCAGTCCCATTGTGCCGATCCCCAGGGCGAAGGGAAAACCGGTCAAGACAGCCACAAAAACGCCGCCCAGCATAAGGAACGTTGCGAGTTCAGGCGTGATTGTCATAGGGCTCACCCTTTACGGCAAAATAGATGTCACGGATAAAAACCGCCGCACCCTGGAGGAAGAAAAGCAGAAAACCGATGAAAACGATGATCCGCAAGGGGTACAGGGGCGGATAGACGTAGGTGGCGGCGGATTTTTCGTTGATGGAAATGGAAAAAAGCATCCAGTCGTAGGAAATCTTGACCAGGGAACCGATGAGGGGAAAGAAAAAGACGAGGGCACAGATGGCGTCCACCGTCGCCTTCCCCCGGTCGGACAGGCGATAGTAGAAAATGTCCACCCGGGTGTGGGCCTGGTGAAGAAGGACGTAGCCCCAGGAGAGGGCATACATGGCGGCTCCGGTCATGATAATGAGTTCGTATTCCCAGACGGTGGACTGATGCAGGGCGTATCTCCTGACAACGCCGATCACGCCGATCAGCATCAGGATCACGGAGAGCCATCGCGTCTGCAGACCCACGAATTCATTGATCCTGTCGATGACCCTGAGAACTTTCCTCATTGAATATCACATCCCTTTCGCATTCTGGCGCCGAAGTGCGGCCATGCCGAGGAAAATCCGACTTTTTCGCTTGAGGTCCTTTTTTCGCTTCACCTCTTTGGACGGCCTTGCGCCCCCAAAAAAGCCGCCAGGGATAGAGATCCCGAAAAACCCTGACCCGGGGACCGCCGGAAAAGAAAGCCCCGGCGGCCCAGACCCGTTGCGAGACTTTGCCTTTACTTCTGCAACACCTGCTTCATTCCCGCTCTTTCTCGAGAACCGCCCCCGAGGTTCCGGAGGTCACGAAATGGCGGTAACGCTCCAGGAAGGGGCTGTCCACTTCCTGTGACTTGGGCCTGAATGCGCCTTTTCTCGCCTCGAGTTCGGCCGCATCAACCAGAAGGTTCAGCTTCCTTGCGGGAATGTCGATTTCAATGAGGTCGCCCTCCTTCACGAGGCCGATGGCGCCTCCGGCAGCCGCTTCGGGCGAGACATGGCCAATGGACGCACCCCTCGTGGCACCGGAAAACCTTCCGTCGGTGATAAGTGCAACCGAGTCGCCGAGTCCCATGCCGGCAATGCTGGAGGTGGGACCAAGCATTTCCCGCATTCCGGGCCCGCCCCTGGGGCCTTCATAGCGGATGACCACCACGTCGCCGGCTTTGATTTTCCCCGCCCTGATGGCCGACGAGGCATCCTCCTCGCAGTCAAAGACCCTGGCCGGGCCCTTGTGCTGCAACATTTCGGGCGCAACGGCCGTCTGTTTTACCACGCTGCCCTCGGGCGCCAGGCTCCCCTTGAGGACGGCAATGCCTCCCTGGGCGTGGTAGGGGTCTTTCAGGGGTCGGATGACCGATTCGTCGGTGACGGTGGCGTTTTTGAAGTTGTCCCCGGCCGTCCGGGTCGTAACCGTCAGCACGTCCCCATGGAGCAGCCCGCCTTCCGCCAGCCTGGCCATGACGGCCTGGATGCCCCCTGCGGCATAGAGGTCCTCGATGTGGTGGGCGCCTCCCGGGCTCATGCTGCAAAGATGTGGTGTCTTCCGGCTGATTTCGTCCATATCGTCGAGAGAAAGCTTGATTCCGGCGGAATGGGCGATGGCGGGAAGGTGCAGGGTCGTATTCGTGGAGCCTCCCAGGGCCATGTCCACGGCCACGGCGTTTTCAAAGGCCTGGCGGGTCAGGATGTCCCGGGGCTTGATGTCCTTTTGCACCAGGGCCATGACCGCCCGCCCGGCATCCTTGGCGAGCCGCTCCCTGGCGGCATAGACCGCGGGGACGGTGCCGTTGCCGGGAAGGGCAAAACCAAGGGCCTCCATCATGCAGTTCATGGTATTTGCCGTGAACATGCCCGCACAGGACCCGCAAGTCGGGCAGGCGAAATCCTCGAATTCCTTGAGCTCTTCGTCGGTCATCTTTTTCGACGCGTATTTCCCGACGGCCTCAAAGGCGTTGCTGAGGTCGATGACGCCGCTTTTGATCTTTCCGGCCAGCATGGGACCGCCGCTGATGACGATGGCCGGGATGTTGAGCGTCGCCGCCGCCATGGCCATGCCGGGGATGATCTTGTCGCAGTTGGTGACCAGAACGAGCCCATCCAGGCCGTGGGCTTTCGCCATGACCTCGATGGAGTCCATAATCAGTTCGCGGCTCGGAAGGGAAAACTTCATGCCCGGGTGGTTCATGGCGAGCCCGTCGCAAACCCCGATAACGGGAAACTCGAGGGGAAGTCCGCCTGCGGCATACACGCCGCTTTTGGCGGCTTCGGCAATCCTGTTCAGATGGGTATGTCCGGGGATGATGGAGTTGTAGGCGTTGACCACGCCGATCCAGGGCCGCTCGATCTCCCAGTCGGTGAAGCCGCCCGCCTTCAAAAGCGATCGGTGGGGCACCCGCTCGTAGCCATTCTTGACGCTGTCGCTTTTCATTCAATCACACATCCTTTCCCTCATATCCTACACGTCTTTTCCCTGGAGGGGGATCATGAATATTGCTTTCAAAGCCGTCGATGACGAAAAAACGGACCGGGCCCGTTCAGTAGGTCTTCTCCCTGACTTTTATCAGGTTCGTAATCACCCTGTTGACGGGCGTATCTACACCCAGCTTTTTCCCTTCTTCCACGATGGCGCCGTTGATGACGTCGATCTCGGTCTTTCGTTTTTTCATCACGTCCTGGAACATGGAGGACATGTTCTCTTTCGTCCGCCGGCAGACATCCTTCGTGTGCTCCACGGGATCACAGCTCAGCTGAATCCGCTTTTGTGTCGCGACTTCCCTGGCCTCGTTCACGAGAGATTCGAGGAGCTCTTCCGTCTCGGCGAAATCGAGCAGCTGCCCGTTTCTCAGTCCCGTCAGGGCTGTGAGCGGGTTGATCCCGATGTTGACCAGAAGCTTGTCCCAGATCAGGCCGACCACGTTGGACGACAGGTTGACGCTGAACCCGGCCTTCCGGAAGATGTCCGCTATCTCCTCGAGCCTCCTGGTTTTTGAGCCGTCAAGTTCGCCCAGCGTGGTTTCACCTGAACCGGCGTGACGGATGTGCCCGGGGCCCAGCATCGTCGAGCCGTGCCCCGTGGTGCCGGCGATCACCTTGTCCTTCCCCACGACGGCACCGATCTTCTCGATATTCCCGAGACCGTTCTGGAGGGTCAGCACCACCGTCTTGACTCCCACGAGATCCCTGGCCTTTTTCATGGCCTCTTCGGTAATGGTCGCCTTTACGAAAACCACGAGCAGGTCCACCGTGTCGAGGGATGAAAAGTCGGTCACGGCGGAAATGTCCCTTACGATTCGGTCCCCCGTGAGGCCCTCGATGTGAAGCCCCTTGCTGTTGATCGTCTCCACATGTTCCTTCCACACGTCGATCAGGGTTACGTCGAACCCCGCCTCCGCCAGGGAACCTCCATAGAGGCACCCCATCGCACCCGAGCCAAGCACAGCAATCTTCATCTGGAAACAGCCACCTTTTTCAGTTTTTCAGGCTTTCCATGTCTTCTTTGCTCAGTCCTCCGAAGACGTGCCGCTCTTTGGGGAAATCGCCTGATATGACCTCGTCTTTGTACTGCTGGAGAGCCCTTACGATCTCATCGCCGATTTTGGCGTATTGCTTGACGAACTTCGGCACGAACTTGTCGAACATGCCGAGCATGTCGTGATAGACCAGAACCTGCCCGTCGCAGTACCGGCCGGCCCCGATCCCGATGGTCGGAATCGTCACCGCCTCGGTGATGGCCCTGCCCACTTCTTCGGGAACACATTCGACCACGATGGAATAAGCCCCGGCCTCTTCGATGGCTACCGCATCGTCGACGAGCTTCTTCGCGGCGTCAAGGCTCTTCCCCTGGACCTTGAACCCGCCGAGCATGGACGCCGTCTGGGGGGTGAGTCCGATATGACCCTGAACCGGGATACCCGCATCGACGATGGCTTTCACAACGTCGGGCCTGCCGCCTTCCAGCTTGACACTGTCGCAGCCGCCTTCTTTCATCAGTCGGCTGGCATTGTGAATCGCCTGGGGCAGGCTCTCGTTATAGGACCCGAAAACCATGTCCCCGACGATATGCGGTGTCGGGGCCCCTTTCACCACGGGCTTGATATGGGCGATCATCTCTTCCGTCGTCAGGGCGACGGTCCCTTCATGTCCGAGCACCGTCATCGCGAGGGAATCCCCTACCAGAATGATGTCAATTCCGGCCTTTTCGACAAGAGAAGCCTGGGTGTAGTCGTATGCCGTAACCATGGTTATCTTGCGCCCGTCTTCCTTCATTTTCTTCAGTGCCTGGATCGTGACCTTGGCCATATCATTATCCTCCCCTTTTCTTCTCCATGTTCCGGGTAGAAAAACACGACCCGCTCCGGATCAAAACACCTGCTGGGCAGTCCCTTTCAGCGCCATGCTGAGGCTTCCGGCAACTTCAATGACATGATCCCTGATTTCTTCGTATCTTTCCGGATAGGCATCGTATCTGAATTTCGGCAAAGCAACGCTCAAGGCTGCCACCACATCGCCGCTGGTGCCCAACACCGGAGCGGCTATGCAAACCAGATCCTGAACGTATTCTTCGTTGTCCAGAGCGTATCCCTGTTTCCGTATTCGCTCGAGTTCATCCAAAAGGGAGGCAAGATTTTTGTGGGTGTTCGGTGTATACTGCTCGAAAACTTCACCCGAGTAAAACTCCTTCACTTCCCCGGGATCCATGAAGGCCAGAAGGACTTTCCCCAGCCCCGTGCAATACATGGGCATCCTTTTCCCGACATGAAGGTCCACCTTGATCGTGGCCTGGCTTTCGATCTTGTCAATGTACACGACATCTTTGCCGTCCCGTATCGCCAGGTTCACCGCTTCGCCCGTTCTTTTGGACAATTCCTGCAGGAAAGGAAAGGCCTGTTCCTTCAGGCCCAAGTTTTTCACCACGTTGTTTCCCATTTCAAAAAGTCTGAACCCGTTGGAGTACCTGTGACTTTCAGGGTCCTTGCGGACATAGCCACGGAGCCGGAGAGAATTGAGCAACCTGAAGGCCGTGCTTTTTTCCATGTCAAGCCTCCCGGCGACCTCAGTGACGCCCAGGCCCGGCTCGCTGTCGAGGAGCTCCAGGATATCGAGAGCCTTCAATACCGACTTGACGACATATTCCCGCTTGGCCAAGGTTCCCACCGCATTCCGGTTTGTGTCGTGAACAGCGTGTATGGATTCAAAAGCCCGGCTGTCTTGACCTTCGTGGCCGGGTTTTCAGAAACGGCAAAACAACAGCAGAGTGTTACGCATTGCGAAACAGCGTTATACAATAGTAGATAAAGATAGCATAAACCTTTGCAATTTCAGGTGTCAAGGCAACGTTTTATTTTGTCAAATGAAAAAAATAACAATCTTTTTTGCCGAACCAGGCGACGTGACTTGACCCGGGCGCCGGATCCTGCCGTTCCCGAGCCGGGCTTTTTATTGAGGGGGGCCTTCAAAACCGAACAAAAGTCTGTCATCAGGCCGCGGCCAGTTCGTAACGCGGGGATTTTCGAAAAACCGACTGTTTTACCCTTCCATCAGCCCGGCGTATTTGTTGACGATGTTGACGGCGGCCACCAGGCTTTTGGCACTCAGGAGGGCGTCTTCCTCGATGAGGTTTCCGTCGTCGCCCTTCTGGCCATCTCGGCTTTCGCCCGGGCCGGGCAAATCTGGACCGACAGCAAAAACCCCCTGCAGGTCTTCGGGAAATGCCCCTTTTTCTTCTACATCCTGCACCTGTATTTTTCCTGCTGGTAGGCCAACTCTTCCCCAACCGCCTGGTTACGGGGTGGGCTACCTGTGCTGGGCCCTGGGGCTCGCCGCCCTTTACCTGCCCTGCAAGGCCTTCGTTGCCCTCAAAAGAAAAAGCACCTCGACTCGATCATCAGGCTGTTTTGAAGACGCACTACAAAACACGTAAAAATTCGACAAGCACTCATTCTTCCTTTTTTTCGTAATCACCAGAAATTGTTTCTGTTGGAGGAAACTTCGTTTCCTTTTCACGTGCCGGTAGATAGAATGGGTATTGTCACGGGAAAAGAACATAAAGGGTGAATTCCCAACATGAAAGAGGCTTCTTCCGACTACGAGACACAGCAGTATTACAGGAACAACGCCAGGACCCTGGCCCAACGATATACACGAGCCAGGGGCGGGATCGAGTTGTGGTTTGCCGCGGCCTTTCCCAAGGGATCGAAGATCCTCGACATCGGGGCGGCCGCCGGCCGCGACGTGCTCTTTCTTCTTGAAGCCGGCTACGACGCCTGCGGCGTGGATCCATGCCGGGAGCTCGCCGACGAAGGCCTCCGTACGAACCCAGTCCTCAAGGACCGCCTCGCCTGCGACAGCCTTCCCGGTCTTGAGACCATCGGCGACCACAGCTTTGACGGCGTCCTCTGTTCGGCCGTTTTGATGCACCTTCCGGAAGAAACCCTCTTCGACGCCGCCTTCGGGCTCAGGCGCGTCCTCAGGCCCGGCGGGCGGCTTCTTGTTTCGCTTCCCGTGGACGCAGGCGGTGAACCCGTCCGGGGACGGGACGAAAAGGGCCGCCTTTTCAACGGCCTTTCGCCCGAAAGGCTCGAACTCATGCTCACCCGGCTCGGTTTCACCTGCATCGGCCGGGGAGAAAATTTTGATTCCCTCGGCCGCGAGGAAAGAAAGTGGGTCGTGCAGCTTTTCGTCCTTGAAACCGACGGTTCGGGGAGGGACAGCGAGATCATCCTGCACATCCCCCATTCATCCGGAAAGATTCCCCCCGATTGCAGGAAGGACATCCTGCTTTCCGACAAAGAGCTCGAATACGAATTGCTCAAAATGACAGATGTCTATACCGACGAAATCCCAAAATACTTCCGGAAAGCCATGGCCGTCATCTTTCCTGTCAGCCGGCTTGTTGTTGATGTCGAACGATTCCGGGAGGATGCCGATGAACCCATGTCGAGAAAAGGTATGGGAGCAGTTTACACGAGGACTCACGATGGAAGACCGCTACGAAAACCCGCAGCTATTAACAGGGAGACACTCCTGCGACGGTATTACGACCCGCACCACGCCCTGCTCACCAATGCCGTCGAAACCGCCCTGGGCAAAGCGGGCCACTGCCGCATCTTCGATATCCATTCTTTTCCTTCAGAACCACTTCCGTACGAATTTGATCAAAACCCTGACAGACCGGACATCTGTCTGGGAACGGACCATTTCCACACCCCAAGGGAATTGACCGAAAAGGCACGCGCCTGTTTTGAAGAGGCAGGGCTCGCCGTGAGAGAGAACTCCCCTTTCGTCGGCACCATGGTGCCCATGAAGCACTACAGGATTGAACCCGCAGTCCAATCCCTGATGATAGAGATAAACCGGAAGCTGATCATGAATGAAAAAACAGGGGAGAAAACCCGAGAATCAGAAACGCTTTTTCAGCTAACCGTTGAAATCCTGTCTGGACTGGAAATCTAAACCGCATAACTCGCACTGTGATCATTTAAACTGAGCCGCTTTATAACGTTCAAAGATAAACCTCGTATACATTCCTGAAAAAGTGGATGTCCCCTTGACAGGAAATCCGGGTGCCTCCTACGGATACCGCTGTTCAGGAAACATCTGGAGTTGCTGCTGATGTTTAACGGGGACCTGGAGCCTGTCTTTGAGATTGAGCTTGACGTCAAAGGATTTCATCGCTTCGGGGGAACATGCTTTCAGTTGACGGTACAAGTCTTTGAGATCGCCCAGTTTCACGAATTTCTTTTCCGGGACGATGTACACGAGGACGTTTTTACCCCTCTCGAGCAGTTCAAGAATGTTAGACAAGGTCCCGCTGCTCTCTCTGCCTGTCCCAGATCATAAAACCGAAGTCCGCTTCTTTTGCCATCTCCAGGTCCTTTTTCATGTAGAATCTGTAGTCTTTCTTCGACCTTTCGACTTCCACGGAATTAGTCTCCCAGTTGCCGACATTATTCCTGCAGAAATCGCTGGCACAGAAGACAATGACATTTTTATAACTCTTTCCGGCGAGATATTTTTGGATTGCCTTGTCCGTGCAGTTCGCATCACCCACAAGCATGGTGAATGATTGGGCGATAATCCCGTCCAATCGTTCGCAAACCTCCTGGCTCAAATTCCAGAAACGCCTGGAACCACCGATGAAAACCTTTTTCATGCCGGACTCCTTGTTTTCGTAAGGGTCAGAACCTTTACGGAACCCGTTATGAAGCCGCCCCCCTCAAATCCATTTTTTCGTAAATTTGCAGTAATAGTACTCATCCAGGATCTTGAGCGGGTTTTGGTCGATGGCCGCCTCGTTTCCAAGATTAGAAATTTGTTCCTGCATCATTTCCATGAACCTTAGGTAGGAAGGGGCGTTTTGCCCCCTCTTTTTCAGCGGGCAACGGCAGGCTTCAGCAATTGCACGGTCCCAGAGGGGGAAAAATTCCGGCGCCAAAAGATGCAGGCTTTTTGCTGCACCCACTGGCCCCAGAACCACTTCAAAGTCGAGAAAAATCTTGCTTACGGGCTCCTTGTCATCGGTCGAAAAGCTTTCTATGGTACGAACCCTGAAGCCTTCAATCACCTGCCGATGCCGATTCAAAAGCCCTTCTATTTCGTCAAAATGCCGGCTGTCAAAAGGTGTGTACCGATAAAAGGCCTTGTTCCATGTCTGGAGAAGCACGGCGAGAGCTTCCGCCAGCGTCAGTTTTGTCTTTCCCTCGAAAACGAGTCCCACCAATTCGGTGGCCGCCTTGTAAAACAGATCCCGGGGTTCGTGCTCCGCAAAGGCTTTATGAGCCGCCTGCAGCTGTTCCTGGGTGACCTTTTCCTGTGTCATCGGTCCCTCCGTTTTTCTCCGGTGGTCTCCCATCCCGACCTGACTTGTCAACCCACCCGAAAGGCATTTACTAATGGGTGTCGGGATACACCGCGCCCTGGTTCGCAGGTTTCATATAGGCAGGTATCTTCTGCGGAGTCTGGGACATTTTTACTCTCTGAGAATTCCGACAGTCAGGTACTCATGACAGGACACCTGTCTGTCATTTTTTCTTTCCAGAGATTTGAACCATACACAAAATAAAGACTCTGAACCGCCCCGGTTTTTCCGAAGGCTCGTTTATTTGAGTCCGGCCACCATGGCATGGGGTCTTTGGTTCCTGTAATATGTTTCCTCAAGCTC
>JBNGCT010000056.1:0-10592 GCA_049974965.1 Thermovirgaceae bacterium
ACGCCCATCTGTTCAACGGCGTCATGGCCTTTCTTGCCGCGGCCCTGGTGACCAACCTCATCCTGGGGCAGTTCAGGCTCGGCTTCGAAGGACAGCCCGTGGCCCACACGAACGTGCTCTGGAACGCCATGGGAATGGTCCTTGCGGGCCTCGCCTTCACCCTGGCGGGCGGATGCCCCGGACGGCAGTTCATCATGAGCGGCGAGGGTGACGGTGACGCGGCGGTTTTCATATTGGGTATGCTTGTCGGTGCCGGAATCGCGCACAATTTCAGCCTGGCCAGTTCCCCGGCCGGGCCGGGGCCTTTCGGTCCGGCGGCGACGGTCACAGGCATTTTGTTTTGCCTGTCGGTGGGCTTTTTGATGAGGGAAAAGATATAGGAAACACGAAAGGGTGAGCGAAGAATGAGTGAACCGGCAACCGTTGATGCCAGGGGGCTTTCGTGCCCGCAACCGGTCCTGGAGACGAAAAAGGCTATCGACAAGGTGCCTTTCGGCGAAATACACGTTTTGGTCGACACCATGACGTCACGGATGAACGTGGGCCGTTTCGCCGGAAGCAGGGGTTGGGCCGTGGATGCCGAGGAATTGCCCGACGGCGGATTCAGGGTCATACTTAAAAAGGAAACAGGGTAAAAGGTAACCCTTTCCACCGGAGCTTTTTGAACGGAAGGGTTTGGGTATACGGGTTTTCCCGCGCGGATCGGACCGCCGGGATGAAAAAACCGCCAAAAAAGGCAGGTGACAGGATGTGCGTTTGACCGAACTGTCCCATTCGAGCGGGTGAGCGGCAAAAATAGGTCCGGCGGACCTTGAGACCATATTGAAAGACCTGGTGCTTCCAGCCGGGGACAGACTTCTTGCGGGATGGGAGCACGGGGAGGATGGGGCGCTCTGGATCCTTGACGAAAAACGGGCCGGAATCCTGACGGTGGATTTCATCACTCCCGTGGTGGATGATCCCTATATCTTCGGACAGGTGGCGGCGGCCAATGCCCTGAGTGATGTTTTCGCCATGGGCGGGACTCCCGTGGTGGCCCTCAATGTGGCGGGTTTTCCAGTCAACTGCGAGCCCGTGGAGGTCCTGCGGGATATCCTCAAGGGCGGGCAGGAACGGGTCCTCGCGGCGGGGGCGGTACTCGCCGGCGGCCACAGCGTCGAGGACGAGGAGCCAAAATACGGTCTCACCGTGTACGGAGAGGTCGATCGTGACCGGATCTGGCGGGTGACGGGGGCGGGGCCCGGTGATGCCCTGATTCTGACGAAGCCCCTGGGGACGGGCATGATCATAACGGCCCTGCAGGCGGAGATGGACGAACCCGGCGAGGTGGAAGCCGCCGTGGAGTCCATGACGGCACTGAATGACCTGCCGCGGCACCTTCCGGAGGACCTCTACCGGGCCGTTTCGGCCTGCACCGATGTGACGGGATTCGGCTTTGCAGGACACCTTCTGGATATGCTGGCGGAAAAGGAACTGGACGTGGCTCTTGATGTCCCGTCCCTTCCGTTTCTGCCGGGGGCGGCTGAAAAGGCGGCCATCGGCCTTGTCCCTGCGGGGACCTACCGGAACAGGGAGCTCTACGAGCACCGCTTCGACGGGCTCGGGGGGATCGCGGCCGAAACGGTGGATGTGCTGTTCGACGCCCAGACCTCAGGAGGCCTTTTGCTGGCTGTTGAGGCAAAACAGGCGGATGCCCTGCTTGCTTTCTGCAGATCGCGGGGGTTCTCCAGGTCGGCGAAGATCGGCCATTTCAAAAAAGGCGATGGCCGTATCCGGATATCTCCCGGCGCTTTCTGAAATCCTGTACAATGGCATTGCAATCTCATCAGCCTGTTTGATCAGTCATAGGGGCAATGTTTCAGGGGGAGGTGCAGGCCATGGAATCGGCGGCGAAGATTCTCGAATTCGCCATGAAGATGGAACTCGAGGCGAGGGATTTTTACCTCGAATCACTGGAGAAAGTCGTCCAGGCGGAGACGAGACAGCTTGTGGCGAATCTCGCTGAATGGGAAAAGGGCCACTACGATTTTCTTTTGAAGCAGAAGGAGAGTATCGAGCGAAACAAAAGCTGGGACAAGGCGGCGGAACTTCCTGTAGAGGAAACGGCCGGGTCAAAGATCATATCCTCGAAGAAGGCCGGGACACAGGCGGAGCCCCCGATCGGTGAGCTGACGGGCGATATGGGGGTGCTTCGGATGGCCATGGCCATCGAGACGGATTTCAGAAATTTCTACCGGAACGCCGCGAACAACGTGGATGATGAAAAAGGGCGAAAGATACTCGAGATGCTCGCTGAATGGGAAGGCGGGCACCAACAGATGATCAACGAACAATACAGCGCCCTGCACAGGGATTTTATGGCCGAAATGGGCTTCGAGCCCTTTTAGGAAGAGCTCTTCGCTCAGCAGGTGAACGAAAGGCCCGGAGCATCCTTTGAGAAAGATGCCTCCGGGCCTGTTGTTTTTGCCTTTCCCTGTCGGCTCCCGGGTTTCAATTGTGAAGGCTGTCGCTGGAAAGCACCAGGGGGACAAGGGCCTTGTAGGCGTCCCGGATCGCTTCGATCCGGTCGAACCAGGGACGGGGATTGTCGAAGCCGCTTGCGGCCTCCTGGAGGGACTGCATCCGGAAATAGCGGTTTTCCCGGGTCGGGACGGTGGTTGCGAAAACTTCAGCCAGGATGTCGAGATCGCCTGCCATGGCGAAGTCATCGCGGGTCTCCTCGTAACCGAAAAGATAAAGCACTTTTGGGAAACCGCACCAGGCAAGGGCCGAAAGGCACATCGAACAGGGTTCGTGGGTACAGAGGAAGGCCGTGTCTTTCGGGTCGGGCCGGTCTGTCATGGCATAGAAATTCCCGATGGTGACGATCTCGCCGTGCCATAGGGGGTTCAGGCCTCTACGGTTCGTTCCCGCCGTGACGAGGGAGAGGTCCTTTGCCAAAAGCACCGCCCCGCCGAAGATGTTGTGACCTTCGGTGACGGCCTGTTTCGTCTGGGGAAGGATGTCCTTTTCTATCACGTCCAGGCACCTTTTCACGACGCTTTCCGTCAGAATCATTTCTTCCAGGGCCTCCTTGGGTCGGGTTCTGCGAAGCGGCATGGGGGGCTTCACAAAATAATGGTACACTAATGGTGAAATAAAACGAAGGGTCTGGAAAATTAACAACTGAAAGATATATTCATTATTGACAATCGTGCTTTATCAGTTCATCATGACTGTGCATCACGCGTTTTAAAGCCGGATGCAGTGAATTGACTTCGTCATTTACGAAAGGAGCAGGGCAGATGACATCACAAAAGGACCAGCCCCGTCATCCCCTGGACGCGATACAAAGGGCCGAGTACGTTGCGTTCAGCTCCGCAGGCGCACCGAAATTCATGATGGATCAATACGATTTCCCCGTCGGCTATCCCGAGTTCAACGCGCCGGGTGCCCCGAGGGACTTTACCCAGATGGTGACGACCATGGTTGAGCTGGAGGCCAGCGATCTGCACCTGAAAGCGGGTTTCCCAGCCTTTGTCCGCCTTCTGGATACGCACCTCTATCGCTTTACCCATATGGATCCCCTCGAAGCCGAGGAGATCTTCAGCTACGTCGAGCAGATTTTGAGTCCCGAAAGATACCGCGAGTACAGGGAGAAGGGTGATGCCGACTTTGTCTTTCCCATTCTCGGGGGCGAGCGGTTCAGGATCAATTCCTACATGGCCATGGGCATGCCCTCCATGGCCGTCAGGCACGTCAAATCGAAGATCCCGTCCATGCAGGATCTGGGTCTTCCGTGGATCATCTCGCGGTTTGCCAAGAAACGGCGCGGCCTCATCCTGATTACGGGTCCCACGGGACACGGCAAGTCAACGACGCTTGCCTCCATTGTCGAGGACATCAACAGCCGGAGCAAGCTCCACATCGTTACCCTGGAGGATCCCATCGAATACGTTTTCGAGCCGAAGGAGGCCCTGATCGACCAGCGGGAGATGGGCCGGGACTCGGCAGGTTTCCACGAGGGGCTCAGGAGGGTTTTCCGCCAGGACCCGGACGTCATCATGATCGGTGAAATGCGGGACCTGGAGACGATTTCGTCGGCCATCACCGCCGCCGAGACGGGGCACCTGGTGCTGGCCACGCTGCACACCCAGGACGCGCCGGGGACCATCGACCGGATCATCGACATTTTCCCGCCCTACCAGCAGAACCAGGTGCGGAACCAGCTTTCGAACATCCTGATCGGCGTCTGCAGCCAGCAGCTCATCAACACCGTCGACGGGAAGCGGGTGCTGGCCGCCGAGGTTCTCGTGGCGAACTACGCCGTGCGGAACCTCATCAAGGAGGGCCGTCCGGAACAGGTCAGGAATGTGATGGCCACCAACACCTCCGAGGGCATGCAGCTCATGGAGCACTCCCTGGCGGCACTCTTCCGGAAAGGGCGCATCACGAGGGAAACAGCCTTCACCCATGCCTTTGACGTGAAGGACCTGGAGCGCTTTCTGGAGGAATAGCAATCCGCGCGAAGGCGTTTCCCCCGCGGGGTTATTCCGGGGGGATCTCTTTTGTCTGTGTCGGCGAGCGCCGCTGTTTCAGGATCTTCTTGTCGAAGTAGCGCAGGCCGCGGTTAACGACCCACACAGCGGCGACGCAGCCGAAGGCGATGAGGTATTGTTCGAGGGCCGACGCGATGCCGATGGCCGCCGTGAAAAGGATGGACGCCGCGGAGGTGAGGTAGATGACCTTGCGGCGTTCCTGGTGCTGGAGGATCGTCCCGGCGCCGATAAAGCTGATTCCCAGGACGATGGCCTGGATGACCCTTACCGGGTCCGCCTGGACGAGGCCGACGCAGGTGACCGTCCCGTAGTAGTTCACGATGACCGTCCCCAGGGACGTGAAAAGCGCCGAGGCACCGCCGATGAGCATATGGGTGCGCATTCCCGTGGGCTTCCCGATCATTTCCCTCTCAAGGCCGATGACTCCGCCCAAAACAATGGCCAGTGACACTTTGAGGAGGATGACGAACTGTTCTTCAAGGCCGGTCATGAACCTGCCTCCCTTTCGGGCTGTCCGGTCTGTCGGCCGGACTGGTTTCCTTCGGCAAAGCGCACTGGTATTATCCCACGGAAATGTGCCTTGTCACAAGGAAAGCCGAGTTTGATGACGGGAGTGTGAAATCTCGCCATGAACAGGATCATGATCGCTGCAATGCTCTGCGCCATCCTTTTTTTGTCCGCCGGAGCCGCCTTCGCCGAACCTGATGCCGTCATCAGCGACCTCAAAAGGTTACCCCAGAGTCCCTTCCGGTACCTGACAGCGCGTCCCGGCGTCCCCCTGATTGATTCCGTGACAGCGGCCGCCCAGGCCCGGGCGTTTCGGGAACGGTTTTTCGCCCCCTGGTCCAGGTCCGGGCCCGTCCATGAGAAGAAGGCCGTCATGTGGGCCTGGGATGCCTTTACGCCGGGGGACCTGTCCCTCGTCGGGGCCAACCTTAGGACGCCCGGGGGGGACTGGTTTGCCTCGATGAGAGAGCAGGCCAGGATGGATGCCTACGGGACCCTGAACGAACGGGCGATCACCGTGCGGGAGGCGGACTTGAGAAACTTCCCCACCGGGGAGCCCCTGTTCCGGGACCCCTCGATTCCCGGTGAAGGCTTTCCCTTCGACTATCTCCAGCAGACGGCACTCAAGCCGGGGGAGCCCCTGTTCGTCAGCCACCTGTCACAAGACGGTGACTGGGCCTTCGTGGAATCGCCCCAGGCGGCCGGGTGGATCGATGTGCGTGATTCGGCCTTTGTCGGCGAGGATTTTGTCCAGGACTGGATGTCCCGTCCCATGGCGGCGGTTCTAGCCTGGGATGTGCCCATTGCCTCCTGTGATGGGGGGTTTCTCTTTCGAACCGGAATCGGCGGTTTGCTGCCCCTGGCGGAGCCCGTGGATCCTGAGGGGGTCCGGAGGGTCCTCGCCCCCCTCCGCGGGAAGGGCGGGAGGGCGGAGGCAACAAGCGTCGCAGTGCCCCGGGGGGCCTTCGACGTCTTTCCCCTGGAATACACCCCCTGGAACATTTCGAAAATCATGTCTTTCATGACGGGCGAACCCTACGGCTGGGGAGGGAGTTACGGGCACCGGGACTGTTCCGCCACGCTCCGGGACCTTTTCGCCCCCTTTGGCCTGTGGCTCGGGAGGCATTCATCGGACCAGGCGGAGCGCGGTGAACGGATAGGCCTCACCGGCCTCACGGGGGAAGAGAAAAGAAAGCGCATTCTTGAGGAGGGTGCTCCATTCCGGACACTCCTGTGGATGCCCGGCCATGTCATGCTGTACGTCGGGACATTCAGGGGCGAGATTGTCATATTTCACACCTTTTGGGGAATCAGGACGTCCGAGGGTGGGAGAGAAGGCAGGCGGGTGGTCGGCCGGACGGTCTTTACCTCCCTGGAGCCGGGGAAGGAGCTCCCCGAGGCCGACCCTGAAGGGGCCCTGTTGAAACGGATCGAGAGCTTGACGCTTCTGTTTGCGGAATAAAGGCCAGTCCGATGGGACAAAAAAGGGAGCCGGCTTCAAGCCGGCTCCCTTTTTTGTGTGATTCTGTGAGTCATTTTCGCAAAAAAGAGTTTTCTACGGTGTCTCCCCGGACACACCGCCGGTGACGTCCACGAGTTGCCTGATGATCCGTTGCAGGCTTTCAAGTTCCTCGCCGTACCTGGCCCAGTCTCCACGGTTAGCCGCCCTTTGGGCCGCCTCGAAGTGCTCCTGGGCCCTGAGGGAAAGTTCAGCCGGCGAGCCCTCCGGAATTTCGGGCGAAACCATTGCTCCTTCGTCGATCTCGATGCCGCCTTCTTCAGTAGGTTCGGGAGCGGCGATCGGCCTGCTGCCCAAGAGATTTTCAAGAGCGTCGTCGAGGTTTTCGGCCCAGGCGACACGTCCACCCGAAGAGACGATGACCCGTTTGAGTTCCGGCAAGTCACTGTTGGTGGCCCGCAGGTAGAGAGGCTGCACATAAAGCAGCGATTCACCCATTGGAATGACAAGCAAATTTCCCCTGATGACGTCGGAACCCCGCTGGCTCCACAAAGATATCTGGGCCGAAATCTCCGGCGTCTGGTCGATGAGGGCTTCCACCTGCCTTGGCCCGTAGATGAGCTGCTGTTTGGGGAACTTGTAGACCAAAAGTTCTCCATAGTTTGGTGGATCCGACCGTCCGGCGATCCAGGCGATCATGTTGTCGCGGCCGCTTGGTGTGAAGGGCGAAATCAGCATGAATTCGGCCTTGTCCTCGTCGGCGAGACGCATCACGAGATAGTAGGCTTCCAGAGTCCCCGAAACGCCGGCTTCGGGGAATTCCCAGACGTCTTCCTTGTTGTAGAAGGTGTTGGCGTCGGACATGTGGTAGGTCCTGAAGATTTCGCTCTGAATGCCGAAAAGCCCTTTCGGGTACCGCCGGTGGGCACAGAAGGAGTCAGGCGCTTCCTCCATGGGCGTGAACAGGTCCGGGAAGATTTTTGCCCAGGTCTTGATAAGCGGGTCTTCCGGGTCCGCCACGTAGAAGGTCATCTTGCCGTTATAGGCATCAACGGCGATCTTGACGCTGTTTCTGATGTAGTTGATCCGCCCCCCGGTGATGTTCACCGGCTCGGAATAGGGGAAGCTGTCGGTGATGGTGTAGGCGTCCTGCATCCAGACGAGCCTTCCTTCCTGGACTGTCATGTAAGGATCGTTGTCGTATACCAGAAAAGGCGCGACCTTCCTGATCCGTTCGCCGACGCTCCGGTGGAACATGATCCGGCTTTCGGGGAGGATAGCGTCGGTGAAGAGGATCTGGGAATCGGCAAAGCGCACGGCGAAGGCGAGGCGCCGCAGTATCGATCCGACTGGTACCCCGCCGGTTCCCTCGTAGGTGGTCCGCACGTTGGCGCTTCCCATTGGGTAATCGAATTCCTTGGTCTTTGTCATGACCAGAGCATAGGGCTGCTGTTTTTCCCCATAGTAGATCTGGGGACGGTCGATGGTCAGGGGCACATTGATCTCGGGCGGCAGGTCCTTGATGAAGAAAACCGGCTTGCCTTCCCTGTCGACTTCGTTGACGGGGTTCATGGCGATGCCGTAACCATGGGTGAATTCAAGATGCATGTTCACCCAGGACGGGCTCTGGAGCTGGCCGAGGTCAAGTTCCCTGGTGGAGAGCATGACCTGCCTGTAGGTTTCGCCAAAGGTGTAGCGGTCGATGTCCACGTCCTCGAAGTCGTAGTAGGACCGGATCTCCTGGAGCTGCTTGTAGGACCTCAGAAGCGGCCGGTAATCCCAGAGGCGGATATTCCTGATGATGTCCTCGTCCTTGTCGATGTCCTCAGCCGTCACCGTTGTCTCGGGGGCATAGTCGACAATTTTGAGTGAATCGATTCCGTAGGCCTTGAGGGTGTTGTCGATGTTGTAGCGGATGTAGGGCTGCTCTTTCTGGAACTCGTTGGGTACGACGATGTACTTCTGGACGATGCCGGGGTAGATGCCCATGATGACGATGTTGGTGGCGACCAGAAGGACCACGGCGATGGCCGCCATCTTCCAGGTCCGCTTGAAGATGTTCAGAAGAAGCAGCGCACCCACGATCACCGACAAAGCCAGCATGATGTTGATGGCCAGAAGCCGCGCGTGGATATCGGTGTAGCCCGCACCGAAGACGACCCCCGAGGCGGAGAAAAGCAGGTCGAACCGTTCGATCCAGAAGCCCGCCCCCCAGGCGAAGACGGCGAGGGCGCCCATGAATGTCAGTTGGCGCCTGGCCTGTGGGGGGAAGGAGAAGCGGTTTTCTTCGCGGATTTTGGGGAGCCAGCCGATGACGTAGATCACCGCCGAGCCCAGCAGCGCCGTGATCAGAACTCCCAAAAGCCAGTCCTGGAGGAATGAGAAGAAGGGGAGTTCGAAGACATAGAACCCCACATCCTTGCCGAAAATGGGGTCGGCATGTCCGAAGGGTGTCCGGTTCAGAAAGCGCAGGACCATGGCCCACTCGCCCCTGACGCCGAGACCGTTCATGACGGCGAGCAGGACCGCGGCGGCGAGGACGATGATCCCCGAGCCCCTTGCGTGCAAGGGGCTCTCCCCGTTGGCGTCGAGCTTTTTCGCACCCCTGCGGGCCCTGTTCCAGCTGAATGCGAAGATCAGGAAAGCCGCCGCAGTGGCGACGGCGAAGAGGATCCACTGGGGAATTATCCGCGTCCAGAAGACGCCAGTCAGGTCAAGGGCGCCGAACCAGAGATAGTCCGTATAGAACCGGGCAAAGGCCGGAAAGAGAACGAAGGAGAGGATCAGAAGCCCCAGGATGACCCAGAGGCTCTTTTTGAATTTGAAAGAGGGCAGCTTGAAGTCCTTCCCGCCCTTTTCAAAGATATCTTTCATTGACATGGTGTATCGCCTCGCATTTTTCGAAGGATTTTCGTTTTTACAGCCTATCATGGAAGCCGGTTCAAGGCAAAGCGCTAATGAAAAAAAGGCCGCCCTCGTCGGGGCGGCCCCTGGTGTTTCGTTTTCTTCGTTTTCGGCCAGGTTACTTCAACAGGCAGATTTCCCTGAGGAATTCGTCGGCGATGTCTTCCGGTTCTTCGCCGTCGTCATGACGACCGTTCAGAGCCGACATGGTAGCCTCGTCGATCTTCCCGCTGAGTTTTTCCAGGATGGGAAGAATGGCGGGGTACTCCTCAAGGGTGTCCATGTCGATCACATAGGCGGCGCTGTAGTTGGGGAAGAATTCCTTGTTATCCTGCAGCATCACCAGGTCGAGTTTGGCGATCCGTGAGTCCGTGGAATAGGCCGCGATGGCGTCCACTTCGTTGTTGGCGATGGCCCGGTACATCATGGAGTACTGCATGGGAAGGACCTTGTCAAACTCTATGCCATAGGTTTCGGACCAGCCGGGGTAGGCGTCGGGCCTGGAATCGAAGTTTTCGTCGGAGCCGAGCTTCATCTTGCCGGCCACATCCTTGAGGTCCGAGGCCTTTTCGAGGCCGTATTTTTCTGCGGTCTCGCGCCGCACGGCGATGACGTAGGTGTTGTTGAAGCCCAAAGGCTTGGCCCAGGTCATGTTGAAGTTCTTCTCGAAACCTTCCTTGACCCTTTTGAAGGTCTCCTCGCCTGTGAGGTTCGGCCCTTCGTAGCGGAGGATCCCCGTCAGCTGGGTGCCCGTCCAGGTGGGATAAACGTCGAGTTCCCCCTGGGCCATGGCCTGGTGGAGCACCGAGGACGCCGCGAACTCTGTGTTGATGTCCACCTTGAGACCGGTGTATTCGTCGAGAAGCAGCTTGGCCATCCAGGCAAGGATGATGGATTCGTTCACCGTCTGGGCCCCGACCCTGATGGACCCCTTATATTCGAGAGGATCCTGGTCGGCTGCCATGGCAGCGGTTCCGAAACCTCCGACGACTGCCACCGAAATGGCGAGCAGCGTGATGCAACACACTTTCAGGAAATTTCTCATGCGCAACAACTCCTTTCGTATATTCTCCGCCTTATCATGCGGAGGCTCTCTGCAGTTCTTCCCGCTCTGCCTTTTTGGCCAGGCGGATGGCGCGCGTTTTCGGGCTGAGGTATTTCTGCAGCCACTTGAGGCCCTGGTC